>DAOUHE010000358.1:0-5397 GCA_034428715.1 Dehalococcoidia bacterium | reverse complement strand
ATCCATCCCACCACCCATAAGCACGACTTCGAACCTATGGATGGCAGAGGACGGTACATTTTTCAACCGCCACAATGTCAGGCAGTCAATCCGTCCAGGTGGTCCACTTTACCTCCGCCTTTTACACCGCTCCATTGGATTGTCCAGATCTATGAAACCGTTGGCCTGCGGCCGATTCAACAGAGGAGGCTATGAGGTTGGCGTCGAAACCGGATCATTTTGAAAAAACTTTCGCGAAATAATTAGCGTACCGGACACTTGTGCCTGGGATTTCTTGGTTATTTCGAGGGCGTATCACGAATCACTCTTGACAGATGTTTCTGGCTTAATATAGTCTTAGGCAGGGAATCTTCGGGCCTTTAGAATGGGGCGCCCATGGGGTCGCCCCTGCGATTTAGGGAGGCTAGGAAACCGAAATGAAATCATCTTCGAAGCTCCATTTTACCCATTGGTTGACCGGTTTTGTTGCGCTGGTGACCCTGGTGATCGTTGCTTGCGGCGGAGCAGCAGCCCCCGCTCAGCAGGAAACTACTGTTCCAGGGGCGGCGGCCGCTACCGCTGCGCCAGCGGCTGACTCAGTGGCTACCGCGGCTCCCGTTGTCGCGGCCAAGTCGGCCAGAGACGAGGCCATCGTAGTAACCGAGGCGGAACCCGCCGCCGTGGGCGCCTGGAGCGACGGGTGCAGCGCCGAGATCCACAGTATCGGGTGTCAAGACTTTGTCAGCGACTACGTCACCTGGCTTGATGACAGGAATAATTTTGAGGTGGTGCTCCTCTCCGGCTTCGAGAGCTATGAGCAGATGGCGCCGGACCGGTGGCGGTTTAAGTTACGCGAAGGGGTAAAGTTCCACAACGGCGAGCCCTGGAACGCTGAAGCCGCTAAGTTCGGCATCGATTACAACGCAGATCCCACCAACCCCAGCGCCAGCATTACGTGGACCGGCCCCATAAAAAGAGGGGAAGTGGTCGACGAGTTTACCTTGGACGTGGTATGCGGCGCGCCCTGTCCCATCTACCCCCGTACCGCCATTTTTACCGATTTCCAGGCCCCCAAGTGGTTCGAGGCAGCTTCCGAGAGCGACAGGTCCCGAATGACCAATGCCTTCGGCCCTTACCGGATCATAGATTACCAGCCGGGGATTCATACCAAGTTTGAAGCCTACCCGGACTACCTACCCAACGAGAACTTCTTTTCCCAGGCTCCGAGCATCCCGTTTATTACCCATGTGTACCGGGCGGAGGCCACCGTTCGGGCGGCCATGGTAGCCACCGGCGAGGCCGATTGGGTGGCGGACATCGGGTTCGAGGAAGCAGAGCGGGTGCCCAAGGCCGTGAGCGGCACCACCGCCGAGGTCTACACCCTGATCCTGGACACTGTGTTTCACCCGGAGCTGAAGAAGCAGAAAGTGCGCCTGGCCCTGGCCCACGCCATCGACTGCCAGGGACTGCTGAACTCGCTCTTCAAGGAGCGGATCAAATGCTGGGGCGCTATATCCATGGAAGGAACTGTAGGTATAACGCCGGAAAACTCCAAGGTCCGCGAGTACAACCCGGAACTGGCCAAGCAGCTACTCAAGGAAGCCGGCTACGACCCGGCCAACTCGATCGACGTCAATACCCGGCCGGGCTCTAACATTCGGGGTCTGGAGATCATGGAAGCTACGGTCACTTACTGGCGGGATGTTGGTGTCACCTCCCAGTTGAACTCTTGGGGGGACTTGGCAAAAGCCCGGGAGGTCCAAAATTCGGGATGCGGCCAGTTTTATAATATAGACGAAAACTTTAAGAACACACTGGACTGCGAAGGGCGGGATCCGCCAGGGCCTTACTTTACCTCCAGCCACGCTTATGAGGTGGCCACCTCGAATGAGATCCTGGACCAGCAGCGGTTCAACAACTCGCGAATGAATTGCTCCAGCAGGGGCAGCCGGGTGTGTCGCGCTGCCCTGCAAAAACAGGCGGCAGAGGCTAATGCCACCCCGGCCGGGCCAGAACGGAGGAAGGCGATGGAAGCGATGTTAGATATCGCCTACGATGAGGTGTTTTTCATACCCTTCTTCCAGGTGGAGTACGTTTATGGCCTCAGCAAGGATATGGAGTGGGAACCTTACTACGCTCCCCGGCTTCGGGGCAACACCATGCGCTTCACCCCGTAGGCCGGTGCCGAAGTAGCAGCCAATAGATCCACACTGCACCCCGGGGCGCAGTTTGAGGAAACGCCTTGCGTAACTACATGTTCCGGCGGCTGGGCCATTCGATATTCATCATACTGGGTCTGATGGCTCTGCTCTTCTTCTCCATCAACGTGCTGGGTGATCCCGTGGCGCTTCTGGTGGAGGACGAAGTCTCTCAGGAAGTGGTCGACGCGATACGTGCGAAATACGGGTTCGACCGGCCTCTACACGTGCGCTTTGGTGATTTTTTCTGGAACATGGTGCGGGGTGACTTTGACGTTTCCATCCGCCACAAAATACCTGCCCGAGAGTTGGTTTTCGACCGCTTACCCAACACCGCTGTCCTGGGCCTGGTAACCTGGGCGATTGGGTCGCTCGGCATTCCCATCGGCATGTTGGCGGCGAGACGTCCAAGGGGGCTGATAGACCGGCTGGTAAATCTTTTTTCCTTTGCTGTCATCTCGATCCCCGACTTCTGGCTGGCCCTCATGCTCATCTTGATACTAGCCGTGGAGTTTCACTTGTTGCCCACATCCGGGTTCAGAGGACTCGGACCCGAAGGCTGGAAGTACGTCCTATTGCCCGCCATCGCGCTGTCTCCCCGGGTGTTGGGCCGGAACGCTCAGATAACCAGGGCCACCATGATCGACGAGTTGGGGAAGCAGTATGTGGCCACCGCCCGGGCCAAGGGATTGGGGGAAACAACGGTGCTTTACACCCACGTATTGAAAAACGCCTCCATCTCCATCGTCACCTTGATGGGAGACGAGCTTGCCGGTTTTATGAATGGCGCCACCATAACCGAGACCATTTTCGGATGGCCCGGTCTGGGTAAGTTGCTGATTGACTCTATCAATAACAGGGACCTGCCGGTGATCACCGCCGTGGTTTTCGTAGTCGCGCTGATGGTAATGGCGATAAATCTGATGGTGGACCTGATCTACACCTGGCTGGACCCTCGGATCGCATACAAGTAGCGTACGCCAAAGGTTAACTCGGGGCGAAGCATTCTCTTTCCGGTAGCGGCAACAGGCTGGGTTTGCGGGTCAAGCTCTGTGACAGATGGATTTAGGAGGAATTGTTCCATCGACACAGGCTTCAGATAGGGTTGAGATCTTGATGCAAGGGGCTATATGACGACTACGCGGGACGGGACTTCGGTAATAGAACAGAGAGCGAACCCGGTTACGGCCGTCTGGCGGCGACCATTGGTTCAGGCGTTCTTAAACGATCCAATTACGCTGATCTCTGGGGTTTTCATTGTACTCGTGATGGTGGCGGTCATATTTGCCCCCGTAGTAGCCCCCCAGGACCCGGACGACCGGCAAGTGCAGCTGCGCCACCTCAGCCCATTCTCCATCGGCATCGCCAAGGACCGCTCGGTGAATCCACCTGCAGAGGAGGAGCGCTTCCATCTTCTGGGCACCGACCACCTGGGACGGGACATGTTGAGCCGCCTGTTTTTCGGGGGCCGCCTTTCCATAGCGGTGGGGGTTTTAGGGGTCCTGGTATCGGGATCCATTGGGGTGTTCCTCGGTTTGATTGCGGGTTACTACCGAGGAAGAGTCGATGACGTAATCATGCGCGCCGTGGACGTTTTCATGTCGGTGCCATTGCTGTTCCTTGCCCTGATGGTGCTGTACATATTAGGACCAAGTTTCACCAATATCATAATCGTGTTCGCCGTGGCTAGATGGATGCTTTATTGCCGAGTCACCCGTGGCGTCGTAATGTCACTGAGGGAGCAGACCTTTATCGAGAGCGCCAGGGCCCTCGGTTGCAGCGACCAGAGGATCATCGTCCGGCACATTTTGCCCAATCTGATGACGCCGCTGTTGACCCTCGCGGCCCTCGACGTGCCCAGGAACATACTTACTGAATCCGCCCTCAGTTTCCTGGGCTTTGGCATCCAGCCGCCCGACTCTTCGTGGGGTCTGATGCTGGCCTCGGGACGCCAGTACATTACCACCGCTTGGTGGGTGGTGGTAGCACCCGGTATGGCCATCTTCCTGACTGCGCTGTCCTTTAACCTCGTCGGACTTTGGCTGCGTGCCGTCAGCGACCCGCTCCAGCGTTGGCGATGGCTAAAGCAAACCAAAGAAGCGAAGGAGGCCGGGGTGACCTTCTAGCGTCCCGGGAGTGGATCGAGTTCAGTTAGTGGCCCCACCCCCATTGCATCGGGGTGGGGCCTTTCCATGTGGCCCGGCCCGGCGTGGGTAAAGAACAAAATTGCTGCGGTTTGCGATGGGCCACAGCTAGGGTCAGCTAGGCTATAATTGATATAGGCAGCAACGCAACATCTGATAATGCCATTAGACGCTGGAGCAGGGAATAGGCTCCAAAAGGTTGAGCGGCGAGGCAACAATGCTGGAAAGCGGTGTGTACACCTGGTTGGTACCCCTGGCCAGGACCATTACCGGATTCATCATCGGCACAATGCTGGGAATCGTCGGTGGCTGGACCGTAGTGATCTTCAACGCCATGGTAGGTTATCCCTGGTCCTTGGATGTACACCTTAATCTCTATTACGTAGGTATAGGCCTGGGCGCAGGATTGGGCGCCTATGTGGGCTGGATGAATTTGACGGACCGCAGAAGCCTCATCATCGGCTCTCTGGTCCTGGTAATAGTGGGAGGCGTAGTTGGCTCCTATATCGGCTTGGTTTACGGACAAAACGCCGACCCCAACTACTTGGGGAGGCGCTACGCCATCGAAAGCGGCTTGCACTTCGGCGCGGCCACCGGCGCCATTCTAGTGTCCACCGCACTGGGATTGCTCCACGAGATAAAAACCCGGGGCCGGTGAGCCGGCCTGGTCAGTCACCCTCATCACGTCGGCAGGTCCGATAGTTAGGTTGGCCCCGGCGCCGCCAATATCGCCGACGTCGTTCCCGGGCTCCGGGAACAGCTGCCCGGTCTGGAAACACCGTCGGAACTTCGAACCAAAGTCTGCCTGAACCCCCGGCCGGTGGGGAGCCATGCCCTCCTCTTCGTAGCACTATCCCCAAAGGACCTTGGCGCCCTGCCCCTCGGCGTAGGACGCCAGCTCCTGGGCGGTGCTTCGGCAAAGCGCTGCTTGACCCGGTATACGGTGGTCAGGGCCACATCCAAAGCTTCGGCCACTTGGGGTGACGCCCAACCGTCGTCGCTCTTTAGGAGAATCCGCGCTCTAGCGGTCACTCGGGCTGAGTTTTTGCCAACCCGGATCAGTCGCTGGAGCTCTT
>DAOUHE010000357.1:0-13775 GCA_034428715.1 Dehalococcoidia bacterium | reverse complement strand
CGTCAGCCGGACTCCATACTTTTCCCTGACCATACCACCGCCTCCCATCAACACTATCCAGAGTCAGGGTAGCTCTTTTGCTCAATCTTTCACGTTACCATTAATATCAAGTTTGACTGACTACTAGTGCCCGGCGAAGACGCCACGGTAGTCGCTAACCTGAAACGGGCCGGCGCGGTGCTGCTGGGAAAGCTGAACATGAGTGAGTTCGCCATGGGTGATGCGTTTCACCACCCCTATGGCCGGCCGCACAACCCCTGGGACCTTTCCCGAAACGCCGGCACATCCAGCAGCGGTTCGGGAGCGGCCACGGCGGCGTTCCTGTGTGCCACCTCTTTGGGGGAGGACACCGGCGGCTCCATACGAGGCCCGGCGGCCTTCTGCGGTCTTACGGGCATCCGGCCCAGTTGGGGCAGGGTAAGCCGCTACGGCGTTCTGGGCGCTGCCTGGTCAATGGACATTGCGGGACCCATCTCCCGCACCGTGGCCGATTGCGCCATCATGCTGGCTGCCATTGCCGGGTATGATCCCAAAGACCCATATACCTGGGACGTGCCCGTGCCCGATTACCTTGCCGCCATGACCGGAGACATCCGGGACTTTAAGGTAGGCGTGATCCAAGAACGGGTCAACACCAACGCCGTTGACCCGGACATCCGCGATGGGGTGGTCAAAGCCATATCGGTGTTGGGCGAACTCGGCGCCCATTTAGAGGATGTCTCAATCCCATTGATCGCCGACTCTGCTGCTATTTCCGCGGCCGTGACCGCGGTCGACGCGGTCAACGTTCACCAAAACGGGATCCGCGACCATCTGGACCAATACGACCACAATATTCAGATTCGCCTGTTGACCGGCAGCATCATGCCCGCCCAGGTGCACCAGAAGGCGGTACGGCTGCGTGAGATGCTACGGCGGCAGATCATAGAGGCGTTGGAGAAAGTGGATGTCTTGGTAATGCCCACGTCGTCGATTCCGGCATCGCTGCTGCCCACGCGGGCGGGAATAAACAGCAAAGAAGAGGTTCTCGAGGGCTTTGCCGGACGGCGAGGCTTCACGGCTCCCTTCAACCTGGCCAGCCTTCCCGCCCTTTCCGTCGGCTGCGGATTCACGCCGGAAAATCTGCCCATCGGCCTTCAGATCGCGGGCAAACCCTTCGACGAATCAACGGTTTTCCGGGTGGCCCACGCCTACCAGCAAGCCACCGAATGGCACACGCGGCGTCCGCCTATCTAAGCTCTAAGCGGTCAGCACTCAGCCGTCGGCGATCAGCTTTGATTATTATTTAGACAGACTGGCTTGATCAAAGACCTGCCATTCGGATGAGCGCGGCGAGGGGCGGCATGGTGGTTCGTTAGGGTTATTTGGTTTTGGGAATCCACTCTAATTTTCGGATAAACACCGTATGCTGATCAAGGAGATCAAACCCAGCATGCCTCAGCTTTTTGAATTATCTGTAGCGGAATCGGCGTCACGTATCGCAGCCGGTGAGATATCGCCGGTGGACCTGGCGCAATCTCTGCTGGATCGTATAGACTCCCTTGAACCGGGCCTGAAGACATGGGTGTATTTGGACCGGGAAGCTGTTTTAACCGAGGCTAGGAAAAAGGCTGATGAGGTCAAGCCCGGGGCGGACCTGGGCCCGCTACACGGGGTTCCCATCGGACTAAAAGATATCTATTACACCGCTGGGATTCCCACGACCGCCTGCTCCCGGCTGTACGCGGATTTCATACCCGAATACGACGCCACCACCGTGACCCTCATGAAGAACGCCGGAGCAATCATGCTGGGCAAGACGGTGACCACCGAGTTCGCCTGTCTTGACCCTTCGCCCACGTTGAACCCTTGGAACCCTAAGCACACACCCGGCGGTTCCAGCAGCGGTTCGGCCGTGGCGGTAGCCGTAAAGATGTGCGCTGCCGCCATGGGGTCCCAAACCATAGGATCGGTGCTGCGCCCCGCCTCATACAACGGCATCGTGGGGTTCAAGCCTACCTTGGGCCGCGTCAGCCGCTACGGGATCATTCCCGTGAGCTGGTCGTTGGACACGGCGGGCTGGATGACCCGCTCCGTTGAGGACGCCGCCCTGCTTTTGAATGTCATGGCGGGCCCAGACGCCCAAGACCCGGTGGCGTCAATCCTGGAGCCCGAAGATTACCTCAAGGCCACCGATTCCCCTGCTACCCCACGGATAGGACTTTTAAAGGGATATTTCCATGAGAACTCCAACGCCGAGACCCGCTCCCACACGGAAGGGATCGCCGAAAAATTGAGCCGCGCCGGAGCCAACGTCGAGGAGATCGAGCTTTCGAGCAGTATAGAGACCGCCATGGACGACCAACGGTTGATCATGGCGGTAGAGGGCGGCGCGTTTCACCAGGATATGTTCCAGACCCGGTCAGAGGAGTACCAGCCTTTATTGAGGGAGATGTTGCGCTGGGGATTGGAAACCAGCGGGGCGGACTATTCCCGTGCCCTTGAGCGCCGGCTAAGGTTCATCGCCGATATGAATGACGCCGCAGCCAAGGCCGATGTCTTGTTGACCGCGTCTACCCCCACTCCTGCCCTGGCCGACTTGACCAACACCGGCAACTCGATGTATCAAGGCCCCTGGACGTCTTGTGGACTGCCGGCCATCTCTATCCCGTCGGGCCTGGCATCCTCTGGATTGCCCTTTGGGATCCAGTTGGCATCGGCCCACTTCCAGGAGGCCCGTCTCCTGGCCGCCGCTCGTTGGTGCGAATCGGTTTTGGCGGTTCGGCTTACACCGCCGGTGGTCAGCGTCTAGCGGTCAGCGGTCAGCGGTCAGCGGTCAGCGAATGAGTCGACCACTTTAGCCCCCTTTCGTAAAGGGGGGGTGGGGGATTTAACCCCTAAATCAACCAACCGGCGGGAAGCTGATAGCTGTCGGCAAAAATACCAGGAGAACAACATGCAGGCCAACATCCCTACCGAAGAAGAAGTTCTGGGTTATTTTAAATCCCTCTCCAATTGGGGACGATGGGGCGACGACGATCAGCTGGGCGCTCCGAACCTGATAACCGCCGAGAAGACCAAACGGGCCATCGCCACCGTCCAAGAGGGGACCACAATCACCCTGTCGCGGACCGTTCATTTCGAAGCATCGCTGGACTCGCCCAACCCGCCGGTGCATTTCATGGTAGAGAGCGGAGAAGGTTGGGCCAGCGGTGACAAGGTCACCTCCAGGCCCAACGCGGCGGCAACCGATTATTTTGGGATGATCTTCCACGGCTACACCATCACCCACGTCGACAGCCTGGCCCACTTTTTCTGGGAAGGCAAAACCTACAACGGAAATCCAGCGCACATGGTTTCCACCAACCTGGGAGCAACCGTGTGCTCGGTGGAGGAAGCCAAAAACGGAATCGTCACCAGAGGAGTGCTGGTGGATGTTCCCATGATCAGGGGAACTGACTGGGTGGAACGTGGCGAAGGGGTTATGCCCGAAGACATACTACGGGCCGAGGAACGCTGCGGCTTCAAAGTGGAGGAGGGCGACGTACTGCTGATCCGCACGGGACAGCTCCACCGCAGGAATCTGGAAGGGCCCGTCGACCGGTCGGCCGGCTCGACGGCCTGCCAAGCGGCTTGCCTTCCACTGTTCCACGAGAGAGGGATTGCCATGTTGGGGTCGGACACCGGCAACGACGTAAGCCCTCCCCAATACTCCACGGTGCAAAGTCCCATCCACCAGGTAGGCATTACGGCCATGGGGCTCTGGATTCTAGACAAGCCAATCTGGACGAAGTCGCCCAGGCTTGCAGTGAGAGAAACCGCTGGGAGTTTTTGGTGTCCATCGGTCCCTTGAGGTTGCATAACACAACCGGGTCTCCGGTCAACCCCATCGCCATATTCTAAGGACCGCCCAAATCCAATCAGGTGCAGGCACCCCGGCGCTAGGCGTGCCGCTATCGGAGCGAGAGCTGATTTGCTGGTTTAAACTTGGGCGGGTTGGCTTAATAACATAACTGAGCATCCATCGCGGGTTTTCCCTCCGGCTGGAAAGTATAGGTTGGAGGGGGAGGGGCTCCCGCGGTGGGTCTCATTTTTTGTGGACCCAGACTCATCCCGGCGGCCATCCATGGATCTTTGACCAAGCCGCCGGACACCCCCAGTTCCCAGACAGGTAGCTAGATGGGATTAAAAATCGCTTATCTGTTGATCATCGCGACGCCGCTGGTTGGTGTGGTCATCGTCTTTGTGATTCCTTTTTTGTTCGGTGGTGACCCATCTGAAAACCACTTCAAGGCCGGCCTGGATTGGCATGAAAAGGGCCGGTTCCAAAATGCCATCGATGAATACGATCAGGCGATCGAGCTAAACCAGGACTTCGTCCAAGCCTGCGTCAAACGGGCTGATGCCTGGTTGGCCATGGGAGATTGGGCCAAGGCGTTGTGGGATTACGACGACGTCATCAACCGCGAAGATCAATTGGTGCTTAAGCTGGCAACCCGGGAATATCATAGTTACAAATCCGCCTTGGCCAACGCATATTTCGGGCGCGCCGTCATCTACGATGCCCAGGGCTATAGCGTAAAGGCAAACAGCGACGCCGACAAAGCGGAGGAATTGGGCTATGATCCCGCGGTGATCAGCGCCGCCTTCATGCCGCCCGTGCCCTAACCCCGGCTTGTTCTGGCGCCGGGAATCGCCGCTAGAACCAAAATCAAACCGGTGTCATCGTCCCAGCCGGGCCAATCCTCTGAGCAATCTTCCCATTTTGCCAGACAATAACTGTTCGACATGCACTTGGGCCGCCAACTGCATGTTCCCCATGGAGTAGGTAGGATAGACGTGGATTGATTGGGCCATGTCGCCTAGTTTAAGGCCGTTATCGATGGCCGAGGTCCACTCGTGGATCATTTCTCCAGCCCTTGGACTCACCACTGTAGCGCCCAGGATCGTCCCGTTCGATTTATGCAACACTTTGATGAATCCAGACTCGTCCCCTGAGGTTACGGCGCGGTCCACGCTGGCCATTGGCCGGGTGGAAACCTTAAAGCCGCTGCCGAACCTGGCCTGCGCTTGGGCCTCGGTCAGCCCAGCATGGGCCACCTCTGGGTCGGTGAAGGTTGTCCATGGTACCGAATCCAACACCCCGCGTGCGGAACCCGGCAAAAAGGCGTTGCGAACGGCCATGAGTCCCTGCCATCCGGCATAGTGGGTGAACTGGTAACCGCCGGCGCAGTCTCCCGCGGCGAAAATATGTTTCTGCGATGTTCGTAAGTGCCGGTCGACCTTGATACTCTGGGAGCCGCAGGTGACCCCGGCTTGCTCCAGATCCAGGCCCTCCAAGTTCGCCCGGCGTCCTACCGCTACCAACAGGGCATCCGCCTCCAATCGTTCTCGCGATAGAGCAACGCTAACGCCGCTGCCGTTCTGTGAGACCCGCTCCACCATCTGTCCTAGCCGAAGGTCGATGCCTTCTTGAGTCAATCGATGTGCCAGCACTTGGGCCGCTTCCGGCTCGTCGTTGAGAAGAATGCGGTCTGCTCCTTCGACCAGGGTCACTCTGCTGCCCAACCGGCAGAAGGCTTGGGCCATCTCACACCCAATTGGGCCTGCTCCCATGACAACCAGGTTGGCGGGCAATTCTTCCAAATCCCAAATCGACCGGTAGGTCAAAAAGCTCGTTTCGTTCAAGCCCGGTATGGGAGGTATCAATGGCCGGGCGCCGGTCACAATTAGAAAGCGCCGCGCCTTAAGTTGGTTTTCACCAACCTCAACGGTGTGTTGATCGATGAACCGTGCCTCCCCATGGATCACCCGAATCCCCTTGGCTTCCATGGAGGATGGCTCCTCCCTGGAATAAACCCGGCCGATGGCCGCGCGCACTTTGGCCATGACCTGTTTGAAGTCCACGGTAGGGCGTTGGAAGGCTATCCCAAACGCCGAGGCTCCAGTGATTTGATGCGCGGTCTTGGCGATCTCGAGAAGGGCCTTGCTGGGAACGCAGCCAGTCCAAGTGCAATCGCCGCCCAGTAGGTCCTTTTCTACTAGGGCCACTTTCAGACCCAGCTGGGCGGCAAACTCCGACGCGGTAAGTCCCGCGGAACCTCCCCCAATGACTACCAGGTCAAATGCCTCGTTCACCTTTTTCTCCGCCAACAAATAATAAATTAGGAACGCGATACCCTTAGATTAGGATGCCTTGTTAAAGGGAAGGGTTTGAGCGGAACAGGGTAAGGGATTCCTCAACCCGATTCGTGAACCAGGATGAGGACTTTCTGCCATCAGTGGGTCCATGACCATGATGTTGCAGAGATGAGGCGGAGACGTATCAGGCGTTTTGGGGAGGAGACAGGTTGACTCCAAGCGTTTTTTGCGCCCATTGGGCCGCACCCAGCAGCTTCCCTTCTTGCCAAGGAGCCGCCGCCAGTTGAATTCCTAGAGGCAGACCGTCCTGGCTCATACCAGACGGAATGACTACCGTGGGGAGGCCGCTGGAGGTCCATGGCGACTGAAAGGCAGCGTCGCCGGTGGTGTTCAGATCCCTGGGCGCCGGCGCAGGTGTTGCCGGAGTCAGCACCACATCGTAGCCTTGGAGCATCCCGGCCATCTCTTGCCGGAAGACCCGGCGCAGGCGCTGGGCTTTCAAATAGTCGACGCCGGACACCAATAACCCCATCTCGATTCCGGACCTGATCCTGGGGCCATATTCGTCTGCCCGGTGGCGGAAGAATTCTTGATGGAACGCAGCGCACTCCACGTTCATCACTACCCGTTGGCAACTGTGGCACGAGGCAAAACTCGGAGGCAGTTCGAGCTCTTGAACGGTGGCGCCAGCCCCCGCCAGCTTTTGAACCGCCTCCTGGGTATGTTGCCAAACTTCGTTGGTGGAATGTTCCTTGAAAAAACCAGACACCAATCCGATGCGGGGCGGGCGTTCCGCCGATCTCATCTCTTGAAGGAAGTCGGGGACGGGCTCGGTGGATGAACCAGGGTCGTTGGGGTCATGGCCGGCCATCACCTGGAGCATGGTGGCGGCGTCTTCAACGGTGCGCACCAGTATGCCCACGGTATCCAACGACCAGCTAACCGGCACCACGCCATAACGGCTTATCCTGCCGTAGGTGGGTTTCAGACCAACGATGCCGTTGTAGGCAGCGGGGCGGCAGGTGGAGCCGCCGGTCTGGGAACCAAGGGCCGCGGCGCACATCTGGGTGGCCACCGCTACCGAAGAGCCACTGCTGGACCCGCCGGGGGTGTGGGCCGAATTCCAAGGATTACGCGTTGGAGAAGGGTCCGACGTGGCAAACTCGGTGGTGACGGCCTTACCCATGACGATCCCGCCGGCCGCTTTGATCCTAGCCACGCATGTGGCGTCGTGATCTGGCACAAAATCGGCGTAGATCCGGGAGCAGGCGGTGGTCTTCATGCCCTCGGTGTAAAAAATGTCTTTGAGGCCCACGGGCACCCCGTGGATCAACCCCGTTGTTCGCCCAGCTTTCTGGTCTGTCTCCCGGTCTTTGGCGGCGCTGAGAACATCCTCCCGGTCAATGGTGACCCAAGCCTGCAGATCTGGTTCCAGTTCGTCGATCCTTCTCAACAAGCTTTCGGCCAGTTCCACCGGCGAAAGGCGTCCCTGGCGAATCTCATCAGCTGATTGGGCGACGCTAAGTTCATAGGGTTGAGCCATGGTTATCCCTCGAAATCCGGATTGGGTGCAGCGGCGGTGGCCTACTGGTAGAAACCGGGTTCAACGTCGGTTCCCGCATCGGCCTGGCGGACCTCCCATAGATAGGCTGCCGTCTGCTCCAAAGAGGTTTGCAGCGCTTGGGCGCGTTCCCGGCCAAACAAGGCGGCGGCCTTCTCGGTCAATTCCAGTAGGATTCCGTCTTTGGTTTCTTCACTAACCACGAAATTCTCCATGATGCCGGCGTTGGTGATTCCCGCTACCTTTACCGGGTGTTTCAGCAGACGTCAGGGCGAATTGTAGAACAGTGGATTAGGGCGGTCAATCGTGGCGGTTCACAGGGTCAAACCAGCGTGTACACACACGGGCGGGGCTGTTATAATCCGCCCACTTACCGCCCCTGAATGATCACTCGGGATCATGGAGTTTGGGTATGGCTGGCGATCTCTCTTCCGTCTTGGAATCTGGCGAACAAACCCTGTTGGCCTCGGCACTGGGCCGGACCGAAGGGCCTTTGTGGCATCCTGAGGGTTATCTTACCTTCGTGGACTTGGGCGGCAGCCGCCTCCTTCGATGGGACCCAGACAAAGCCGGGGACGCGGGCGGCACGGTGTCGGTGGTGCGGAAAGGCACCGGCGAGGGAAACGGCTGCACCTTCGACCGCCAGGGGCGATTGCTAATGTGCGAAGGAGCGGACCACCGGCGGCTTACCCGGATGGAAGCCGGCGGCGCCGTGACCACCGTGGCCGAAACCTACCAGGGCAAGCGCTTCAATAAGCCCAATGACGTGGTCTGCCGTTCCGACGGAAGTATCTTCTTCACCGACCCAGAATTGCGCCTGCCGGCGGAACAGCGTGAGATCGGTTTTTCGGGAGTCTTCCGGGTGGACCCCAGCGGTCAATTGCACCTGGCGACGGATGAATGCGAATATCCCAACGGTCTGGCCTTTTCTCCCGACGAGTCGATACTTTACGTAGCCATCAGCCGGTTGGACGAACGCTGTTTCGAGGAAGCGGAAAAGGGACTGGTCTGCAACCATCGTAAGATCAGAGCCTTCGACGTGGCCACGGACGGCACTTTGAGCAACAACCGGGTGTTTTGCGACATGTCCTCGGCCGAAGAAGGAGTGCCCGACGGCATGAAGGTGGACACTGAGGGCAGGGTGTTCTGCGTCGGATCTGGCGGTATATGGGTCGTCGAGCCCGATGGAACGGTACTGGGCGTCATCAAAGGTCCTGAGGTGCCCCGTAACGTTGCCTTTGGCGGACCCGATTTCCGCACCATCTACGCCACACCCGGCGAATCGCTATATAGTTTTCGGGTGAAGACCCCGGGCATCGCCCCTTACTAGGCAACCCTGCAGTATTGGGTTAATATTCCTTCACAGAGCCCTATATGCACGCGCCACGGCAGGCACACTAAGAAATGGGTTAAGGAGATTGAATTGACTACTACTAGCACTGTCGGCAGCGGTAAATATACCTATACTATGGACGAAAACTGGGCCAAGGTGCCCGAAGGCTGGGCCATGCCGGCCGCGGCCGTTTACGGCGACTCCCAAGACCGGGTCTACTGCTTCAACCGGGACCCCGACCATCCCGTGGTGATCTTCGACCGGGAGGGCAACTACCTGTCCCACTGGGGAGCGGGGGTTGTTGAGTTCGCCCACGCAATCTTGATCGACAAACAAGACAACGTTTGGCTGGTGGACCGGGACCTGGGGCAGGTGATGAAGTTCACCAACGACGGCAAGCTACTGATGACCATCGGCGATAAAGGCTTCCGGTCGGACGCGGGATACGATAATAGCCAATATTTGGGCGATGGATATCAACACGTGACCAAAGGCGGAGAGCCGTTCAACCTTCCCGCCGGCATCGCCCTCAATGACGAGGGAGAGGTCTTCATCGCCGATGGCTACGGAAACGCCCGGGTTCACAAGTTCTCCCCCACCGGCGAACACCTGATGTCCTGGGGCGGGCCGGGCACTGGGCCGGGCGAGTTCAACCTGCCCCACGGCGCATGGGTCGACAGTAAAGGCCGCCTTTTGATCGCCGACCGGGAGAACGACCGTGTGCAGGTATTCACCCAGAACGGTGAGCATATCTCCACCTGGCCGACCAAGCTTATCGGCCCCGCGGTTATCTATGTCGATGACGAGGACGTCGTTTACATACCAGAGCACAACGGGGGGCTCTTTAGCATTTTAAGCTCGGAAGGCGAGCGTCTGGCCCAGTGGGGCAACGAGACCCACCGCTCATGCCACGGTGTGTGGGCCGACTCCCACAAGGACCTGTACTTCGTAATGCCCGGCGAATGGCGGCCCCGCCGCGTAGTCAAATTCACCCGGAAATAGTGGTCACACTCCGGCATGCCGGGTTAACTTGGCAAGTTGGGCTAAGGCGAGTCGAATGCGGCCCGATGTTCGATCGCCAAAGTTAGCAAGAGTAATTCCTTGAAAACGAGAAACCCGCCCGATTCATCACGGGCGGGTTTCTCTTTAATGGCGGATCACCCATACAGGCCGCCAGAGCGGGGCGGCGTTGGAAATGATCTTCCGGGCCATCTCCCTTTAACTTGGGTGTCCCCATGAGGGCCGAGCTGAACCTGCCACAGCGGGCGGCGGTTTCTGGGAAGATCATTCCGAATCCAATGGTTAATCATCCTCATAGTCCGTATTTACCCCTACAGTAGTGGCTTTAGGCAAGGTAAAAAGGAAGCTAGAGCCTTTTCCCAGCTTGCTTTCCACCCGAATCGTTCCGCCGTGCAGGTCAACCAAAGCCTTTGTTATCGCCAATCCCAGGCCGGTGCCTTGCGAATCTCTGGTGGTCGAGTTATCCACCCTATAAAACTTCTCAAATAACCTTTCCGCGTCGCTCCGATCGATGCCGGGACCTTCGTCACGGATCGAAACGTGCAACCACGAAGCCATGTCAACGTTCGTCTTGGCGTCTACGTAGATCGGTGATCCGGAAGGGCTGTATTTGATCGCATTGCTCAGCAGATTGGCTAGGATCTGAATCACAAGGTCTCTATCCGCATCGGCTACGGCGGTTTTCAAACCATCGCCGAACTTTACCTTCAAGCTCTTGGCTTCGATCTCGGATTGCATCTCAGACACCACCTGCTGAAATGCCTCCAAAACAGAAAATGCGGATCGCTCCAGTCCAATCATGCTGGAATCAAGCCGGGATATATCAAGAAGATCATCCACCAACAACTCTAATCGGCGCGTATTTCTGCCGACCGCGTCCAAAAAACGCCGTTGGTCCATCGTCACAGGCCCAGTCCGCTCGTCTTCGAGCAACTCAAGAAATCCCTTTATCGACGTCACCGGTGTTCTAAGCTCATGGGACGCAACCGAAATGAACTCGTCTTTTAAACGTTCTGCTTCCTTTGCCGTGGTGATATCTCTTCCATATATGTTCACGTATCCCGCGTCAGCCACCGGCACTACAGAGTATGAAAGGATTCGTGAGCCGTAGTCGATCTCAACTTCGTCTGCCGAGCCGCTGGTCAAAACGTTAGCGACAGATTCTCGCCAGGTTTCCAAAGTATGCTTACCGGCCTTCAACCTGGCGTTCTCCAAGATATTGGTTGCGGCATCGTTGGCGTAAATTATTTTGCCCCTAGAAGAAATACGGGCGACGGGGTTAGGGTCTTCCGATGGAAATTTTGCTAGGTCTCGAATCTCCGCTTCAGATTCCCGTTGCTGTGCATAGAGTCTTGCGTTGGCGATAGCCCCGGCAATCTGGCGGGCGGCGCGGGCGGCGACATCCAATTCGCACTCGCTATAAGCCCCAGGCTTGGCCGAGATCAAGTTCAGCACACCCATAGCCTGGTCATGGTGAACCAACTTTACGCCCAGGAAACTACAAAACCCGGCCTCCAGGTAGGGTGCGAGCGCCGGAAAGCGGCCGGGGTCTTCTCCTTGGCTGACGTCCATGACCAAGCCTACCGCTTCATTCATAACCGCGCCGGTAAATGTACCAGCCAGCTCGAATTTATTGCGGGCCGTGCGTTGAGCAACCGGTTGGCCGGCGGCGTAGGTAATAGTCATGGTCTGTTCAAAATGATCGACCAAGTTTACCAGCACCCATTCAAAACCAACGAGTTTTTCCAACTCGACTGCGAACGCTTCGTATATGTCGTTAATGTCCGGAGATAGGTTAATGATACGGGCGATCTCAGCCATGGCGGATTTTTCTTCAGCCAAGCGCCGCTGCTCCAGGTGTGCTTTTTCGGACTCCTCATGCAGCATCGAGTTTCGATCAAGCCGACCAAGCCTCCAACGACTGCGGTCAGCAGGTCCACCAAATCGGTGCTAAAGTGGCGTTTATCTTTAGAGATGACCGTAACCGAACCAACGGTTCGGTCTCTGGCTTTGACCGGCAAAATCACCATGGACTGCATTCCGAGATCGACCAGGATTTGAGTAGCATTGGGCATGGCAGCGTAATCATCAATCACTATTCTCCTACCCTCGGTGAACGCCGCCATACTCATGGTCATGGCACCGGTTAAGGTGTTCACCGGCGCTGCTTTCGTCGCCTCCGGCCCCGACACGGCCACTAAGTGTAGTCCCGGTTCATCATCTTTGGGCATCCTGAGGGTCACCCAGTCAGCGCGAGCCAGAACCGCCACTTTTTCCAGGGCGGCGCTTGCCTTGGTCCCGAGATCGCCTATGGTGGAGAATATCCCGGAAATCTCATATAGGCCTGCCATCTCCTTGAAAGTCCGATCAAGCTCAGATTCAGATTCGTCACGTGGCTCAGCAGGCAAGTTCACTCGGTCCAAGCCGATCTAAGCAACCTTACGCAACGGGAATGGGAAGTGCTTCACATCATCGAGGATGGCATGACCAATAAAGAAATCAGCCTCCACTTGAATTTGGAGCTTCAAACGGTCAAAAACTACGTACACCACCTTCTGCAAAAGCTTCAGGTCCGTAACCGCCGGGAAGCCGCAGTGTACAAGCTGAAAACACCCATTCTTCAATCAGGTTAAGCGCGCCTTGGTATTTATAAGACGTGTCGATCGAGGTGATCCTATTTACGATAACAATAACCGAACCCCCTTACCGCCTCGATCAATTGGGGCTTGCCAGGAATTAGCTCGATCTTCCGGCGCAGGTAACCCACGGAGATTCGAACCACACCCAATGAATCAGCATAGTCTTGTCCCCATACATGGCCCAACAATTGGGATTGGCTCATCACCTGCCCGGCGTTTTTCGTCAGCACGCTAAGAAGACGGAATTCTGTAGGACTGAATGCGACCTTCTGGCCCCTGACCAAAACCTCGTGTTTTGAAAAATCAATGCTGATGTCGGAATCCTGGTAAAGATTGTCGCCCCGCTCCTTTTCCGCACCGGCTGTGCGCCGGAGCACCGCTGATACGCGGGCCAGGAACTCATCTCCAGAAAAAGGTTTTGTCACGTAGTCATCGGCCCCTCCGGTAAGTCCCCTTATCTTGTCTCTTTCTTGAGCAGCCGCCGACAGCATCAATACGGGCACCCTGGATATTTCCCGGATCCTCTCCAACACTTGCCACCCATCCATTTCCGGCATGGCAACGTCAAGCACAACCAAATCTGGCCGGTCGTTATAGAAATGGCGCAAACCTTCCCGTCCATCTGGCGCTTCCGAGGTTTCGTATCCGGCTCTCTGCAACTTGGTGCCAAGAAAGAGCCTGATGTCGTCCTCATCGTCAATGATTAAAATCTTTTGCTTGTTTTCTGCCATGCAGCACCTGCCGAGGGCTCATTATGATCAGGAATGATTATATCAAACCATGCCGGATATCCAGGAATCGAATCACCCCAACCATCTTCCCAAAACTTCGAACCTTACAGTCGATCCCCTTGGGAATGTTCCCGCCGTCTTACGTTAGCGCTATGAATACGGTTTTGATGGACACCAGATGCTGCATCGGAATTCACCCTTAAATTTACGTTCCAAACCCCGTATGCCCGGTATGATGGGAGGCTAGAAGCCCGGCTGAAAAGCCCTGCTGTGACGAGATGAGGTGGA
This sequence comes from Dehalococcoidia bacterium, assembly GCA_034428715.1. Taxonomy (GTDB): domain Bacteria; phylum Chloroflexota; class Dehalococcoidia; order Lucifugimonadales; family UBA3495; genus Io17-Chloro-G2. The sequence continues at coordinate 83 of DAOUHE010000357.1, read as the reverse complement.
GGATAACCAGTGGACTGGGCCAAGTCTGAGACTAAGGGCGACCCATCTGGCCGCGGCCAATATGAATTGGGCAGTAACGATGG
>DAOUHE010000356.1:0-2997 GCA_034428715.1 Dehalococcoidia bacterium | reverse complement strand
TTGAAAGACCATCGACGAATTACTGAGACAACTTTTTAGCCATATGGGAAATGTGGGATTATATCTGAAATACGGCTAAGAGATTCATGTAACGACTAGAAAAGCAAGAAAGTTGCCTATTTACCGCATCACTTGTTTGAGCCAAATGGGGAATACGGGATTAACCGACACCGTGCTAAATCAGCAATACCGCACGCGTGTTCTCTGATTTGTGTAATCACTGGTTTTGGGGACAGGAAGGCCCCGCCGGTAAATCCGGAGGGGCCTTCCTGGGCGGCTATGGCCACTGGTTGGGGTCATAGGTATTAGGCGGAGTCACTCCCTGGAAGAAGGAGAGCTTGGATATAACTTCGTCACCGCCTTTGACCTTACCCCAGACCACGATGGAATAGATGCCATCGCCATGCTTTCTCAGCAATCTGCTTAGGTTGGCCTTAACAGAAAAGGTGTTACCCTTGGCGGTCCAACTGTTGGCAGTAATCCACTGATAGACAGTAGTCTCCGATGTTGTGCCGGCGTCATAAGCCTGTTGCCATAGTCGGAGAGCGTCACTGACGGACTTGGCTGGTCGGGCATCCGGGGAGATATCGTAAGGGTCGGGACAAGTGGACGTTGTCATTCTGCCCTGATCGGAAGGGTAGTCATAACCTCCGGTCAACGGTTCCCGTAGGCTGGCGATGAGAAGGCCGCTATCGTAGCAGTAGGTACGGGAAAGTTGTCCTCGGGTCAAAGGATGTGGCGGAGGGTCATAGAAGACCTGTATACCCAGGTCCGTTGGGTCTGTGAAGCTAACGCCGTTCTTGACTTGGCCGGCCAGCGAAACGACGCCGCCGGCCAGTGACGGCGAGTGTCCATACTTTACATAGTCGCCCTCGAAATGCTGCAACATGGCTTCGTTGTAGCGGTCCCAGGCGATACCAATGTTGACCCTCCGATAGAATGGGTCTAGCAGGGTTCTTCTGTGTCCCTGGCTTCTCATCCAACCCGCCATTGCCTCTCTAATTTCCTCACGGATGCTTTCAATGGGAGCGTATCGTTCGGACGCTTTGATACAGTAGTCCAAACCGTGGCCGTTCTCCCCGTTGGCCTGGTAACCGCCAGCGAGGTTGTAACGATGATTCGGTTTCAACCCGTCCATGCCCCAATGACTAGAGAAGCAATTCTCCAACGCCGATTCCACGTGAAGTTGGGCGGCGTTGTTGGTTCCCAGGACAACAGGGCTGGCCCCTACCCGCTGACGCTCGATGTTGATCAGTTGCAGCATATATTCTTTTTCGGATAGATGACGGAGATGGGGTGGAAGTAGGGGTGTAGGCGTGGAAGGAGGTTTGGGAGTTGGTGTTGGAACGGGAGTAGCCGTCAGTGTTGGTCTGGCGGTTGGTCTGGCTATGATTACAGTTGGTCTTAGCGTGGGTGAGGTAACGATAATGGGAACGGTATTGGATGGAATCTTCCGTGTAGGCCGGGTGGTTGGGGAGACCGCCGGAACTTGGGGCGCCGGGGTTATCGTATCCTGTAGAACTAAGTCCAGGATATCCCCCGACGGAGGCACTGTGGCTGATATAGCGGTTGGCATGAATAGGGACGGTTGTTGAGTAGTAGTGGTAGGTGGGAAAGTCGTAGGTTGCTGGATAGTGGGAGTAGAAGCTGTAGCTGCGTTCTCTACGGCTTGCCGTTCTTTTTGCCGTTCTTCAGTGATGTTTGTTCTTGAGAACGGTAGGTGTAGATCATATCCTGCTTGTCTAAGACCAATGAATATGGCAACGACTAGAAATAATATGATGAGGGCAATACGCCAAGGCCGTTGGCGGTTGTTGACTGCTGTGTGATGGCGACCGCCTCTAGGTCTTTGATGATGAGTATGAAATGACCCGTTGTGAAAGTGGCTGTAAGGCATGATATCTCCTTTTTATTAGGGATGGCATGCTGTTTTTAGCCGTATGTACTTTCGCTCCTGAGCTGAGGTAGTCTGCCAAACGGTAGCTATCGCCAGAACGCCAGCGAGAATATTGACTCCACTGGCCCCAATCGTCATTAGATTTCCCCAATATACCTGGGAAAGGGTATTCTCGCCGGAGATGTACGCGAACCAGTATAGGGTGCCGCCGATAACCCATGTTGCCCACCAGAGTAACAGGAGGCGAGGGTGGTGGTTCTCCGAGTGACTTCCAGCCCATATCTCTTGCATGACTTGATATGGGCGCCAGTACCAGAGAAGTGGAACGAACCACCATATTATTGCGTCTTTAGTTGTCATCCGGATCCGCCGGGATAGTCCTGAAGTCAGGTTACCATCCGGAAGGTCCCCGCGATTTTCATTTCGGAATCTGAGAGGGTTCGAGGTCCGGTCTCTTGGTGAAGTTGCTGTGGGAACCGGTAGGCCGGTGGGAGTGACGAGGAACAGCCCCTGTATTTCGAGGCAGGAGCTGTTCGGCGGGAGGTTCTCCATGGCCGCGGTGCGCTCCGTTTCAGGACGTGGATGCTCTCACAAGCTCGGCTGATATGGGCAAGGGCCGGCAATGGCGTCCTGGGGGCGTTTGGCGGCGGGCGCTGGGTCTGCCCTTGACCGTCTGTTCCGGCGTATGTACCTTGTATGCACCCGCATGGGGATACTGTTTTCTGACTGGGAGGAGAGCCATGCCCGAAACCGCCAGTGGTGGAAGACGCCCGATGGATGATGCGGATGTGCAGGCGATCATCGACCATCTGGGCGGCGTGGAGGCCCTGCAGGAGGGGAGAGAGGAGTTCCACGAGGCTATCCTGCGCATGAATCGGGAGCGTGGCGCCCTGATGGAGATGTACCCTGACAAATGGGTGGCGGTGGGCCGGAACGGGGTTATAGCCGTGGCCGACTCGTTCGAGGATGTATTCGCCAGGGTTGAATCCGCCGGCCTGCGCGACTCCGAGTTTGAGGTCGAGTTTCTCGATACCGATCCGGCGGATTTGCTCCTGTGATTGTCGGCCGGTTTGATGATCGGGGGCGCCCCTATGTTGCGG
>DAOUHE010000355.1:0-31791 GCA_034428715.1 Dehalococcoidia bacterium | reverse complement strand
TTGAAGGCGCTGGCGCACCTTCACACCCCGGCGTCCCCAGACTCGCCGCACCATGCCCCGCAGTCCTACCCGCATCTCATCGGCGAAGCCCAGGGGCGTTCGGGGTGTCACCCCGGCCTGTGCCAGCGCCTGCTCAAGCCCCCTTTTTCCAGGAGGCTTGTTGCTCCTGATCGGCCTTGGCGTGCAGAGGACGGGGTATCTTGGGGGAACACCGCAACCGGCGCATCATACTGGAGGCGCCACCTTCCGTATAGGTTACCCCATACTGCTGGGCGATCCACTCCCTGATCTCTCCCACCGTTCGAAACCGTCCTGTACCCACCTATGTTGCCACCTATGTTGCCACCTGCTCTTGGGATTCATCAGTAAGGAACGGCTCTTGCCCCTTGCCTCCCATCTTGTGCGAGAGGACATTCCTTACTCCTCCCTCTCGATACCAACCTACCCACCGCTGCACAGTCCGGTAGTGGGCACCCACCGCTGCGGCCACCGAAAGCAGCCTCCATCCAGACCGCAAGAGCCACAAGCCGTGCAGACGCGTTCGGAACTCAAGCTCACGCTCTCCTTGATACGCCGCCTTCAGCGCCTCCTCCGTATCCTCTTCACACCAGGTCACTAAAAACCGCCGCCCACGCATCTGCTATCCTCCACCCACACGACTTGGAACAAGGATAGCCAAAACCTTAAATAATATCTAGGGATTGGTATTAGCTAGTGACAGGTTGATTTCTCTCGATTTCCTCGAAAAAACCCAATGCCTCCCCCTCTACCGCTACACCGCCGACGGGGAGCAGGTCTGCAACATAACCGACTGGGGCATCCGGCAGTTCAACGACCACTACCGCGAGGAGTGGGGCAACGTCTTTGAAGAACTAGCCGGGCCTGAAGGCATCACCGCCGAGGACATCTTCGCCTACACCCACGCTGTCCTGCACGACCCGGTGTACCGCCACGACTATCGGGTGGACCTGCTGCGGGAGTTCCCCCGCCTGCCCCTGTACCCAGACTTTCACCACTGGGCCGAGATGGGCCGGAAGCTGCTGGACCTGCACATCGGGTTCGAGTCCGCCGAGCCGTATCCGCTGGAGCGGCACGACCGGGAGGGAGTTGATCCGAAGCGGGCGATCCTGCGGGCCGATAAGTCCGGGGAGGCGATAACGCTGGACGAGCGGACCACGCTGGCGGGCATTCCTGAGAGAGCGTGGGAGTACCAGCTGGGTAGCCGCTCCGCGCGAGCGGAATCGTGCGCAACAGGGCCTACGTTGCCTATTTCAACGAAGCTGCGACCAAAGAGGAATGCCCGACGGGGTGGCCAGAGCAGCCGTCCCAGGGGCACGGCAAGGTCCCCTTGTTCCGTGTCCAAAGCGAGATCAATCGGAAGGGTGACGCTACCGCGTCCGGCCAACGGACCAGAGTACGTCACCCCAAGCCCACGGCAACGCAACTGAGGTTGCCGTCAGTCGCATGAAGAAGATGTCTGCATCAGCAAGACTGAATGTACACAGCCCCTAGGACGCCGTTAGCTCGCTAAACTTGGCAGGTGGTTAGCCTGACCCACATCGGTTCTACGGTGACAGAGATGGCGGTACGTGCGAGACTGAGGCCCGATTGAACAAGCGGAGGTGGCGCCATGAATAACGTGCAAGCCCGAGCTCTTGGGGTTCGTGCCTTATTGGTCCTGGGGATGCTGGTGGTGATGGCCACGGCCACTGTAGACGCCCCGGCCAGCGTCGGTGCCCACGGGGGCGATGCTAGCCTGGTCCATGCCTGCGTCAACGACACTAATGCCGAGATTCGGATAGTCCACCCAGGACCTGGCAATCCTGACATAGATTGTGTTAACGCTCCCTGGCCCTTGGGTGCGGGATGGAGTCCTGTTGACTTGACCACCTGGTCTGGGTCGGGCACCGGCAGCATGTCTCCAGCGAACCTGACGGACAATGTGGGAATTGGGACAGCTAGTCCCAACGAACAACTTGAGATAACGGGGAATTTTAGACTACCTAAAACTACCGCCACGACGGGCATCATCATGTCGGACGGGAATCTCTTTATTCACAACTTTGGCGGGAAGAACTTCTTTGCCGGGGAAAATGCTGGCAACTTGGCTATGGCAGGTACAGTCAACACGGCGACTGGATTGAATGCCCTCCGGACCAACACCAAGGGGGACCGCAACACGGCTACTGGAGGAGGTGCACTCCAGGGCAACACCACGGGCAACAACACGGCTAATGGCGAAAGTGCGCTCCAATCCAACACCACGGGCTTCAACAACACGGCTGTTGGATCAGGTGCACTCTCGCAAAGCTCCACGGGCTCTGGCAACACGGCTGCTGGACACGGTGCACTCATATTCAACATTACGGGTTCCAACAACACGGCTTTTGGAAGAAGTGCCCTCGAGTCCAACACCACAGGCTCTGGTAACACGGCTATTGGCCGCTTCGCCGACGTTAGCGCAAGCGATTTAACCAACGCGACTGCCATCGGCGCTAACGCCGTGGTTGATGCCAGCAACAAGATTCGCCTGGGCGACGATGCTGTATCCGAAGTAGAGGCTGCTGGATCATTCCACACGATCGGCGGCGGTTTCATTGCTGGGGCCACCACCACCTATGGCGACGGTACCATCGATCTTTCGGCGGGCACTGATCTCAACATCGACGCTGGCACCCTCTTTATCGACAGCACCAACGACCGAGTGGGCGTCGGGATAGTAAGCCCGAACTCGACGCTTGAAGTTGCGGGAGTCATACACTCCACGGCGGGTGGCATCAAGTTCCCCGACAGTTCGATTCAAACTACTGCGTCTACGGGATCGATCATGATCGCGAACTCTCGTCCCGGAGGTAACCAAACTCATTTGGTAGTACCAGGTGCGTGCGATTCTCTGATCGAGGCTCAATGTAAAATACCCGCTCCGAGAAGTGGCACGCTTGCTAACCTATTCGTCATCCCCGATATCGTCCCCGCGACGGGTTCTAATGTATCCATTACCCTGCGAATCAATGGCGTAGATACGGCTCTAAGTGTTACCCAAACAGAGGCTGATGGCACTGGTGTTAAGAGCAACACCATAGACATTGTAAATATCAACAACGGTGACCTGAGGGCTCTGGTATTCACTGAAAACGCAGGAATTGGCGTTGGTAACCCAACTTATCGAGCTAGCTTTGAATTCAAGTGGGGCGGCCCTGGAACAGCGCACGGCGCAGGTTGCCCGGCTAGAACAACTGGTCACGGAACAGCAGGCGCAGATGCGGGGCATGATTGTTACCTCGAAATCCCGTAAGCCATGCCGGTGGTAAGGTGCGCCGGACCCGTTGATTCAGGCGTGCCCTCCGGCACCGCTTCTCCTCCCTTGACCCAAACGTGCCCCGAATTCCTGTCCCCCTGAGTCTGTGCGTGGTTAGGGCCTTTGCCTTCTGAGTTTGGGGGTAATTGGCGGCGGGCCAGGCCGATGTTTCCTGGTTGAGAGGCCCAGGCGAAGTAGATAAGAACGGGGGTCGATGATGAACGCCTCCCGTGCCTAGAAATAGGGCTTCCTAAAAAGTGCGTGGACAATCCGTGGACATTTGGGTAAATAGTAAGAGCCCTCGGAAATCGGCGAAGCGACCCGAGGGCTCCATTTTGGCTTTTTTCGTGCCTAATAACGTTGGCGGGAGTGCGAGGGAGTCGAACCCACCTACCCCGCTCATCACGAGGCATAACGGATTTGAAGTCCGTAGAGACCACCGGGCCCCATCCACCCCCTCGATACTAGACCGGAATGCTAGGCGGTGATCACCGAATCGACCTTTTTCTTCAATACGCCCTTGGGCACGGCGCCGACGATCTGGTCCACGGGCTGCCCGTCCTTAAAAAAGATCAGAGCCGGTATGCTGCGAACGCCGTATTTCATGGCGATGTTGGGAGCCGAGTCAACGTCCAGTTTGGCTACGTTTAACTGGCCGTCGTATTCCTCGGCCATATCATGAACCGACGGGGCGATCATTTTGCAAGGTCCGCACCACTCGGCCCAAAAGTCCACCAAAACCGGTAGCTCCGACTGCAATACTTGCTCGTCCCAATTAGATTCGGTTGCTTCAAAGGGTTCTGCCATTTCCATCCTCCGGAAATTTTGTTTACAGATATTTAGATGCTAAGGATTCCGTTACGGTCCGGTTGAGTTCCGTCCCAGTCTATACCTCTGCCCAATTAGGGTCAACGGGGGGTTGGCTTTCTTAGCGGTCAGCGGTCAGCGGTCAGCGGTCAGCGAATCAGCCGACTATGTTTACCCCCTTTCGTAAAGAGGGTTGGGGGATTTCCGCGTTGATCATCCAACCCGCCTAATCCTCATACCCTGCCGTCTCCCCAAAGCTGATAGCTGATAGCTGACCGCTAGTCCCCTTCTTGGATTACCTTTCCCATTGGATTATAGTAATGACTGAGTTGATTGGGATAGCGCATTGAGAAGCGAGTTGAATCAGGCTGCTTTGGCCCATGGGGACCTCATCACCGTGGCTTTGGAATCTTGGGGGCGTTTGGGCGAAGCCATGGCCAAATACCAGGGCTGGGACGTGTTCGTTTTTGGCGGTATCCCCGGCGAGTTGGTGGTGGCGGAGCTGGTGAGGGTCCACCGGCGTTACGCGGCCGCCCACATTGTGGAGGTGTTGGAGCCGTCCCCAGACCGGGTTTCGCCTCCCTGTGAATATTTCGGCGATTGCACCGGTTGCCAGTGGCAGCACCTGGCCTACGACCGCCAGTTAGCCGTCAAACGCGGCCTGGTCGTGGATGCCCTGGCCCGGGTGGGTGGTCTGGAAAACGTCTTGGTAACGGACATGGTTCCTTCGCCCACGCAATACGGGTATCGAAATCACGCCCGATTTACCGTCAGGTCGGGGGGCTCTCTTGGATTTGTCCACCGGGAGACCCGCCGGTTTGTGCGCATTGACCGCTGCATGTTGATGCATTCGGGCATCAACGAAATCGTTACCACGCTCCAGGATAAAGCAGGGGGTACCAGCCAGCTTTCTATTCGGGCGGGAAAAGACACCGGCGATGCTTTGGTCCAGCCGCTTTTGTTCCATCCAGAGTTGGATCTGGCCACGGGACAGAAGCATTATTTGGATTCGGTGGACGGGCGGGAATTCAAAGTTTCGTCCCCGTCGTTTTTCCAGGTGAATATAGACCAAACTTCCCAGTTGCTACAGGTGGTCAAAGAGGCATTGGGGCTGACGGGCGTCGAGGTTTTGCTGGATGCCTACACCGGAGTGGGCACATTTGCCGTGCTGCTGGCGCCCTACGTGAAAAAGGTCCTGGCGGTAGAAGAATCTGCCGCGGCGGTGGCCGACGCCCGGGAGAACGCCGCGGGCCTGGACAACGTGGAGTTTCTATTGGGCAAAACCGAGGAAGTGCTGTTGAGGTTGACCGAGTCTCCCGATGCCGTGTTGCTGGACCCTCCCCGGGCCGGATGCCAACCAGTGGCGTTGGAAAGCCTGGTCCGGCTGGCGCCCAAACGGGTGGTGTACGTGTCCTGCGACGCCGAAACCCTGGGCAGGGACCTTAAATATCTGTGCCAGGAAGCTTATTCGTTGGAAAGGGTGATTCCCTTGGACATGTTCCCACAAACCCATCACGTGGAGTGCGTTGCCTTGCTAGAACGGGTGGCGGATTCTGGGAGGCCTGATTCCGGCTCGCCCGTAAATCGTGAGGGTTCCCCGTGATGCTGATATTGGCGTCGGCATCGCCCCGCCGAAAAGAACTGATGGAGAGATTGGGATTGGAATTCCAAGTCATATCGGCGGATGTGCCTGAGGACCAAATCGCAGGAGAGTTGGCTCAGGACATGGTGATGCGGCTATCGCTGGAAAAAGCTTCGGCGTTGGCGGAACGGTTGACGGACGGATTGATCATCGGAGCCGATAGCACCGTTGTTTTGGACGGCGAGGTACTGGGCAAACCGGCCGACGCGGACGATGCTTGGCGGATGTTGCGAAGACTGAGCGGGACCCAACACCAGGTGATGACCGGCCTTTCGGTTGTCAATGCGGCCACCGGAGACAGCCAAACCGATTGGATGGCCAGCGACATCAAACTGCGCACATTATCCGAAGCGGAAATGGACGCCTCTATCAGGTCGGGAACCCCATTCGACAAGGCCGGAGCCTACGCCGTGCAAGACCGGGACCTTCGTCCCGCCAAATGGTGGAAGGGTTGCTACTCCAATATTGTCGGCCTGCCACTCTGCCGGCTATTGGAAATGCTGCAAGCCTTGGGATACTCTGCTCCAGACCCTACAACGCTGCAGGCGCCTTCCGGTTGCACCGTTGTTTGTCCATTTTTACCAGAAAATCAGCAGCTGGAGAAACAGCAGTGAACGTCATGGGCATGGGGGTCATGGAGTTGGGAGTGGTGTTTGTGATCGCCTTTCTGGTTTTGGGTCCCAGCCGGTCCATAGACATGGCCCGCTCCGCCGGTAAGCTTATTGGCGATCTACGCCGGTCTTTCAACGATGTCATGGAAGCCGTCAACCTGGAGCAGGAGCAGGAAAAGGGGCCCAGCGGCCGCGTGCCCGTAGATCATTCAGTAGATCATTCCGATGGCCGAACCAGCCCGGAAGACAAAGAATCTCCCGATAAACAAACTCCCGGCAACGAAAAATGACCGGTGGAGAGTTGTCCATCCTCCAGCACTTGGCCGAACTGAGGCGCCGGGTGTTCGTATCGGTATTGGCGCTACTGGCAGGCAGCGCCGTGGCCTTCGCTTTCTTCCGCCAGATCATCGAACTGCTGGTGCTTCCCGCCAAAGACTTGGGCGCAGGTCCTGGCCAACTGGTGTTTGTCGAGGTCACCGAGTTGTTGACCACCAGCATCAAGGTGTCGTTTGTCGGCGGATTCGTACTGGCGTTGCCGGTGATCCTTTACCAGGTCATCATGTTCATCGCGCCGGGTCTGACCGGGCGGGAGAAACGGTACCTTTTAGGCTTTATGCCCGGCGTCTTGCTGGCCTTCGTAGCCGGGGTTGCCTTTGCCTATTTCGTCCTCACGCCGCCGGCGCTGCACTTCCTGTTGACCTTTGGCGGAGACGTGGCCACGCCGATGATCCGGGTGAGCAACCTGGTAAATCTGATGATACGGCTGCTATTTTGGATGGGCGTCGCCTTTGAAACGCCGCTGGTGATGTATCTCCTGGCCCAATTGGGCATAGTCAATCCCGGCATGCTGTCGCGGTTTCGCCGCTATTGGGTGGTAGTGGCATTCATCCTGGGGGCAATCATCACTCCAACCTTTGACCCCGTGAACCAGGCACTGGTGGCAGTGCCGCTGTTGGTGCTTTACGAGTTAGGCCTTCTTTTGGCCAAGTTGGCGGCCCGGAGCCGGAGGGCTTCCCAGGCGGCGACGCCGTCCTGATTTCGTCAGCGCCGGTTTACGGCAGGTTCGGATGATTGTTGGGTGGATTTTTACGGTTTTCTGATCTCCCCGGGGAATTAGGGACAGAGCCCTCGAGGAATGGGAACGGTGGCTGGGCTCTTACTTAACTGGCGAATGCACTCAAATAGCAAGAGGACCAGGTTTTTGCCTGGCCCTCTTGCTTTATATCTAAACTGTGACATCTAAGGATTGGTGGTTGGCTTCAGGACTTGTCGTCTCCACGTCCGTTTTGGCCGTTGTGATTTGTCTGGTGGTCTTGAGATTCTTCGGGGTCTTCACCAGTGACCGCGCTCTTGAAGGTGCGGATCCCCTTACCTAGTGAGGAACCGATCTCCGGCAGCCGCTTGGCGCCGAATATGAGCAGAATGATGGCCAGGATGGCCAAAAGCTCCCAGACTCCAAATGGTCCCACTCTCATGACGCTGGCGCTCTCCTAATTGTCGTCGACTATCATCATAGCAGATGGGCTTGTTTCAAACAATTATACGCCAGTGAAAAACGGTCATTCGCTCATTCCGGCCGGTCAATTAGACTCCATTCGTGGTGAACCGGTCAAACGGCCAGGCTGCCCTGGACTGGTTCAACGCTAACGAAAAAACTCCGCATTAAGCAATAATGGAACGGCCCTGACGGGGGGTAAGCGACCTTGTAACCCAAATATGCCCCTTGTATACTGGAACTCTACTTTGTGTTTGTGACTGATTCCCTTATACAGGCTGCGAGTTCGGTCATTTGCATCTCGGGTACCCAGTTGGCGGTGTTTCGGATTAAGATGGCCTCCACTCAGCTGAATCAATCGGCGGGAATACGGGATTAAATGGATTCAGATTACGATTTGGTTGTGATAGGCGCTGGGCCGGGGGGCTATGTAGCCGCCATCCGGGCTGGACAGTTGGGCATGAAAACCGCCATCGTTGAGCGGGAGGCCCTGGGTGGAGTTTGTTTGAACTGGGGATGCATTCCCAGCAAGTCGTTGTTGAGAAACGCCGAAATAGTATCCTATTTCCGCCGGGCCGAGGAATTCGGCCTCAAATTCGACAATTTTGAAGCGGACTACTCGGTGGCCGTGGAACGCAGCAGGAAAGTGGTGGACCGCAACACCCGGGGTGTCGGCTTCTTGTTGCGCAAGAATAAAGTGGATCACTTCGAGGGCACCGGCGTCCTCAAGCGCCAGGGGGTGGTTGAAGTCTCTCCAGAAGGGCGGGAGCTGAACGCCAAGAACATTGTCATCGCCACGGGCGCCCGCCCCAGGTCTATCCCGCCGCTATTCATAGACGGTGAAAAGGTCATCACCAGCCGCGAGTCCATCGTTCAAACCAGCCTGCCATCGTCCATCGCCATCGTAGGCGGCGGCCCCATCGGGGTGGAGTTTGCCTACATATACAAGATGTACGGCGTGGATGTGACCGTGGTGGAGCTGTTGCCCCGCCTGATCCCAAATGAAGACGAAGAGGTAAGCCCGCTGCTGGAGCGGGCGTTCTCTCGCATGGAGATCAACGTCATGACCGGCGCCGGCGTCACCGGCGTTGACATATCGGGCGCCGGCGCCAAACTTTCGGTGGAAAAGGACGGCGCGAAACAATCGCTGGAAGTAGATCAGGTGTTAGTGGCCATCGGCGTGCAGGCCAACACCGAGGATCTGGGACTGGAAGGCCTGGGTATCGAAATCCAACACGGACTCATAGAAGTAGATGACGTCATGGCTACCAACATTCCCGGCGTTTACGCCATCGGGGACGTAACCGGCAAGTTAGCTTTGGCCCACGTGGCCACCGCCCAAGCGGTCACCGCTGTCGAGCACATGGCAGGTCTGGAGACCCAGCCTTTGGATTACACCTTCATGCCCAGGGCCACCTACTGCCAACCCCAGATCGCCAGTTTTGGGCTGACCGAAGCCCAGGCAAGGGAGCAGGGATACCAGGTCAGCATCGGATCTTTCAACGTTCAAGCCAACGGCAAGGCTTTGGCTATGGGTGAGACCGAGGGAATCGTTAAATTGGTGGTGGACCAAAAATACGGTGAGTTGCTGGGCGGGCACATGATCGGCCCTGAAGTAACCGAATTGCTGGGCGAACTGACCATGACCAAGATGTTGGAAGGTACAACATTGGAATTGGGTTGGGCGGTCCATGCCCACCCTTCCCTGTCGGAGATGGTCAAAGAGGCGGCGCTTAGCGCCCAAGGCCGGGCAATACATTCGTAGCGTCAACCGATAATTCCCTTTGGCTATTTAATCAATCGATGCAGAGTGATGGTATGGCCGAAGGAGGGGTGCAAGGGACGTGGCAATAGCACAACAAAAAGACATCAGCAAAGCACAACTGCTGGAATTCTACCGCTTGATGCGCCTGGTCCGCGAGTTTGAGCGCGAAAGCGAGCGGCAGTACACGCGCGGTAATATCAAAGGCTTTTTACACGTCTACACCGGTGAAGAAGCCATAGCGGTTGGCGCCATTTCCACATTGTCGGAGCAAGACTACGTAGTTACCCACTACCGGGACCACGGCCATGCCCTGGCCAGGGGGTTGGACAGCGGCGCCATCATGGCCGAACTTTTTGGCAAGGCTACGGGAGTGAGTAAGGGCAAGGGCGGCTCAATGCACCTTTTCGACACCTCGAAGAACTTCATGGGCGGCTACGCTATCGTGGGTGGGCAATTGCCCATCGCCGCCGGTTTGGCCCTTGCCAGCCAGTACAACGGGGAAGATCGGGTAGCCCTGTGTTTCATGGGCGACGGCGCGCTTAACGAAGGTGAATTTCACGAATCCATGAACCTGGCGGCCGTGTGGAAACTGCCGGTGATCTTCTTCTGTGAGAACAACCTCTACGGAATGGGCGCGCCTTCGGCCGATACCCTGGCAGTGCATAAGCAGATGTACAAGCTGGCCGACGCCTACGGCATGGACAATCACCGGGTGGACGGCAACGACGTTGTGGCGGTCCACGAGTTGATGCTGGACGTGGTCGAGAATGTGCGAAGCGGCAAAGGCCCGGCTTTTATCGAAGCCAGGACCTACCGGATACAGGGCCATTCCATTGCCGACCCAGCCAACTACCGCCCGGATGAAGAGGTTGAATACTGGCGTTCGCAAGACCCCATACCCCGTTTTAGGGAATGGTTGACCGAACAGGGATTGGCCAGCGAAGAGGAGTTCGACCAGATCGACGCAGCGGTGGACCAGCAGATTGTGAAGGCCGCCGAGTTCGCCGAGGCCAGCCCCTTCCCCGCGCCGGAAGAGCTTTATAAAGGCGTTTACGAGGGATAGAGGACAAGCTCAATGGCGGAATTCACTTATAGAGAAGCGGTGGCCACGGCCATGCGGGAAGCCCTTGACCAGGATCCCCGAGTATTTCTTATGGGGGAGGATATCGGTCCCTACGGAGGGGCCTTTGCCGTAACCAAGGGATTTTGGGACGATTACGGCCAGCGGCGGATCAAAGACTCGCCCCTTTCCGAGTCGGCGATAGTCGGCGCCGGCGTAGGGGCTGCCATGGCGGGGCTTCGGCCCATCGTCGAATTGATGACCATCAACTTCAGCCTGCTGGCCATGGACCAGATCGTTAACCACGCCGCCAAGATGCGCTACATGTCGGGAGGGCAGCTTTCGGTGCCCTTGATGATCCGCACCGTCACCGGCGCCGGCGCTTCGGTGGGGGCCACCCACTCCCAGTCGTTCGAAGGCTGGTTCGCCTCGGTGCCCGGTCTACACGTCGCGGTACCTTCTTCGCCCGAAGACGCTTTGGGCTTGTTCCGAACCTGCCGTGAGTTGGAAGACCCAGTGATATTCGTGGAGCACATCCTTTTGTATAGCAGCCGGGGCGAGGTCCCCGATCCCGATTTCAAGATTCCTTTGGGGCAGGCGGCCGTCAAGCGGGAGGGGAAAGACGTAACCATAGTCGGCTACTCCCGCATGGCCCAGGTGTCTCTGGCCGCCGCCGAACTGCTTTCCAAAGAGGGCATAGACGCAGAAGTGGTTGACCTTAGGACGCTTCGTCCCCTGGATACCGAAACGGTGGCCGAGTCGGTGAGGAAGACCCACCGGGCGGTGGTGGTGGAAGAATCCTCGAAGTTCGGCGGGTTTGCTGGTGAGATTTCCAGCCAAATCCAGGAGACGGCTTTCGATTACCTGGACAATCCGGTGCGCCGCGTCGCCGGGGCAGAAACCCCCATCCCCTATTCGATAGAGTTGGAGCGATTGGCGATACCCGACGCAAACTCGGTGGCCGCCGCCGTCCGTGACCTGGTCAACGGTTAGCGGTCTTCAAATATTTACGCCCGCGCTCCCAATCAACACTCCGGGGTTATCATTCTGGAATGTCCAGCTCCTCCTTGCCCCTCCATGGGCGTTGCTTTAATATCGTTACCACGCACTTAAACTTTATCTCAAAAGCGGCTATGGCAAAATGACCATCCTTCAACAAGCTAAGGACGACCCCATCAAATGTCATGTTGAGCCAGCCGCAGCGGCGAAACAACTGGCGAAACAACTGGGGAGGAGTCGCCCTCCGCCTCTAGATCCTTCACGGAGTTTATCCTGAGCCCTTGGGCTTCGCTCAGGACAGGCTCCGCCGAAGGATTCAGGATGACATTGCTGGGGGTTCTGGTGGTGAGGAGTGCCAGCTCCGCATATGCCGGACAGTACCTAGGTATTGAATGTTTATAGTAGTTTATCGAGGGATTGTCGAGTTCTCTTTTAACATAGGTACTTAAATTGGGTCCACGTAATCTGTTTCCAACAAGCTTTGCAGGAGGCGGTCTTGGCAACGTCAATAGTGATGCCCCAAATGGGGTACGACATGCAAGAAGGCACGGTGGTGCGGTGGTATAAGCAGGAAGGTGACCCCGTTGCCCGCGGCGAAGTCATTGCCGACATTGAAACCGACAAAGCCACGGTGGAATTCGAAGCCTACACGTCTGGAGTGCTGCGAAAGATCGTGGTCGACGCGGGGATAGCCATTCCCGTGGGACAGCTCATCGCCGTGATAACAGACCCCGACGAGCAGCTGCCCGACGATTTTGAAGCGTCCAGCGCTCCATCCGCTGCGCCTGCCACCGTCGAACCCGCCGATAACGTTGCGGTACAGACACCCGAATCCCGGCCCGCGCCAGCCGCTTCTGATGGGCCCGCGGCGCCTGCTGGGGAGGTGCGGGCTTCCCCCATCGCCCGCCGGCTGGCCAGGGAAAAGGGGATCGACATCTCCCTTGTTACCGGTAGCGGCCCCGGCGGCAGGATAGTCGAGCAGGACATATTGGGTTACCAGGCCTCCCCGGCGGCTGCGTCAGCCGGCGCCGGCGCTCCAGCGCCGGCCTCTGCCCCTGAAAACGTTGACCTTTCCCGCATGCGCCAGACGATAGCCAAAGTCACATCGGACAGCAAACGGGACGCTCCCCATTTCTACGTCACTTCTGACATCGACATGACCAAGGCCATGCAACTGCGGCGGGATACTAACGATGCCATCCCTGCGGAGAGCCGGGTCAGCGTCAATGACATGGTCATCAAAGCGGCTACCATAGCTCTGAAGCGCCACCCCAAGTTCAACGCCTTCTTCCGGGGCGACCACTTGCAGATGAACCCTAATATCAACATGGGAATAGCCATCGCGCTGGAAGCCGGTCTAATCGTGCCTGGTATCAGCGGGTGCGAGAGTAAATCCCTGGTGGAGATTGCCGCCGCCAGCCGGGACCTGATAGCGCGGGCCAACAACGGCACCCTGCGGAATGAGGAATACAGCGGCACCACCTTTAGCATAAGCAATCTGGGTATGTTTGACGTGGACAGCTTCGTGGCAATCATCTTCCCGCCCCATGCCGCCGTGTTGGCCGTGGGCCGGGTCAAGGAACAGGCGGTGGCCCGCGACGGCCAGTTGGCCGTGGCCCAGATGATGAAATCCACCGTTTCCGTTGACCACCGGGTGGCAGATGGGGCCGAGGCCGCCCAGTTCCTGGTGGAAGTCAAAAACCTGCTGGAAAATCCCGTCAGCCTGCTCCTGTAGTTAGGACCTATTGGCTGGTTTGGGGCTCGAGACCGGCGGCTGGGAGTTGATTGGCCACGTGTGTAGGATTTTTACAGCGGTGGTCCATTAGCGCCTGAACGAGTGTCATGTTGAGCCAGCCGCAGCGGCGAAACATCTGGGGCGGGGTACGCCCCTGCCCACCAGACCCTTCGCTGCTCTCGGGGTGACATGAGGGAGTACGGTTGGCGGGTACGCTGGAGGACGCGTTCCTCGAAACGGGACTTGGCGCTGTCGAGTAATACAATGGCTCAAAAATATCAGTTTGAGCCAGCCGCGGCGACGAAAATCGGGGGCGGGGCAGCCCGGCGGTCATAGACACTGAACAACCATTACATTAGATTAAACAGGAGAGAGATTACGTGGCCAAAATGACCGGAGGCCAGGCCTTTGTTGAGTCCCTGAAAGCCCAGGGGGTGGACACTATATTCGGCATCATTTCCGTTCACACCCTGGACTTGTATGACGCCCTATTCCACCAGCAGGACCAGATCCGGTTCATCGGAGGCAGGATGGAATTGGGATGTGGATTCATGGCCGACGGTTATTCCCGGGCCACGGGTAAGCCGGGAGTATTGTTGACCAGCACCGGTCCCGGCGCGGCCGATTCCATGGGTGCCCTAGGGGAAGCTTATTTTTCCAGTTCATCGGTTCTAGAGATCACCACCAACGTGGAGCGAGAATTCATCGGTAGCGGCCGCCTGGCCACCCACGAGACCAAGGACCAGCCCAGGATGTTCGAGGCGGTCACCGACTGGAACGTCATGATCAACCAGGTAGAGTCCATCCCCGACCATGTCGTTGAAGCCTTCCAGCGCTTCCAGACCAGACGCCCACGGCCCATAGAATTGGAGATTCCGACGGACCTATTGGGGACTGAAGCCGAGGTGGAGGTGCTGGGGCCGCGGGAGCCGGAGATACCCCAGGGAGATCCCCCCCAGGTGGAGCGCACCCTGGAGATGTTGCTCAAAGCGCAACGGCCGGTAATCGTGGTGGGTGAAGAGGTCCAGTCCCAGGGGGGCACGGCGGAGATCATCGAGCTGGCCGAAAGGCTGGGCGCGCCGGTGGTCACCTGCGACGGGGCCAAAGGCGCCTTCCCCGAGAACCATCCCCTGTCCCTCGGCCAAGCTATGGGCAAACGAATCTGGGGCGAAAACCCCGTTCAGGAATGGCTTGGCACCTGCGATTTTGCCCTGGTGCTGGGGTCCATCCTTCCCTACCGGTCCACCGTGGGTGTGGGCCTAAAGCTGCCGGGCAATCTGGCCCACGTGCTTTTGGACGGCGATTCCATAGGGAAGAACTATCCCGCCACGGTTTCCTTGGTGGCCAATTCCCGCGCCGTGGTGCGCCAATTGCTGGACGGTATCGGTTCCCGCGAGGTATCCAAAGGCGGCGGCTTCCGGTCGGAGGTCGACTCCATGAAACAACAAATATACGGCCGGCTGAAGGAGACTTGGGGGAACGAGCTTCGGACCTTCGAGGCCATCCGCGGGGCCTTGCCCGAAGACACGATATTCTCCCTGGACCCCACGGTGCCCGCCAGCCGGGCCATCCGTTGCCTGAACATCAACCAACCCCGCACATTCATGTACCCCCACGGCTGGGCCGGCCTGGGTTTCGCCTTCCCGGCGGCCATGGGCGCAAAACTGGGACACCCCCAACGCCCGGTGGTTTGCGTCACCGGCGACGGCGGGTTCCAGTACAATTTTCAGGAGCTGGCCACCGCGGCCCAATACGGCATCAGCCCGATCATCCTGATGTTCAATGACAATGCCTGGGGCGTTTTGAAAGACTACCAGAAGCAGATGTTTGATGGACGGTACATGGCCACCGAGCTGGTGAACCCCGACTTCGTCAAGCTCGTTGAATCCTATGGGTTCGAAGGCGTGAAGGTGTCAACCGTCGCGGAGTTGACCCGCGCCCTGGAGGACGCCCAGTCAGCCAGCACGGTACGGCTGATCGAGGCCCAGATTCCCGATGGATTCGGCGCCTTCGTTTAGAGGTCGTGCTTGACATAACCTCGCGGGATTTGAAATCATCCGCATAGGTTATACACGCTCTATATCGCTGCCGATCGAGCGCCAAACCCCTGGTCTTGAGAAAGCTACGCCGCAGTTAATTGGGGTATTGTTGATCCCGGATGAGTCAGCGGCGTCATGGAAATATAATGGCCGACGACACGCCGGAAACCTATTCTTCTAAGACCTACTCCCGCCGCGTCTACCCTTTGGACGCACATGACCTGACCGAAGAGCAGATTGCCGTAGCATTTGCAATGACCTCCCGGCGGCCCGAGGCCTTTGATGAGATCGCCCGCCAGGTCAGCGAGGAAAAGGCAGCAGACTTCCACGAGCGGTGGGTCTTGGGCTATGGCCACGCCTCGGTGGCGGAACACGCGGTGATCCACCTGGCCATGGAGAACATCTCCCGCGTGGCTTGCGACGCCTTGGAGGATAACCGGTTGGCGTCGTACACGGAAAAGTCGTCACGCTACCAATTGATGCCGGCCGATTTCTTCCACCTTCCCCAGGAATTGAGGCAAGACCAGACGTTGGCCAGGTTGTTCAACGACACCTGCGCCCAGCTTTTCCGGGACTACCACCATATGGTGGATGCCTGCCTGGATTACCTCAAGGTGGAAAATTCCCAGAGGGAGAAGGAGCGGGATTCGGCCTATAACCTGCGGCTGAGCAGAATCGCCACCGATAGCTGCCGGGCCCTGTTGCCCGCCGCCACCCTCACCAACGTGGGTGTCACCGCCAACGCCAGGGTGCTGGAGCACGCCGTCAGCAAGTTGATGTCGTCAGAGCTGAAGGAAGAGCGGATTCTGGGCGATGAGATCCGTCAGCAGGCCCGGGTCATCACCCCCACGCTGGTCAAATACGCCGACCGCAACGATTATATGGACGCAGCCCGCCGGGCCCAGGCCGCGCTGTCCGGCCGCTTTGCCCAGGCAGATGAAAAGAGTTCAACGTCATCTAATGGGACGGCCAAACCAGGAGATGCGCGGTCCAAGGTAAGGCTCTTGCGCTGGGACGAGCAGGCGGAGGAGAGACTGGCGGCGGCGCTTTTATACCGCCGTTCCCATCTGAGTTACGATGACATCTGGCGCCGCGTGCTGGACATGGGGTCCGAGAAGCGTACACAGATCATCGCTGAGA
This sequence comes from Dehalococcoidia bacterium, assembly GCA_034428715.1. Taxonomy (GTDB): domain Bacteria; phylum Chloroflexota; class Dehalococcoidia; order Lucifugimonadales; family UBA3495; genus Io17-Chloro-G2. The sequence goes on along the minus strand of DAOUHE010000355.1, from coordinate 15,200 downwards.
GTGTCAAGGGGATGGGGCCTCACGACGCGCCGGTGAGGGAGTTCGAATTGGTGGATTACACCTTCGAATTCCTCATGGATTATGGCGCCTACCGGGAGTTCAAACGCCACCGGATGCAGTCTTACATTCCCCAGGCCCTGTCCACGATTCACGGTTACCAGGTTCCTCCGCTCCTGGTGGACGCGGGGTTGAAACAACGATTTGAAGATGCCTTGGAGCCCGTGGAGAAGGCTTATTCCCAAGTGGGTGAAAGATTCCCAGCGGTGGCCGAATACCTGGTAACCCATGCCCACTACCGCCGTTTGATCTCTCGCATCAACCTGCGGGAATGCTACCACCTGTTCAAGCTGAGGACTTCGGAACTGGCCCATTTCGCCATCCGGGAACCGATGCTGGAGGCGATGAAGCTGGTGGTGGAAATTCATCCCAGCCTGTTCCGCCACCTGAATCTGCGGGATTACCCAGATTGGTGGCCGTTCTCGAGGGACTAATTGGGGGACTGATCTTCCTTGAGCTTGGCTGCTATTGTAGCCACTCGGGCTCCCAGATCCCTGGCTTGGGCCAGATCGTCATCGGTCACGCCGCCCACGGCGGTGGCTCCGTAGTACGATCCGGAAGTGCGCATGGCGTCGGACCAAGGCATCCCCACCACCACCATCCCACAGGCTAACATCCAGTGGATGAGTTGCAAGAGGGTCATTTCCAGGCCCGAATGGCGCCCCCAACCCGAGGTGAAGGCCGCGCCCGGCTTGCCCGCCAAACTGCCCTCCTCCCACAGGTCTCCCTGCTCGTCTAGCCAGGATTTCAACGAGCCGGTAAGGCCGCTCCAGTTGGGCGATCCCAAAAGAAGGCCGTCGGCTTCCAGAAGGTCTTGGGTGGTGGCTTGGAAAATGGACTTGGAGACCGCTTTATGATTGGCGGGGCCTCGGCTGGCGCTAACAACACCATCGGCTGCCGCCTGGGCTAGGGACTCGATGGCCGGGCCCTTGGGGTCAAACAGGATCAAGATGGAAACGGGCACGGTCTCCTCTCGTTACGGATCGGAACAATCCCGGGTGTAACCGCAGTTAAAGCAGCGAATCTTGCACTTTTGCTCCACCATCTTGGCGCCACAGATGTCGCAGTTTAGATGGTGGCTCTCACCCTGCACCATGAACCCCTCATCCGGTTTTGGTCCTATTTACATAAACTGGCAATAGTATAGCGGCTGGGGATAAGAAGTTTGCAAGGGGGAAAGGGGCGAATCGGTGGGCAATTGGCGGATCGTTTGAATGGGAATCTAGGAGATTCTGTCATTTAAATGGCCAACGAGCGAAAATGCCTATGGGGTGGAAATGCCGGATACCGGGGTGCGGGCGGTTTCGTTGCGGCCATTCCTAAAAATCGCCATTCTGAGGGATGGAGTGACCAACAATATAGAGGTAGTGGCTCCCTGTCCTCAGATGCTTCGCCGCAGCGGGTGACTCTACATGTCATTACCTTTTGAGAGGCGAAAGACCGGCTGACACCAAAAACCACCTATGGGTATGAATCAACCCGGCTCTTTAAGGGGAGTTTACCTGGATGTTTTTAAAGAAGCGAAGGAACCTTCCAACACCATGTCACGGGATGCGGCCTCGCCGGAGGACACGCGGTCCCGGCTCAAAACCACCTTGTCGAACCGTAACACCGACTCGGGCGGATAGTAGAAGCTCATGGTTCCCCACCCGGTTGAGTCTACCTCCACCTGGCCCATGCGCACCCGCTGGTCTGGCCGGAGCAACCAAACATGGTAGCTGGTTGGCACCTGAGACTGGGACATGCCTGATACCAACAAAATGGCGTGGCGGCTGTCTTCCGCCACCAATAGGACGCCTTGGGGACCCTCCCCGCCGCCGGGCGGGGCCAGCATCAACGGTTCGTTGGACGGATTGGCCATCAGATAGCTGGCCATCTCCTCCTGTTGCAAAAATTCCATAAGACGCGCATCTTCGGTGGAGAACTGCAGCACACGCGCGGTAAGGCTGGAGTTTTCCTCGCTAAGCTTGCCCACTTGGCCAAAATACCGGAAATTCATCGCCAGCGAGGCAGCCAGCAGCACAACCAGCGCGGCCGCCGCGGGGGCCAAAATCCTCGGCCAAGGGAACCTGAGTCCAAAGAACAGTGCACCGGGGACAACCGAGACAACGGGCGCCGGAGCCGTGGCCTCAGGGGTTGCCCTCCCCAGGGCCGCCATCAACCGTAATTCTAGCTCAAGGGGCGGGTTTTGCTGCTCAACCGCCTGGCTCAAGAACACCACGGTCCCGAGCAACTGGGCGGCCTCTTCGCGGCAAGTGGAGCAGACGTCCAGATGGGATTCCACTTGGAGGGCTTCCCCTTCCGGCAGGGCGTTCAAAGCATAGGCGGCCAGGAGCTCCTCCGGGTGAGGTCCTGCTATGGGGTCATCGAATTCCGTCATCTAAGACTACTCTCAGTTTCTGCATTGCCAGGCGCACACGGGTCTTTATCGTTCCCAGGGGCTGGTTTAGGATCTCAGCCATTTCCGATTGGGAGTACCCTCCGAAGTAGGCCATCATGATCACTTCTTTTTGGGCGGGCGGTAAAATGGCCAGGGCCTTCAAGATGCGTTCCCGCTCCAGATTTTGCTCTACCTTCTCTTCAGTGGATACTCCCGACGCGGGCAGGAGTTCCAGTAAATCGTAGTTTGCCGGCTCGGTAGCTTGAATGGCCCGCTTGCGAGAACGGATCACATCTATGATCTTATGGTGAGCCACGCTCATTATCCAAGCCTTTGGCGCGCCACGGTCTGATTTAAAGCTACCCGCTTTCAGCCATATGTTCAAGAATATGTCCTGGGTGACTTCCTCCGCGAGGGCCTGCTGTTTGAGCATATACATTGCCAAAGAGTAAACCGGTGAGGAATAACGGCTATATAGAGCCTCTAGTGCCTCCTTTTCCGCCTGGGCGATCCGGTCAATCAACTCGTGGTCGTCCAGGTCGTGGTGTTCGACCACGCTAACTCTCCCCGTCCGTGGTCCAGATGGAACTCTCGTAGGTGAATACGTAAATATGCGGTGTCTGGATTGGAATGGAGGAAGAGGCAGCGGGAAAAACACCAGGCTTGGCCAATGGCACAATGCCCTGTATGGCAATGGCTGCCCTTTTGCGGGGGCGGCGATCCCCGGTAACCGCAGGGTAGGCCGTTTTTAACATGGCCTTTCTCCGCCCATCGTGGATGGGCCGGGTGATCTTAGACCGAAAGAGTTTCTAACACCAATTTGAAGCGGTTCACGGCGTGTCCCCGCATCTCTGGTGCAAACACTGAATCGCGGACCGTATGCTTCGACCGGCACTAAGCGGCGGCTGATCACACCGAACCGGCGCTGGTCCATTTTCGGGCGTGATTGTAACATACTACCGACCGCCAACTAGGCGTCAAACAACTAAACCACGAGGCCGTCCATCAACTCGTCCACGCTGGCCAGGTCTTCCAAAGCCCAGAGTAGCTCCAGCGCCGTGTCGCCCTGGCCGTCGCTCCAGACTCCGCTGGACAAACCACGGAATTTGGCCTCCAATTCTTCGTCGCTCAACGGATTGTTTTGGTGCCCTTTGGGATAACTGGTATGGGCTGCGTGGGTGTGTCCCGATTTGTCGGAGACATCCATGTGGATGTTGTATTCTCCGGGGTATTTGCCGGTGTATTCTTCGTTCTCTTCGATGGTGATCTTGGAGATCAATTCCCTGATACGCGGGTCGCCGATCTTTTGGCTGGTGAAGCTTGCTGGGCTAACCGAGCCGTCCTGGAAGGCCACGGCCACCATGTAGGGTATGCTGTGGTCCGCGGATTCTCTGGTTTTTGGGTCCCACTTTGTGGGCTCGGTGGCCGCGGTGCTGCAGGCGCTCCGATAGGCGTGTATGTGTATCGATTCGATCTCCTTGGAAGAGACCAACGGTTGCAGCTCCAACGCCAAGCCCGTGGGAGCCTGGGTGTGGATCTGGGCCGGATAGGCTTTGAAGAAACTATCGGTGATACGGAAAGGCTCGTTTCCGCCGCCCATTGTCCCCAGTTGCACCTGCCTGCCCACCGCTTGGTCCCACAGACCACGCTTGCCTTCAAATGGCTCCGAAGGTCCGGTCATGCCTTGGCCGGCCAGAAGGGCGGCAAAGATGGCCGAACGGGTAGCGCTGGCGGTGGCGCAACCCTTCCACATGGACAGTTCGCCGGTACGGGTGACACCCAGGGGTAGGCTGGGAGCAACCGCCAGGGAAATGGCGTTGCCCATCTGGGTTTGGTCCAATCCCATGATCTTCCCCGCGGCACAGGCAGCCCCGATGATGCTGAACATTCCCTGGTCCCAGCCCAGTTCGCCTGTCAAAACTTGGTCGGACAGCCGGCAAAAGACCTCGTAGGCCAGCACAATGGCGGTGATGACGTCTTTCCCATCGGCAGCCATAGGATCAGCCAGGGCCAGCACCGCTGGGATCATGTCGCTGGGATGCCCGCCGCCCGGAGAGAAGTAGCAATCGTTACAGTCCAGATACCGCACCATCACACCGTTGGCGAACCCGGCCATGTCCGGCGAGCTATAATCTTCCGTTCCCAGGATTCGCGCCGGCATGTCGCCGCTAACGCTGGATGCCATGCTCCGGGCAATCTTCCCCGGCTCGGACAAAAACCCGCCAGCCGCGCAGCCCAGGGTGTCGATCAGCGTACGTTTGACTTGTTTTATGACTTCAGGAGTCAGGTCTTCGTAGCTGAGGCTACAAGTGTAATCGGTTAGGATTTCGGTGGTGCGGTCCATGGCTCTCTCCTCGGTGGTTTGGTCTTATTAAGCCCTCAAAATTTCCAGCCCGTTATTGATGGGCTTACCGCAAAACCGCTTCAGCCATGCGTTCCAGCTCCTGGCCCATACCTTCTTCGGTGTCGTAGTAGTCGGGACGCACCACCACCCGGTTGGCGCCCGCGTTCAACAGCGATTGCACCACGGTCCGGTCGGGTTCCTGTCCGTAGACTGAGATGGTGATGGATGCCGGGTCGCGCCCCACCTCCGCGGCCATGGCGTCTAACTTGGCGCGGCTTTCCTCAACCTGGGCAGGGGTGACCCGGTTGGGTAGCCAGCCATCGGCGAAGTTGATCACCCGGCGCAACACATTTTTGGCCATGCCGCCCAGGATGACTGGAGGATGGGGTTTTTGAAAGGGCTTGGGGTAAGATCTCACCAGGGGGAAGTCGAAGTACTGCCCGTGGAACTCGGCCTCGTCTTTCGTCCAGAGCTCCTTCATGGCCAAGATCGCTTCTTTGGTCTGGGTCCAGCGATGGTCGAAATCACCTCCCATCAACTCCGTCTCCTCCCTTAGCCAGCCGGTGCCGATGCCAAACAGGAAACGGCCGCCGCTGTAATGGTCCAAGACGGCGATCTCTTTCGCCAGCAACAGCGGATTGCGCTCGGGCACCAGTGTAATGCCGGTGCCCAACTTTATGGTTGTGGTGACGGCCGACGCCCTGGCTAAGGCGATATACGGGTCGCTGAAATGGGAGTAGGTTTCGGGGATCGCGCCCCCGGTGGAGGGAAAGGGGCTGTCGCTATGCACCGGCACCGCGGGATGCTCGGCGTACCAGATGGACTCAAAGCCCAATTCCTCGGCTTTGCGCGCGATGAAAGCCGAATCTACGGTATAAGCTGGGAGGGGAATGGATGTCCCTACGCTCATGGGTATTCTCCTTTTGGCGGTTTTTTCGCAGGCATATGACGTCCTAGCCATCACCCGCTGGCGCTTGCTCCAAAGTCCGGGTTTCCGCGCCGCGTTGGCTGAACAGGTCGTATCGTTGGGCCGCGTGTTCTTCTACTCTGGCCACGTCCTCGGCCAACAGGTATTTTTGGTATACCAGGTTCTGGGCCACCCGCCGCACCTGGGCCAGGTAGTCCTCTTTCGAAGCGTAGCGTTCTTCGATCGAGAGGCGAGGGTCATTGACGGCTTCCCGGTCTTTTTTGGTGGCGAAAAACGGGATGGTTGATCCGATCTGCTTGATGATCTGGCCGGCGCCTCCCATATCGGGATGACGGACGTTCCAGCCGGTGTGGGTGGCCAAGGGAACGGCCACGTCGGGCAGGCGAATCCCCCGCAATTCGTTGCCGTCGGAGTCCACCGCCGAAACGAGACTGGGAAAGGGCTTGCCCACCGCAGGAGGCAACTGGGTAGGAACGCCGGGGTCCGGGCCGAAATCTAACCTTGAGATATAGGGCAGGTGGTCCAAGAATGACGCGCCGGGTATGCTCCGGAACCTTTCCGCCACCCGCTGGGGAGGCACTGCCGTGCCGTCATCAATCCGGGGATGGACGCTGGCTGGGGGCGGGTCGCCGTTGGTCACCCAGGCATCAAGATTTTCCACGGCCGCCCTCAGCAGCGGACGATAATCTACGGTGTTGAATGAATGCCTCCCCTTGTTCCCGTTGGATGGGTCGGCGTCCTTGGGCGGGATGGTCCCCGCTCCGTGCTGGGTACCGGCGAAATGGTAGATTCGCGCCGAATCAGGCGGCTCGATGTCTACAGCGCCGGTGACGTCCACGTGGGTGAGAGCGGCGTGGCCTCCCCAGTATTCGGTCGACGAGTTGGTGAAAATCACCTTTGTAACCGGGCTTTGGGGCGCTTGTCCCTGAGTGAGAGTTCGAGACAACAGCCCGCCGGTCAATCCCGTTTCCGGGTCAGTCTGGTCTCCGCCACTGAAAGGAAACAGGTTATTGACGCTGTTGGCAGCCAGGCTGGACGGTTGGCCGAACCGTTGGTTGAATTCGCCGCGCCGTCCCCCGGCAATGTGGGAGATGATTCCGTCGAACACCCTGCGGTACTCCTCGTCTTGGTTCAGTCCAAGGTAGAGCAACTGGCGCAGGAACCTGCCGCTCTGGGACGAGCCGAAGGCGTATGCTTGCCGAATGTTCTGATTGTCCTGGCCACAGGGATTGCCGTCCTCCGAGGAACCGTATCTGAGAAACGAAACCAGGTCCCGGGCGGAAAGAAGGCCCACGCCCACTACGGGAGCGCCGGAGGTGGAATAGACCACTTGGTAGACCTTGCCCGCCTGAAACCCAGAAGCCATGTAAATATGACTGGCGCTGGGGACGAGCATGCCTCCATCAAGACGGCCGAAGGACCATTGGGCTCGGGGAATCACCGCCGGCTCGGCGTTGTCGTGGTCTTTTACTGTCAGGACCGAGTTCCAGTCCTCCAGATCATTGGCCGGATAGGGCCGGTGGTCCCGGTCGGAGAGCATCTGGACGTGGGTAGGGGAATTGGGTTGGAAAGTGACGGCGATGTCGCCGGTGACCGGCTCTCCCTTTAGGGTCAAGGCTTCCGGCGCATCAATGGTTAACAAACCGGCCCCGTCTGGAACGTCGTGCTGCCAGCCGCACCAAACCAACGAGTATCCTTGGCGCAGGAGATACCCGTTACCCGGGTCCATGGGCGACGTGGGGTTGGCGCCGTCGAGACCGCTGTTGATCCGTTTCAAGGCCAACGGGTTTCCCCGGTTCACCACGTCGAAGAATAGTTTACTGTTGCCCTTTGACGGTTCCGCAGGCTGGAGAATGCGGAAGTCTGCCGAAAAGGACACCCGGCCGGCGGCGTCCCGAGGGGCCAACGTCAGGTCTGTAATCAGCGCGTTGGACGCGGCGTTTGGGTCCACGGAGAAGTGGACTTTCCCGTCCAGTTGTTGGTACTGCCCTGTTTCTCCAAAGGAGAATCCGTCGGCATAGGAACGGTTGCTTTGAATGTCCAGACTGCAAACTGCCATTAGACACCTCTTTTAGTGGCCTGTTCGAACTGGGGGATCCCGGCTTAGCTAGATAATAAACGAACACCTGCCAGCAGTTGTTAGGGTGTCCGATCCAACGTTCGTCGCCCAGGATCAAGCGGAATTGCTTTCCTGCCAGCTTTCACCCCAGCGGTCACTAAATGCCACTTCTTCCAGGGGCCGCCGCCTGGTGGGACCGTACCGCGACCCTTCGGCAGGAAACCCGACGGGCAACAGGGCCGCCGTCACCACGTCCTCGGGGATGCCGAGCATCGACTTGATCTCTGCCTCAAATCTCGTCTGCCGGGTAGTCAAGGCGCTGCCCAGCCCGAGCCCACGCGCCGCCAGCAGGATGTTTTGAACGGCCGGGAAAATAGAGCCCCCAGATACGGGAGCGCCGGGGGTGGCCTGGATACAGGCCAGAATGAGTACCGGCACCTCATCCATATGATCTTCCAGGTGTTGGGCCGCGGTGTAGACTCGCCGCTCTTGAGCTGTCATGTCCGGCCTGATCTCAAAATTGGAGCCGGTCCGGTAAAGGTCCCCGATTTTACGCCGAATCTCCTGGTCTCGGATAACGATAAAGCCCCAACCTTGCCTAATCCCGCCCGACGGCCCCTTGATGGCGGCCCGCAGCAACCGAGTGATGAGTTCGTCCGGAACCGGATCGGGCCTGAAATAGCGGATCGCTCTCTGGGTGTCAATCGCCTCGAAAAGGTCGATTCCCTCGGCCATTTGCATCTCCTTCCTTGAACCGTCTAGTAGGAACTGTCCAAGGTTGCCCACGGTGGCTATTTGGGCTAATCGAACGTCCCAAATGTATCTCGGAACTAGTCTGGGCGCAACTCGTCAAAGGTTCACTACCTGCCGGGCAAGCTGTCGGCAGGCGATAGCCAATGGCGGTCCGGCTAAAGAATCGTGCTGGTGTCCACGTCCAGATCGGTGGGCGGGTCGCCGCCGGTGGAGCCCCGCCACCATTCAGCGAATGCTTCCTGGCCATAGGCATCACGGAGGCGGGCCAAATGTGATTTAACCTGAACCAACACCGGCAGGTCGTGGTCCAAGGCTAGTTGGTAAACCCGGTGGGCCCATTCCAAAGACGCCGCCAAGTTGCCTCGTTCTTCTTCCACCATGGCAAGTTGCCCCAGGGTGCGGGAAACCCTCTGTACGTCTTCCAACTGCTGGAAGATATCCAGGGCTTTGCGGTACCACTCTTGGGCTTCTTCCAGCTTCTTGTGCTCGTGGAAAAGCACGCCCAATTGGCGAGACTCGTCTCCTACGCCTCGGATGTCCCCCAGTTCCTCCCGCTTTTCCAGAGCTAGCTCGAACCAGTTCTCGGCATCTTCAAAAAACAAACCCTGGCTTTGTTCCATGAGGCCCAGGTAGTGGAATTCCACGGCCATCTGCTCCGGCTTGCCCAACCGGTCGCTCAAATGCAAGGCCTGCTTGTACCACCGGTCGGCTTCCTCATAGTCGTATCTCGAGAGGTACACGGTGCCCAGCTCGTGGTAGACCAATATGGCCGTTTCCTCGTCTCGGTTCTCTTCCAGAATCGCCCGGGCCCGTTGGTACCAGCTTTCGGCCTCGTCGGGCTCGAACCTGAATTGGGCGGCTAATCCCAGCGCGCGGTAATCCTTTACCAATTCTTCCGGGTCTTCCAGGCGTTGATGGATATCCAACGCCTTGCTGTACCAATCCTTCGCCTCGGTGTATAACCGCTGATGCAGGCGGATCTGGCCCAGGCAGTAATAATCGTCGGCCACGGACTCGCGGTCCTCGCCCGCCTCGATGATCGCCAACGACTTTTGGAACCATTCTTCCGCCAACTCCAACTGCCACCGGCTCTGGGCGATGACGCCGAATTGGTGGTAGACCGAAGCCGTTCTTGGATCCTGGTCACCTTCGGGTTGAGATTCCAGGTAGGTGAGCAGCAGTCTATTCAGTTTCTCGGAACGGGCCAGGTCGCCAAGATCGGTCGCCTCGCTGGCCTCGGTGCCCATCAAGTACAACCAAAGCTCGATGCCGCCCCGTTGGTTGGCCTCCTCCGCCCCTCCCGACTCTGGAGCCAAGGTCTCGACCAGCTGCCGGCGCAGACGGCGCAATTCGGGATACCGTTTCTGCATCCGGTACACCTGGGCCAGCGGTTGGACCAGAACCTGGGCGGTATCCCATTGCTGGTCTTCCAGGGCCAGGCCCAGCGCTTGGGTAAGGTTCCCTTCTTCGGCCAAAACCGCCGTGGCGCCGGAGTCCTGGTTCTCGTAAAGGGTCTCCAGGAAATAGTCGGCGGTGTCGGCGTAGACTCTTACGAACTCCCGCTCCAGGTCCCGGACCCCCGCCTGGCGAACCTGCTGGTGGAGACCCCGGCCGTAAAACCAGGGGAAAGCCGGGTTTATCTGGTAGACACTAGGGGTGATCGGCTCCAGGAATCCGGCTTCCCGGGCGGCGCGGAGTAACGTTCGGCAAGCGCCCCAGCCCAATTCCTCGCCCATCACCGTCCGGTAAGGCCTTTCCTGGGTGATGTGGGTCAACACGTCCATCATCACCCGGCGCTGGAACAGCGACAGGAAGGGCAGGTGAACCCGGCTGCGGTGGGACATGCGGGAGAAGGAGTAGTCCATGACCGCCGTCAAAAATCCGTCCCGGCCCTCCTCGTTGGTTTGTTCTGGCATCTCGGCTATTCTCTTCGATAGTTCACCGGCAACAACTGAAGCCGGAGTAGAATCCAACATGGGCAGGGCGATCTGCATGGCTAGAGGATGGCCTTCTATCAACTCTAAAAGCCCAAGGTAGTCCGCGCCCAAGTGGCTCTGGATGTCCCTGTTCCCCTGCCCGTCCGGGTGTACGGTGGCCGTGGCCGGCAGTAGGAGGCCGCCCAGTTCGACGCGGTCTGGGCCTTCCAGTCCCTTCAACCGTAGAATCTGATGCTCGACGGTGAGCCAGGGTTCGTCTTCGCCTCGGCTGACCAGCAAGACCCGGCTTCCGCCACCGGCGACTATCTGCTCCAGGAATCCGTTCAAGGCCGCCTGCTCGTCGGGGTCCAACAACCCCGGGTTATCCGGCCTGGGAAAACCTGCCACCCGTTCCAACGAGTCCCAGACCACCAGAGACGGGTGTTCTTTCAGGTAATCGACAACCCACTCCCTCTGGGGGTCGGCGGTTAGATCGGCGAATTCGAGGCCAGCTATGGCGGTGCCGATCTCATGGACCACCCGCTCCAGTCCCGCTCCGACCTCAAAGGATGTATAGAACACGCCGCCGCGCAGTACCTGGTTGCTGGTTTTTTGGACCCAGTTGGCGAACCCCAGGGCAAGCTCGGTCTTGCCCACTCCGGTGTTCCCTGAAAGAAGCACCACCGGCCGTTCCTCGAATAGGTGCTCCAGTCGGCGTATCTCTCGCCGGCGGCCCACCAATCCATTGGGTCCAGCATGGGGAAGCTCTGTGCCGCCTTCAGCATCTTCAGTAGCGGGTTGTGGTTGAGCCAACGGACCGGGCTGCTCTTTGGCCAGATCCGGGGGAAGGTATTCGGCCGTTTGATGCACGGTGGGCAGGTGCCAGTCCCAGTGGACCAAATTGCCCGAGGCGCTGGGCCGGTGGGGTTGATCCATCAAAGCCCGTCGAACCTGGGCGACGGCCGAAGCCACATCTTTGCCCCCGAACATGGCTGGATAGAAGTTTTCAGCGAAAAGGCGGCGGGCCGGCGCGGACAGAGGATACGACACCGATACCACCACGGGGATCTTGGCTTCGATCAAATCAGACGTTAAGGAGGACGTGGCCTCGCGTGAATCAATGCCGGGTTCAGTCTGGGAGTCGAAAGGAATGGATGTTACTAGGACAACGGGGACGAGGGCATCGGCCAACGCCTGGGCTACACGGCCAGGGGCCACGGGGCCGGCGCCACCGGTCTCGTTTTCAAACAGCAGCGTTCCCTGTCCGGCTGTGAAGGCCACGCCGTCCAGATGGACCAGATGGTATCGGCCGGGTCGGTCCCGCAAACGCTGGACCAGGGCTTCAAAAGTTGGAGGCCGCAGCACGTCCAGTTCCACTTCCGCGTCCACCGACTCCAACACCTTCAACGTTTCGCCAGCCATGTTCCCCGGCTGGAGCGCAATTGGTTGATCGCCGGAGACGTCCTGGGACGGCAGCGGCGATACCAATAGAACGTTGAATTGCTGGTCTTCTTCCTGATCTTCCTGCGGATCTTGGGGAGCGACAGAGAACGTGGGCAGGGGGTCGGGGGTGGAGCGGCGAACCACCCATTGGAGTTGGGGCGTGAGGTAACCAATCTCGGGCTCGTTCAACAACTCCCAAGGCAGTCCCAAGAACTGGGGTCTCTGGGAGATCACCACCAACCCATACTCAGACAATCCGTGGGTTTTGGCTTGGGCGTAGGCGCTTTGTGCCTGTTCCCCGGAGGCAAAGACCGACTCAAACAGCAGCCTGCCCAGGTTGCTCAACCCCGTTTGCACGGCTTGGGCCCGGCCGGATTCGGGCTCTCCGGACAGGGAGTCGAGAAAATACCAATCCAGTTCTTTCCGGTCGGACGCCTGTAAGGCGATAGCGAATTCCGAGGGTGGGGCGTCTGTTTGGCCATCCCCATTGACGACACGCAATTGAACCTGGCCGGTTTCAGCAAGGTCTATGATTTGAAATTCATGAATCACCGCTATCTCTCCGGATGGTCATCTAGGAGCGGAGCTTCGTCTTATCCAATGGTTGTTGAATCCGTTCCTGAAAGGGTCATGCGCCGGGCAGAGGCCCCGCACCGGTTCCTTGTCAACATAAATCAGGTGGGTTAGAATCGGCCAAAATCAGAATGGGCTTGATCTCCTGCATATTTTAGACCGGTCCGGCATACCAAGACCCGCGAGCAAACCACCACATTATACTACCCTCACCGCGCACGTGGGCCAGGCGGCCTGCTTAGCCACTGGTAACCCTTCCGGACGGGATAAACCTTCAAAAACCAGGCTTCACAAGCCTTAGGTTACCCAATATTCGAGCCTAACGCGCCTATTTACACCCGTTTGAGGTCAATAGGAGACTTCTAAACTAATTCACGAGGTTACTGATAACCTGGCGGCTATGGGTAACCGGTATTTGGGGCAAAAAGCCCGGAGAGGCCTATCCTAAAACCGTCATTCTGAGGAGCGCAGCGACCGAAGAATCTAAAATCTAGGATGTGGCGCCCCAGTTGGCGGGTCTAAGCGCGCGATTTTAGACCCCTCGAGGAGTTTATCCTGAGCTCCGCCGAAGGGCTCGGGGTGACTCTTGTGGGGGCATTTTTTGGCAAACCCGCTGGGGGGAGGGATTCGGGCTGGATTTCGGCGATTGACCGATGCAACAAAGAGGAAGGGAAATGATCAAACTAACGGATGAGATGAAAGAGTTACTCTACTCGGCGTTGGCCGATGGCTCGACTGCCCTGGTGGGAACGGCGTCCAAAGACGGCTGGCCCCAGATCAGCCCCAAAGGCAGCGTCATGGTTTACGGCCAGGATACCCTGGCTTACTGGGAGCGGTCCAAGCGGTCGGCCATGGATAACTTGGCCGAGAATCCAAAAGTGGTCATTTATTACAACAACTCAGCAACCCGGACCCGCTGGCGTTTCTACGGCACCGCCACCATCTACGATTCAGGGCCCATCCGCGATGATGTCATGAACAAGACGATTCAGGCCGAGCTCGACCGGGATCCGGAGCGCCAAGGCGTTGCCGTGCTGGTGAAGATAGATAAGGTGGGGGAGCTTTCGGGCAACATTCTGCAGCAGCGGGACTGATTTTGAATCGTCAGAAAGTTGGGAGAGGATGGTAGAACCAAGCCAAGGGGATTGGTTTGCCGATGGCGAAGCCTACGAGCACTATATCGGCCGCTGGAGCCGCCGGGTTGGCCATACGTTCTTGGAATGGCTGGATCTACCGACGGGGCTCCATTGGATCGACGTTGGCTGCGGCACGGGGGCGCTGGTGGAGACTATTTTGGATCGAAACGATCCTAACAGAGTGACCGGGGTCGAGCCGTCCGAGGGTTTCCTAGGCATGGCGCGGGCCAAGATTCACGACGATCGGGCCGGCTTCAAGGCGGGCAACGCCATGGCACTGCCCCTAGATGATGCTTCAGCGGATGTAGCGGTGGCAGGACTGGTCTTAAACTTCGTACCCGATAAGCAAGGCGCGCTGCAAGAGTTTTGCAGGGTCATCAAGCCCGGAGGCACGGTTGCAGTGTATGTTTGGGACTATGCGGGCGAGATGCAACTTATGCGCTATTTTTGGGACGCCGTATCTGAATTATTCCCCGGTGGGGCCGAACATGACGAAGGGAACCAGTTCCCGATCTGCAAGCCGGAGCCGCCTGCAGATCTGTTCCATGCCTCCAATTTACCGGGCGTGGAGGTACGTGCTCTCGACGTGCCGACAGTTTTTACCGGCTTCGATGATTATTGGTCCCCTTTCCTTAAGAGGTCAAGGTCCCGCCGGGGCTTATTGCGTCTCGTTGGCGCAACACGATCGGGAACGGCTAAGGAAGCATCTGGAGAATATCCTGCCTATCAGATCAGATGGCAGTATACATCTGATTGCGCGTGCTTGGGGAGCTAAGGGAACCATTCCACACTGATGACCCCTTTACGGCTTAGTTACTCACGGCAGCCCACGAGGAATATCGATGATAAATAGCCAGTTTCCTCCGGGTTGCCTCCGTACCACTTCTATACCCTGACCCTCTGTGTTGACGGTGCTGCCGTCGGGGCGGGTGCCGCTGAGGGTCCACCTGGAATGGGTCAGGGCGGTGTCTCTGGACTGAACCACCAGCGGAACTTCAACGTTCAACGTGGGCTTCATGGCCAGTATACCCAACAAAACCTCTTTGATGGCGGCGCTCCCGGTGACCGAATGCCCCGGCTCGGAAACGAAGGTTGCCCCCGGCTCGTAAAGCGCCAGCGCGGCTTCCAGGTCTCCCGCGGATATGGCTTGGCCGAACAGAATATCGCACTGTTCTGGGGTGGTTGCAGGGGTCCTGTTCTTATTGATTCTCTCTCGACTCTATCCATGCTGGAAGCGCAAACCAACCCAGAGGGCGAAAGATATTGGGAATCATCCCAAGGTCAAAAGGGGGATTGGTCCTCCGTTTGTATTCCATCGTTGTCTTTGTTATCTGTTTCCGCCGTTTCTGATCCTAAAGACCCAAAAATCCCTCCGCAAATTGCTCCGCCGGTCCCCCCCAGGACCCCGGCGATCAGCACACCTAAAGAATGCCCATCTCTTTCGCTCAACGCCCGTTCCATTATGTTTATCACGAGGTCCTTTAACCCCACATTTCCCATATGGCTGAATATCCCTCTGAGTAAATCGTCGGCATTCTTTAAACCATTGTCCATTTGTGAGACGTTGGCCGTCGGTATGGCTATAATTACCCCATAGCTTGGCGAGTTTTA
>DAOUHE010000354.1:0-2411 GCA_034428715.1 Dehalococcoidia bacterium | reverse complement strand
GACCACGGCCACCAGGAGGCCGGCTCCGGCCAACTGCACCGTTGCCATAAAACGGGCGCTGATGAGTTCGGCTACCGTGAACCTTGGGTATTTGAAGGAGTTGCCAAAGTCGCCCCGTAGCGCGTTCTTCACGTAGGTGAAGTACTGGACGTGCAACGGTTCGTTGATGCCCCAGAATTCTTCCAGGTCCGCCCTGACCTGGGCGTCGGCCTCGTCCGGCAATATGGCATCCAGGGGGTTGCCGCCGGCGTGCCCCAGACCGAAGGCCACCACGCTCACCACCGCCAACACCAGTATTGACTGGAGGACACGTACAAGGATATACCGTTGCATCCTTAACTCCTAACCGAGTCGGGCAAACGCAATTGGCGATACGCACCGCAATGCTTGGTTGCCCAGCAATCGCGGTGCGTTGAAATCAGGTTGTTGCGAGGTCGAAGCGAGGATCAGCAGGGGGGCGCCTTGATCTCCTCGTTGCTGCCCAAGTCACCGCCCTCCCAACCGGGGAAAGTCCACGAGCAAATGACATTGGGGTCTACCACCATCTCGATGGGCACCCAGAACAGGGGTATCCACTCATGCTCGTAGAACTTGATGTTCCCCATCTGTATCAAAACCTTGGCTCGTTCGTCTGCGTCCATGGTCGTTTGCAACACGTGATACAGGTCGCGCAGCTCCTTGGTCTCGTACATATAGACCGTGCCGCCGTCATCACGATGGGTGTTGAACAGCATCATCTGGGCTTCCTGGGCCTTGAAGGAAGGCGTGGTCGCCAAGGCCGTTTCGTGATTGGCTTTCTTGTTGCGCCTGGCGACCACAGCAGCCCGGTCCTCGTCCCTGAGCACCAAGTCTACTCCAATCTCTGCCCAAGCTAGTTGCATGAACTGGGCTATCTGGGGCAACTCCGGTGCGCCCGGGAAGGGGTACATCGGAACGATAATCTCGAACCCTTCGGGGTAGCCGGCGTCAACCAGAAGCTGCTTGGCCGCTTCCAGATCGTAGCCGTATTCCGCCTCCCAGTCCGCGTCCCACTGGGGGTTCCACGGGGTCAGGTCGGGGTGGAAGGAGTGGACCTTGGAGTCCCATACCCGGTTTTTGTAAAGTTCCTCTTTGAAGGTTTGCCGGTCGACGGCTTTGTTCAATGCCTTGCGTACCATGATTCCGATTTCGCCCGGAGCAGTGACCGGGAAGTTGGGGTCATAGTTTTCAGGGTCGTTGTAGAACATCCCGCCAAAGCGGAACGCCGTCTGTTGGGCCGGGGCGGTGCTTTGGATAATTTTGAAGCCTTCCTCAAGCAGACGGTCGCCCAGGTCCCGGTTGACCTCGGTCATGTGGGTCTCACCGGCGCGGAACTGGGCCAGGCGGGTGGCCTCTTCCAATACCCAAGTATTACGCATTTCAGGGTAGTCGGGGTCAATGCGCCAGTGGCCGTCCGGGAAAGCCAGTGAGTAATCCACCTGAACTTCGGGGACCCGGCCATCGTATTGATAAGGTCCGGTGCCGGCCATGCGTTCGTAGAGCTCGGTGGTGCAGCCCTCGGTGGCAGTGCCATCCTCGTTGAACCCACCGGCCCGCTCACACTGGGCCTTACTGGAGATCATGTTGCCGGCGGACTCGGCGGCGTAAAACAGGTACTCCGCAGAAGGGCTAACCATGTGAATGTTAATTTTGTACGGGTCTATGATTTCCACGTGGTCGACGTTAC
Source organism: Dehalococcoidia bacterium (assembly GCA_034428715.1). GTDB lineage: Bacteria > Chloroflexota > Dehalococcoidia > Lucifugimonadales > UBA3495 > Io17-Chloro-G2. The sequence goes on along the minus strand of DAOUHE010000354.1, from coordinate 706 downwards.
AGATACCGCCCTTGTAGCTGGCGCGGGTACCTCTTTGACAGATCAGCTTGAAGCTGTGTTCCACGTCTTCTCCGGTGAACTCACCGAAACCGCGGTGGAACTGAACGCCCTGCTCTAACTCAAAGCTCCAAACGTCGCCGGTGGCGTTCATCTCCCAACTTTTCGCCAGCATCGGTTTCCATTCGCTGGTCACGGAGTCTAGTTGGACCAAATATTCCATGAAGGGGCTGTGCTGGTACACGAAGTCAACACCGCCCAACCATGGCACGACCGTATCGTCGATGGGCGTGATCAACCCCAAGACGATCTTTTGTACCGGCAACTCTTTGCCATTGCTGGCCGTGTCCGCGGGCTGATCTTTGGCTTCGGCAGCCGCCGTAGGCTGGGCTGCTGCCGCAGCGGCAGCGGCAGGATCCGCGCTGGATTGATCAGCAGACTGATCGGTTTCAGCCGGAGCCTCAGCGCCACCGCATGCTACGGCAAACGCCAGCAGCAGCAGCAAGGGCACGAGCAGCAATGCTGAGGGGACCTTGATTCCATTACGGTTCATCATTAGACCTCCAGAATCTGATTTTCGTGTCAGAGGCCGCGAACCAAAATTGCCAGTTATCGGTGGATCCAGGAAATCTGGCAAAATATTGATCCCGGCGTCTGTCGTTCATCGCGTGTCGTTCATTATGAAATCGCACGGTAGAATTTTTCTATC
>DAOUHE010000353.1:0-5240 GCA_034428715.1 Dehalococcoidia bacterium | reverse complement strand
GTTCCCCCCAGCGCTGACGGAAGCGAACTCCCCGGCCGGCGGCGTGGCCTCTTCATAGCGGTTACTGTCACCAACGCTTCGTATGAGTTTAATCAATGCCTTTCCATACCTGCGAAATTACCCGGTGATTTCCCAGGTCAAGCTGATTCCCGGAACATACGACCCGCTGGTGTGCCTCGAACTATAATCACGAATCCCGAGGACGTCAAATACGGCCAAGCGCCCGCCCCGGCCGGAACTTTGGTTCCTAGATTCCCGGCCACTGGTATAATCCGAGGGCCCACGGTGAACCTAATTTTCAGAATCGGGAAGAAGTTTAAATGGACGTTACAGACAAGATCGCGGTGGTGACTGGCGGAGGCCGGGGAATCGGTCGAGGTGTCGCTCTGGCATTGGCACGGCACGGAGCAGGCGTGGTTGTCGCCGACATCAATCTGGAGGATGCTAAGAGTGTTTCTCACGAGGTTGCGGAAACCGGTCGAGACTCCATGGCAAGCCTTGCCGACGTAACCAAGCAGGATTCGATAGACCATTTGGTTGAAGAGGTATTGGACCGGTTTGGACGAATTGACATCCTTGTCAACAACGCAGGAATCTACGCCGCCCCTGGATTCGAGGAGCGTGACGAAGCCAATGAAGACGACTGGGATATGCTTTATGAAGTCAATGTAAAAGGGATAGTCAGGGTGACCGGTGCTGTGAAGCGTGGCATGAAGGAGCGTCTTTACGGGAAAATAGTCAACATTGCTTCTATAGCAGGGAGGCAGGGCGGTGCCGGCAATCCACCCTATAATGTGTCCAAGGCCGGAGTGATCAGTTTTACCCAGGCGGCGGCGTTGGAACTGGCATCGTACGGCATTAACGTCAACGCCATCTGTCCGGGACTCCTATGGACTCCGATGTGGGAGCGGATCGCCTTTCGCCGCAGCATCTCGCCGACCGAAAACCCGGATGACCTGTCGCCCAGATTGTTGTTCGATCGTGCGGTCGAGGCAACAATTCCGCTCAAGCGGGAACAGACACCGGAAGACATTGGCAACTTGGCAGCATTCCTGGCTTCCGACTATTCAAGAAACATAACTGGGCAGGCCATCAACGTCGATGGCGGCTCTCGCATGAATTAAAAAGAGTTCACCTAATGAGGAGGAAAGGATGACTGGAGGAACCGACCTATTTAAGATCATCCACACAACCCGAGCCATGCGCAGGCTGAAGCCCGACCCGGTTCCGGACCAGCTGATCCGGAAGATTCTGGAGGCTGCGGTGTCCGCGGCCAGCGGAGGCAACACCCAGCGATGGCGATTCCTGGTGCTCAAAGACCGGTCGATCAAGAAACAGGTGCAAGAGTACTACCAGAAGGCGTACGACGAAGTGGTGGGTCCGCGCTACAGCACCAGCGAGCCGCCGCCGGGCTCCAGTCCCGGCCGCTACCGGCGTCAGCATAACGCGGTGCAATATCTGACCGAGCATTACCACGAAGCGCCGGTCTGGATTGTGGCGTGCCTGGAGGTAGGTGAGGGCAGACCATCCCGCTCGTCCGGTGCCTCGATTTATCCCGCGGTACAGAACATGTTGTTGGCGGCTCGTGCCCTTGGGCTTGGCGCAACGTTGACGACCCGCCACCTGAATTACGAGAAAGAGGTCGAGGCCATACTCGGTCTGCCTCCGGGCGTCCATTCCTACGCCATCCTCCCCATTGGCTACCCGCTGGGCAATTTCGGCCCTGTAGGGCGCGGGCACCTAGCCGACGTCGTCTACCAAGACCGCTGGGGAGAACCCTACCCAGCCTTGCAGTAGGACTTGTTTGGCCTTGATTGTGCAGCCATATCCTTAGAGGTACCAGTTACTCGTCGAATTCCGGGCCTTCCAAGGACTACTGGGCGGTATAGCCGCCGTCTATGACCAACTCGCTACCCGTGACGAAGGACGATTCGTTAGATGCCAGGAAAAGCACGCCGTAGGCGATGTCATCGGTAGTTCCGATTCTACCTAAAGGAGTCCGATTAATCCTGTCTTCCCTGTTTTCGGGATCTGATAGGGACCGTTCCGTCATTGGAGTGTCGATAAACCCGGGATGCACCGAGTTGCACCTGATGCCTTCCGTGGCGTACTGGACGGCCGTTGACTTGGTGAGAAGGCGCACTGCTCCTTTGGAGGCCGCGTAGGCCCCGGCGCCGCGCCCGAGACCGATCATTCCGGCGATGGAGGAGATGTTGATGATCGACCCACCACCGGCCTTGCGCAACTCCGGGATGGCATGCTTGGTGCCCAAAAACACCCCCTTGGCATTCACATCCAGCACTTGGTCCCATGCCTCCTCGGGAGCGTCTTCGATACTGGTCTGGACGCCACCGGCGCCTGTCCCACTGATGCCCGCATTGTTCACCAGGACGTCTAGCTTACCGTGCCGGTCAACCGCAGCTTGCACGGCCGAAACCCAGTCCTCCTCCCGGGTCACATCCAAATGCACGTAGGTCGCTTCTCCCCCCAGCTCTCGAATCTCCGCCTCCACCTTCATGCCAGCCTCGTCGAGCACATCGCCAAGGACCACCTTGGCCCCTTCTTGGGCGAATAGTTTGGCTTCAGCCGCGCCCTGTCCTCGGGCGCCGCCACTGATCAGCGCTACTTTCCCATCTAATCTTCCCATCTCTTCCTCCCGGCATCAGAACCCAAGATTTTCATAGAAGTATGAGGCTGAATCGTTTCCAACTGGACACGGTTCTAGTCATCCAGGCAACTGTGTAATCGACACCCAAGCCGGTCTGTTTCCCAATGGATAAGTTTCCAGCTGGGTCAACTCTCCTGAATCTGGGTTGACACTGAAGGAGGCCATGCGGCCCGATTCCTGGCCGGCGGAGAAGAGAAACTTGTCCTGGGGGCCCAGGCTTAAGGCGTTGGGTATCGGCTCGGAGGCAACCCTGCCAGTGGCGGTTAACTGTCCTGTGGATGTGTCTACCGAAAAGCAAGCGATGCTGTTGTGACCCCGGTTGGGAGCGTACAGGAATCTTCCCGACGCGGATACCTGAATCTGGGAGCAGGTGTTCCTCTCGGAGTAACCTTCCGGCAAGGTGGTTATGGTTTGAAATAACGACAGCGTTCCCGTGGCAGTGTCCAGACGATAGCCGGATACGCTACAGTCCTGCTCGTTGGAAAAGTAGAGGATGTCCAAGGAGGGGTGAAAGCAAAAGTGGCGCGGTCCCAAAAATTCTTCAGGCTCCACCCTAGCAGGCGAGTTTGGGGTAAGACGCCCGGTGTTTTCGTCGAACCTGAATTGAAAGATGGCGTTGGGTCCGTTGCCGGCGATGTGAGGCACAAATGCGTAGCTATTGGTCGGGTCGGTCTGCATTGCGTGGGCCCCTGTCGCCGTGGCCAGCCATTCGATGGGTGGGCCTCCCACCGATCCATCACCCCCAATTGGATGCACCGCCGCATGTGCGCCTTGGTAATATGCCGACAGCACAAATTTGCCTTTGCGGTCCGTGGATACGTAGGTGGGATTGGCCTCCAGCGATACCGTGCCGTTCTGCGTGAGCCCTCCGTTGGCCTGGTTGATCTGGAAGCTCAATAACTGTGGAGTTTCGCGGGTTCCAGCGTAAAGGAACTTCCGGTCCGGGCTGATTGCCAGCGTGAACGGCCCGCCGGGTACGGATACCTCAACCTGAGGTGTTAGCTTTCCGGTTTGGGGGTCGATGGTAAAAACCGAAATCTTGTCATCCTCTTGCAGGGCAACGTACATGTAGTAAGGCATCGTTCCTCCTTCCGTTGGGTTACCCTAAACTGGATGGAGCCGGTGCTGTGGTCTATTTCATGAGTAAAGCCGATCCTACGGCCTCCTGCCTTGAGCCTGGCCTGATATGGGTGTCGCTATTAGTCTGGCAGGAGAATCTGGAAGGTCACAAGATTATAGTGCCGCCGGTCACCGTGGTCGCTGAAATACTAATCAGCCAGTCGGAGTAGTCAAAGTCCAACGGGCGGTCACACTGGCCTCCCAGCTCTGTGTCCGAAACGAGCGCAGATCAGATTCTCCGTTATGAGTATTCCTCGCAGATCCGCGCCCTTTAACGGACTCATTCCTCTTTCGGTAGCCCGTCCGGAAAATCCGTACCAAGCATGGAAGGTACTAACACGTCGAAAAAACCCTCGGAGTTGGCCGAAAGCATGACTGATTGGAGGCTGGAGTTTTGGCTCCTCGCGGGTAGACGGGCTAACCAGATAAAGTTGCCACTGGGGCGCTCAGATGGGAAGAACCGGCTCGGCGCGCTCAGCCGGGAGATCTATTGTAAAGGTATTGGCGTTGAAGGCCAGAAGGGCGTAGTAGCCCATCAGATTGGTCAGGTTGGTGAGACCATGGACCCCGAACTGTTCCACAGCCGTTCGGTAAGTAGCGTCGCTCACGCGGTGGGTGCGGTAAAAATCCCGGCCGAGGTTGATCACCGCGGATTCGTCGGGCGCTAGGCTGGGCAGATCGCGTTTGTCGCGCATGGCGTCGACTAGGGCATCGCTCAGGCCCTCGCGGCGGCCCGCAGCGGCGTGGGCGTTCCAGATATACTGGCAGTCCAGTTCCCGAGCTGTGGTAAGCATCGCCAGTTCCTGGATCTTGGCTGGTAGGCCGGACTCCTGGCGTAGATATGCCGACAAGTGGCTGGCCCGTTTCGCCACTTCGGGACTGTTCAGATGCACCGTGCCAGGTCCGGTGGTTGGCGGACCACCTCTCTCGCTGACTACCTCGTCGTATAGAGCCCGGTATTTCTCCGGGACGATTTCTCTTGTCGGGACGGGCGCTCGTGCCATAATCGCCTCCTCGTTGCTCGGTTGGTGAACCCGGTTTCAAAGAGCGTACTTCCACGGATTCGAACCCTGTCGGGCCATCCTAAAGGTACTCGGCGCCTCGAAAGTTGTCAATGTTGACGTAGGTGTAGCAGACTACCTACGGACTTCCAGGCCCTGTGGCTGAGGGAAGAGCGGGTTCGGTGGTTTATGGAGCGTCGGTCTTTAAGTCTCCGGCTGGGAGTGTCAAGGGCGGCGGCAAAGCATACCACTGTGGCGGAGAGAAACCGTACCACCGAGATAATGGCTTACGGCTCTGATTTGGGCGTTGGTATGGCTACGGGGACCGCGGGCAGAAGGCCTTGGGAGGGCTACGCGCCAGCCTGCTCCGGTGCAGACGATGCAGCGGCGTCCTGCCGGCTGCCCTTGAGGCGGTAGCTGTCGCCGTTCATTTCCAGGATATGCACGTGGTG
>DAOUHE010000352.1:0-16930 GCA_034428715.1 Dehalococcoidia bacterium | reverse complement strand
CACGAACCAGATGCTGGAGCTGGTTCCGCTGTTCCGCCGTCAGCCGGACTCCATACTTTTCCCTGACCATACCACCGCCTCCCATCAACACTATCCAGAGTCAGGGTAGCTCTTTTGCTCAATCTTTCGCGTTACCATTAATATCAAGTTTGACTGACTACTAGTGTTAGGGCCCGGGAGATAAGCTCGCTTATTCCGGTACGCTGTCCGGCTGTGATGAACACGGGATACTCGGTGATGGATACTGCCTTTGCCACATCCCCAACCGCAAAGTAGAAGTTAAAGGCCCGGGTCATGGTAGCTACAGCCTCATGGATCTGTGGTCTTTCCACCGTGGCCGCTTGGGCACATCCCAACCCGAAAAGCAAATCCGCGGCGTCCGCGTCATCTGCAGGTTTCGAAGCGGTGAGAGAGATTCGTTTGGCCGTCAACCCACGCTGGAAATGAGCAAGAGCATCGTCATGACCATAAGTGGCCAGCGCGCGCTCACCGGCCAGCAGCAAGTAACGGACCGGCTTCTCGATGCCCAAGACTGTTTGCGCCTCTATGAAGTGGTGGGCCAACTCGGCGGCATGGCTCTCAGTATCAGAGGCATACAATTCCTCCAATACTTCTGCGATGCGGGCGTGCATCCGCACTCGCCGGGTCGTGGATAGCTCCTCGGCCAGGGTTTCTTGGATCAAGGCGTGGGTAAACTGGTAGCGGTTTATAGCCTGGGGCAGCTCTTCAACCACCCGTGCAGCCAGGGCTTCCTCAAGCACTTCCAGCACCAGGCCTTCAGACAGCTCATTAATCAGGAGACTTAACCGATCCAGGCCGAATTCCCGGCCGATGATCGAACCTATGGTCAACGTTTCGTTGCAACGCTGGGACAGCCGGTTCAGGTGCCGCCCGATCACCTCCCGCACTCCTTCGGGAATGTGCATCGTCCAGGCGTCGGTCTCCCGGACCTGGTCGGCGCTAAGTTCCCCCTCCTGCACCAGAAGGCGCACTACCTCAGTGGCGAAAAGCGGGTTGCCCTCGGTCTGGGTGTAAACGGACGTGACCAAGGCTGAGAGCGGAGTCACCCCAGCAGCCAATTCGATAAAGCGCCCAACGTCCTCCTGGGGCAGCCCCCGCAACAGCACCCGTTGGAACAAACGCTCCCGAGTGAGCTCGCCCAGGGTTTCTGCTAATGGGTGTTGGCGGGACAACTCCCTGTCCCGGTAGGTACCGATGATCAACAGGCGCGCGCCGCCCAACTCCCGGGCCACGAATTGTAGCAACATCAACGATGGCTGGTCGGCCCAATGCAGGTCGTCCAGCACCAGCACCAGCGGTTGGCGTTGGGACGCTGTCTTTAGGAAGGCGGAGATGGAGTCGAACAAGCGGAACCGGGCCTGATCCGGCTCCAACTGGGGCGCCGGTGGCAGGTCCGGCAGGCGTTCCCGCACCTCGGATACCACCTCGGCTATGTCGGTGGCCCCGGAACCCATCTCCGAGCGTAGCTGCTCCGGATCCCGTTCCCGAACGTAGGACCGGATGGCCTGCACCCAGGGCCAATAGGGCGGCACGCCTTGCTCTTCGTAGCTGCGTCCCCACAAAACCTGGGCGCCCCGCAGCCCGGCGTAGGTGGCCAACTCCTGGGAGGTGCGGGTCTTGCCGATGCCCGGCTCGCCTACCAAGGTGACTAATCGTCCCCGCCCCGAAAGCCCGTCTTCCAGGCAAGCCTTCAGTTCCCCCATCTCCCGCTGCCGCCCAACGAACACGCCTCCGGCCAGGCTGTCCAGGGAGTGTTCCTCGCAGTGCAGGGGCGCAAGGTCTTGCGGCCCCTGCGTCATCAGCCAAATCTATAGCTTCTAACGCAGCAAATACCTCCGACGCCGACTCGGGCCGTTCCAACGGGTCCTTGGCCAGGAGGCGCATGATCAGGGCTTCTAAAGGACGCGGGCACTGCCCGTTGTGCCAGGCAGGCGCCACCGGCGGGGTGTTGATGTGCTGCCCTAAGATGGCCACCGAGTCGTCGCCTAGGAAGGGAGGCCTTCCCGTGACCATCTCGTAGAGCATGGCTCCCAGGGAATACAGGTCCGACTTGGGGGTGACTTCGCCTCCCATCGCCTGCTCCGGAGGCATGTAGGATACTGTATATACATTGACGTTACACCTGTAGCGTGTTAAATTCATGGTATCTCAAATACTGAGGCTGCTATGATAACCGCGATACAGGTGGAACTCGCCGTTGGATACTTAAGGGTCAGCTCTTTCGCTCAGGCTGGGGTACACCACGTAAGCCTTGAGGTCCAGGAAGCCGCTATCAGGGATTATTGCGAGGCCAACGGTCTTGAACTGGTGAAAATCTTCACCGACGTTGCCTCTGGCCGCAAGGATGATCGTGCTCAATACCGTTGTATGTTAGCATTTGTGGCCGAGCAAGGCATCGGAAACATGGTAGTCCTTTACCTGGACCGCTTCGGAAGAAACCCCAAGGAAATCTTAAGGCGATATTGGGAGTTACAGGAGCAAGGAGTTACCGTCCGGTCGATCAACGAAAATCTCGAAGAAGAAGAGCTGTTGTTGCTCAAGGCAGTGAGAGCTGGGGCAGAGAGCAAGCGGACATCCGAGCGGGTAACTATGGCACTTCGCAAAGCAGCCGAGCAGGGGAAACTCGTGAGCAAGCTACCATTTGGCTATACCAAGATTTATGATTCAAAAGGCAAGCCAGTGGGCGTGGAGCAAGTACCACGAGAGGCGGCGGCAATCAGGCTAGCCCATGAGCTAGCTACCGTGGGGAACCTGGGTTACAAAGCGATAGCCGACGAATTGAACCGGCTGGGCTACCGGACTAAAAGCGGTGCGCCGTTCGCCTCCCAATCGTTGAAGCTGATCCTCCTAAATCCCGCGATGGCCGGGCACTCGATGTTTAAAGGCCAAGGGGAACCGATCATCAGGGAGAACGCCTACCCCGCAATACTCAACCCCGAGGAATGGGACACCCTCCAACTGCGCCTTACCATCAGGCGGGATGACCAGCACCGAGGTCGTACTAATACCAGCTTGTATTTGCTAACGGGCATCCTTCGCTGCGGGCATTGCCAGGGTGCTATAACTGGATCGTCCAGCGGCCCCAATCGGCATCGGTACTACGTTTGCACCAACAAAAAGATGGCCCGTGCCCTTTGCGACCAACAAATCTCCCACCGCAAGGAAGGTCTGGAAGAAGCCATACTGAATCACATTGGCCAATACAGCGACCCCGAAATGGTACGGCAGCTGCTGGAGTCCCAGGGAAAGGAATCGGACACCAGGGATGAAGCCGAGCTAGAACGGGTCAGTGCTCGGCTGGGCGAGTTAGATCAAGCCTTTTTGGATGATATGGACCGGGTCGACCGGAGCATCATGACCGAGCCTGAGTTCGTTAAGCGCCAAGAAGTCCGGCGCGAGGAACAGGAGGGGTTGCAGGCCCTCAAGACGGACTTAGAGGCTAGGGTTGCCGCTCAGCAGGACATGGAGTCCCAGGTTGCCACCGTGCCGGTGAAGGTTGAATCATTCTTGGAAGATTTCCAAGGGATGGACGTCCAACAGGCCAAGGCCATCTTGCAAGGGATTATCAGAGCCGCCCACGTCTACAATGACGGTCGCATAGAACTGGAATTTAGATAAGACGCACGTACGCCGGCCTCGCTGAAAGTATGCTTGTGACCAACCCACGAAGCTGCTCCGAAACCGGGGTCACTCACTCTGTTATTGCGTTGGGTGGTTGTAAAATCAGGGTCACCAAAAGGACTTCCTTTCCGCGTCCCTCGTCAAATGTTCATCTCCCGGCATCTACAGTAACCTTTCCTGTAGCACGGACCCCGTGTTTGCGAACAACTCCTTGGCAGCCTCCGTATGACAATTTAACTAGGATTACAAATCTGAAGGGGTGATCAACCTTATTGCTTCCACGACCATGCGTGAGTCCCGTACGAACGGCGCAGGTCGATGACAGCCGTAATGCGTGATTAACTATCTAATGATTGGTAATTGTCGAGGGTCGGCATGAACATATTTTCGTTGATATTCCCCGCGCATTGGTCTGGCTGGCTAATAATCGTCCTCCTCGTATCCAGCATCATCCTCGCATTAACCCTAAAGACCGTTTCTTATCATCTGACCCACGGACTGGGTCGCGGATTTTATCGGCCCGTTAATTTGGGCAGATTGATGTGGAATCGCTTACTCGGAGTTGGACGCTCGCCGTGGGACGTGATCCAAATCACCGCGTTGCTCGCCACTGCATTATGGGCTTCAACCAGTTCTCCCAATGTTGTGCATCCGGCCACGTCCGCTGCCGCTGGGGTGACTCTCCTCGTTACCGGTTTGATTGTGGTGCTGGTCACGGACGTTGCTGCAATTGCCTGGCGAACGCGGCGATTCCCTAATCTAGGCCCACGGCTAGAAGGCTCCTTCGAACTACTCAAGTCTCGTCATCAAGATATAGTGGGACTAACATTCGCTGGATTGGGACCCCCTCGGCATCCCCTTTTTTTAATATAGGCAGAGGTCACGAACGCGCCCTCGGCCCTGAATCCCTGGGTTATTGTCCGGTTAATGTCGTTGGCTTCATTTAGGTCAAGCATTTCTCTAGCGACGGCGGGCTCATGATCGAAACTGACACCGATGATAGCCGCGAGAACCACGATGAATATGATACACCAGGCAAGCCCAGCTACTCCGACTCCGATCCAAATGAAAACCCGTTTTATCACTGACATGCCAGGTGCACTTTGGGGTGGACATTTTCTTCGCGATCTCAGGCGTCTCGCATCGAGCTCGCAGCCGTATATGACGGCAACGAGAGGGATGGCAATGCTGATAGTCGTACCAATGACAAAGCCAAAGGCCCCACCCATCTGCATAAAGATGAGCACTCCCAGCAGGAATCCTATGGGCATGCCTAAAAAAAGGGAATTATATACTTGATTACCCAAAGGCCCGCCGACTATTTGGCGAGTGGCCTGCTGGTGTGTTCCGCGCACCGTCCATCACGGTACAGGATTTCAGGGTAGTTGACTTGCCGTCCGCAGTCAGCGCAAGAGTAGATGCGCTCTTCGTCGATGACCGGACCAGGTGGGGCGGTTCGAAGAAAGACCTGGGCAATCTCTTCAGCTGTCGCATCTATTCGAGGCGGGTAGGGACGAACAGGGCGGCCTAGTTCCTTCCTCTTACGTGGCATGATACCTTCCTCCATGCGGATTATGCCGCGACTCCGATCATCCATAGTGGAACAGCGGGCACCCCGCGCCCCTGCCGCAACACGTTGAGCAAGTCACGTTCGTAATACGGAACGCCGCTGGACATTTCGCGTTCCATCTCTTTCATCGGAAGAATCTCAATGCCTACGTCAATTATGTCGGAGACGTAGAAACTCAGGTGCTTCACAAACAAATCGTGCGCGACAAAAGCATACTTCCCAAACTGAACTTCGACTGCAACTCGTTCCTTCACGAAATCAGTCTGGTTGTACGAGCAAATTGGGTCAAAGCCAGCGGATTGGATTCGCTCGCGTTGTTCGTCCGGTGGCAAGCCTTGTATGCCACCTCCGACCTTTCATAATCAATACTTTGTCCGGGGCCCCGATTACCGTCACTAAGACAGAAGATACCTTCGACGGGATATGCGACGCCGACTGCTCCCTCCGGGAAGCTGTAGGGACTGCCGATCCTGGCGACAGTATTGATATTCCTGCGGGTACCTACACCCTGACCCTTGGGTCTCAGATTTCTATCGACAAGGACCTGATCCTGGACGGCGAGGGGGCGGGGAACACCATCATCCAGGCGGCAACCGAATTTGGTGTGGCAACCTACCGGGTGTTCAACATCGCCAGTGGGGAGGTCACTATCTCCGATGTGACCATCCGACATGGCGTAGATGGCCTCGGTGGCGCCATCGAAAACAGCGGGCTGCTGATCTTGGCTAGTAGCACCGTCAGTGGCAGCACAGGCAGCAGGGGTGGGGATATCTTCAACGGGAGTACTCTGACGGTGATCAACAGCACCATCAGCGGTAACACCGGCAGCAGTGCTGGTGGGGGTATCTACAACCAGGGCACGCTGACCGTAACTAACAGCACTATCAGCGGTAACACAGGCAACGCCAATGGTGGTGGGGGCATCTTCAACGGTTCAGGCGCGGCAACTATAAACAACAGCACCATCAGCGGGAACACGTCTAATAATGTTGGTGGGGGCATCAATCGCGTCGTCGGCACGGTAGAGCTGATCAATACCATTGTCGCAGGGAACACGGGTTCTAGCAGTCCGGACTGCGCTGGCTCTCCTACCTATCTGGGCCACAACTTGGTCGGCCACTTGGCTGGTTGTGGCTATGTAGCTGCGGCAGGTGATGTGACAGGGACGTTGGATCTCGCCCTTGACCCGATGCTTGCGCCGTTGCAGAACTATGGCGGCCCTACTGAGACCCATGCCCTGCTGCCTGGCAGTGCGGCCATTGATGCAGCCAATCCAGCCACGCCTGGAAGCGGCGGGAATGCTTGTGAAGCTAATGACCAACGGGGGATCCCCAGACCCCTGGGTGCAGCCTGCGACATCGGCACCTACGAGTACAGCCTCATTCTAACGGGCCCCACCCCCGGGTTGGCTGGCGTGGATAATACCCTGGAGGTCACCGAGGCCACCCCCGGGGCGACGGTCACCTTCGGCTTTGGGACAACCGCAGGCTCAACGGCCATTCCGGGATGCCCTGGGCAGACGGTTGATATTGCGAGCCCCCAAGTGGCTGGTTCAGCCGTGGCCGACGGAAGTGGAAACGCCAGCATTAGTCAGACAGTGCCTGTCACTGCCGCCGGAAAAACGGTGCGCTTGGTGGCGGTCCAACTAGTAGGGTGTTTGGTAAGCAACCTCGTAGTCCACACTTTCTCATAGGCAAACAAGGGCTGTGGCATCGGCGGTGGGGTTCAGTGCGAACCCGGTATCAGCCATAGGTATTAAGCGAGACGGGTGATCCTCTGGAAGGAGGTCATCAACGGTCGGGGGGAAGCAGCCAGGCTTGTTCTCGATTCACCGGGCCGTAGCGGCATCTTCATCCCCCTACACCAAGATGACACCCATTTTAACTGTTTATACCCATTCAAGGACCGGCTTTTTTGAGACAGGTTCCCTCCCCCACCGCCCCGTCCAAGTGCAGGCTTAAATGATGCCGACGCCACACATTGCTCTCGACTAAGCCGTTCCAGGTGATGTTGGGCGTTCGCTACCGAAGCACTGGCCTAACAACGGTTCTGCCATTCTTCGGTTGGCGCTGTCTCGCGCTAACCACGCTCCGACTAACCTTGAAGCAGTTCTCGTATGGGGCCAATTTCCCACGAAGACCACGCGGCAAGACATCCAACATCTTGGCGAGCCATTTCGAGTTACGCGGGCAGACCATACCAGCCTGATTATTCACGATTTCATCCTTCCAGTACGTGACTAAGGATTCGGCGTTCGAGTTCTCCGCAGACCGACTCATCCCAGGGTTTTTCGTCTACGGGGCATGAGTCCCCCTCCATCTCGGGCCCTTCTGGGACCTCGACTGGGGCATCCCATGGTTCGTTATCCCCGGCTACGTCTTCCCGTGGTTCGTCATAATCCACTGAATCTGCGAACGTTTCCTCTTTTTCCTGAATCGGCTCCTCGAAGATGACCCCGTGTTCCGAAACGAGCCCCTCTAATTCAGATGCCTCTGCGACCTGGATAACAGGCGCACAGTCTCCAGGCAAACCGGGGTCACAGGAATCTCTCAAAATTACTTTAGCCATTATGATTCTTGACATTGTCTTCACCTTCCGTATAAACGTTCGGTCGGATTACTCTCCGGTTGCGGATTTTGGTAGGTCGGATTACTCGCCTTCTGCGGATTTTTGGCCGGACGACTCGCCTCCCGTGGATATCTGGTTGGATGATCCGCCGGCCGCGGACGTTCGGGCGGATGACTCGCCGCCGGTGGATCGGTGGCCTGACCACGGTTCGAGGCGACTGGTCCACCGGCGCCACCACGGGCTGTGCCTTCCTAGTGCGAACCAGGCTTCGTTGAACGAACCAGGCAGCCTTTCTGCGACCAGTTCTCGTTAGTTGGTACCGATAAACTGGCGGCCCAGGACCGGGCTCTCGGAGGCGGCTGATTAAACTACTTCGCCGGTACCTCTCCAATGAAGCCTGTGCGCCGCTGTAGCTCAGATTCCATCGCTCCACCAGCGACTTGGTGGTGATTGATCCGTCGCGAAGTAGGACGCCCAACACAGCAGCCTTGCGTTTGTTTCGGGCTACCATATCAGCCTAGTTTAATTCCGGCCTCCCAACTACTTCCGACGCCGACCGGAGAGAACAAGCAGGCGGTTAAGCGCTGCGGCGCGGCCATCGCAACCGCCACAAGGCTTGATACCGACGGCTGCCGTCAATCCCTTGACGACATCGCCGAGACCTACATCCTTCTTTATCGGTACCGGAAGGAGTAATCGACGAGGCTGCCCCACGCCCTTTTCCATTTGCTAAAACCTCGCTGCCATGATTGACACGCTCGTCTAACCAAACATTCACCAGGGCAGGGGGAAAAGAAAAAACCGGTCAAGGGAATCCTTTTCCCCCTGACCGGCTAGGTCCATTGTCCCACTCCGTTGGAACCACTTCAACCCCTGGAAAGGAATTTTAAGCAGATATTTGCAAGTGAGTCGTACTATCGAAAGGGAAAAACTCCGACGGAAGCGGCCTCAGGTATGGCGGCCATGGTTCTCATGGTGATGGATGGTAGAATTTCGCCAACACTTGATTGCTTTGGTTATGGCATTGGCTTGGTGGAGGGAAGTCGATCGCCTGACAACCTTTTGCGCCTAGATTGGCTGCTATGGTCAATTATCCTACGGGTAAGGCTCTCGGCTATTATTGCGAACAGGTGTCTGCTGCCGATAAGACCACGCCAGCATTTCCAGCAAAAGGATTGATAATCATGAGTTTCTTGTCGTGGCTGGAAAAATTATTCCGTGAAAATACGAGGGACAAAATCTACGTCCGATTCCAAGAACTTGGAATCATATCCGAGCTTGCACCGAGGGGATGCCAAGAGGAGATGATAGATCCTGACGTTGGTCCATCCCTAGGGGTGATTTATGTCACCGGTACGCCTATCAAGTGGGTAAATGTTTGGAAAGATTGGCCAGCAAGAGTTGGCTCAGTAAACTGATTTTGGATTACTGCTATGGCCTACCATACAGACTACTGGGTCCCCGACCCAAGGCTTTCACGCAAGACTGGAGTGGGAAGTCAAGATTTCCCATTGCTCTTAATCAGGAATAAAAAGGGGATTCTTCGGGGGCTGTTTAGGCGTTGGGACGGTGTGGACCTAAGCTTAGGAGTCATTGCTCGCCTCAATGGAGACCGTTCGATTAAGAAAGCCATGAAAAAAGGGCCGGACGTGATAATCTTAGCCAAAAGCACCGACGGGTGTTGGGTCATATCCACAAATACTCGACGTGCCCCATCCAAAGAGTTTTGGGAGGGGATTGAGGGTATAGCGAACCATTTACTCGCCGCACCTGCTTAGCCTTGCTCCTGTAGACTCTGGGCCGTCTTTAATCGCCAAGGCGTTTAACAGAACTGTCTGGAAAGGACGGCGGCGACAGCAGATTTGCGCTCGTTCGGGTGACCATTCCTATCCTAGCGTAGTTACACCCCTAATTCGATCCTAAAATTGGGGTGCCCATGTGCTCCGAGAATCTTGATGAGTCGCAGAAGGCTAGCTTGGGCCTCTCATTTATTCTCTGGCGGTGGGGTGTAAAGTGTGCCCACCATCATGCCTTCGGTGGTCAGGCGGGAGCGGTCCAAGGCTACCGCCAGGCCAAAGTCGCCGATCTTGGCAACAGCCTGTCCTGAGCCCGTCGAAGGGTCCGATGTTAGCCACACGTTTCCGGGTTTGAGATCCCGGTGGACGATGCCGCGGCTGTGGGCGAACTCTAGTCCCCGGCATGTTTCAACGGCGATGCTAATAGCCTGCTCCAATGGAAGCCGATGGCCCTCGGCTTTCTCTATCAACCCTTCCACGTCTCCGCCGCCCATCAGCTCGGTGACCATGTAGGGGCGAGTTTCAAACTCGCCCCTACATGGTTCATCGCCCAAATCAAATACGGTGACTATATGGGGATGAGACCCCAGCCGCCCCATGGCCTGGGCTTCCCGCTGGATGCGGGTGCGTGAGGTGTCATTCAGGCCCTCGGTCTTGATCAAGGCGAAGGCTACCTCCCGGTCCAGCGTCGTGTCGTGGGCCATGTAGACCTTCTTCTTGCCGCCTTCTCCGAGGAACCGCTTGACTTCATACCGGCCACCGGCGAAATCGGTGGGCTGGGGTGAAGATGGTTCCGGTTGGGCCTCGCCTGAAACGGCCGTGGGAGGGCCACTGGCTGGGCCTGAATCGCCGCTTCCTGTCGTCAGCGGCGTTCCGCACTGGCCGCAAAACCGGAAGGATGGAGGGTTGTCGAAACCGCATGAAGAGCAGAGGGTGGACAGCCCCGAGCCGCAAGCCCCGCAAAATCTCATCTCAGGCGAATTTTCCTGGCCGCACTGGGGACAAGTCACGCTATGTATCCTCACTTTGTTGAGGCAGGAATTTAAGCCGGCTCCTGGATGTCAGGCTGCCGGCCGTGATAATGCTTGCTGGACTATGCCGGGCCGGACCACTTTTGTGTAGGGCTGGCGTTCTTTGACCATGCCGGCCGCTATGAGTATGTCCTGTAGACCTTGATATTCCGGCTCGTTGAGGGTTGGCTCGGCGGGCCATGTTTCCTGGGCTTTGTATCGGTCTACCGAACGCACGATGAGTTCCAGGTCAACCCCGGGAAAGAATTCCTTTACCGCGCCGCCCACTGTGGCGGCATCGTTGCCGGCTAGCCACTGTAGGGCGCGGGCATAACCCTGGGTGAAGCGGAGCACTAGATCGGACTTGGCCGACAGGAATTTGTTGGTGGCGGCAAAGGAGCTGTAGGCGATGTGGCCGTTGGCCGGTCCAAGGGCCACTGCCAGGTCTACTCCATCGTGGACCAGGACCTGTTCCGCCGCCGGTTCGGGCAGATGGATGAAATCGCCCTGTCCCTGGTTGAACGCTGCGATGGCGTCCTCCAGGTCAAGGCCGGTTACCAGGTTCAAGCCGCCGGGGTCTACACCGTGGCTGCGAAGCGCGTATTGGAATGAAGCCCAAGGCATTGGGGAAAATCCCACGGGGATCACCTGCGACCCGGTGAAGTCTTCCCATTTGAATGGGCCCGAGTTTGAGCTGGAGCTTCGCCGGCCCAACACAAAAAATCCGTCCCGGGCGTTGATCTTGGCGAAGTGTAATGGCACCGTTTCGGCGCCCCAATCTGAGGCGATGATCGAACGCATGATGCCGCTTTGGGCGATGTCGGCCGCTTCGTTGAGCAGAGCGCTCAGGGGATGGGGAAATTGGGAAGGGCAGGTAGAAAAGCTTACGTCCAACCCCTCTTCCTCCAGGAAGCCTCCGGCAACAGCAACGTGGATGGGCGTGTAAAACACCGAGCGGAAGGTCTCCATCAGGCGCAGCGGCTGCCGGCCCTGGCTGCTGGTCATGAACATTTCCTCCGGCGGGTTGATGTTAGGACCGGGCCGGCGGGCAGACGGTGGCGCCGGCCCGGATCGTTCAATCAAGTCCCGGCGACGTTACGAGTTTAGGAAGGGAAGCAAAGCGCCGATGAACGCCTCGGGATCCTCTATCTGGGGGATATGGCCCAACCCTGGCAGAACCACCTTGCTGGCATTCACGATATTGTTGTGCAGAAGGTCTTCGCCATCGCGCAGACGGTCAACTTCGCCGTACATCACCAGCGTGGACGACGCTTGGATCCTGGGTAGCCGGGACATCACGTCGTAGTGGGCCAGGGCTTCCATCAGCTTGCGTACCCAAACCCCGGCCTGGGCGCGGGTGCCGTTCATGGCGTCGACCCACTCCTGCTGGGGCTGGGCGAAGGTGGTGCCTTCTTTCGTTTCCTGTAGGCTGCGGGGTTTGGGCAGCCCCTGATCGTCATAACCTGCGGCCGATTCCTGCAGGCGTTGTTTGGCGGTGTATGCATCCCACACGGGGCATCCCACCAACACCAGCTTGTCCAGACGCTCCGGAAAGCTGGCCGCCATTTCCGTAGCCAGGATAGCGCCCACCGAGTTGCCCACATAATGGCCCCGGTGGATGTTCAAAAGCTGGCAGGCATGGTCTAAGGCCAGCGCGTAATCGGGAATGTTGAAATGGCGTTGGGGCTTTTCAGATTCGCCGTGGCCCAGCATGTCAAAGGCATAACAGGTGTAATGCTGGCTCAGGGAATCGATCACCGTGTGCCACGCCCAGGTGGAGGTGCCCAGGGGGTGAAGCATCACCAGCGGATAGCCACTTCCTTTCTTGACATAATGCATTTCTCCTTCGGGGGTTGGCACAGTGTCGGTCAAATCGCGGCGGACAAACATGAGTTCTCCTTTTTTGGAACGGTGTGGACCCAGCCTAACCTGATAAAAGGTCCTTTTTATGCCTGGGAATGCCGGTATCGTATCCATTGCACGGGTGTCTGTCAATTTGGCTGTTCCTGGGCTTTCTGGTTGACCTTTTCAACCTGCTATGAAAGAATCCTCCAAGGGAATCAGTCTCGCGGCCGCGAGATTCCAGGGCGGGGCTGTATCCCCAACATCGAATGGTGGGTTGGACGGGTGGATAGATGAGGGCACCCATCTGGACCAAAGAAGGCCTGCGCCGTCTGGTCCAACGCGAGATAGGCGACTACCGCCTGGTGGTCGTCTCCAACCGGCAGCCCTACGTCCACGAATTGGTGGAAGGGCGGTTGACCTATGCCGTGCCTGCGGGAGGCGTGACCACCGCCATCGATCCGCTTATGCAGGAATGCGGCGGCACCTGGGTAGCCTATGGCGGCGGCCAGGGTGACCGGTACGCCGTCGACGACCACAATAGGATTTTGGTTCCCCCCGAAGACCCCTCATACACCCTTCGCCTGGTTTGGTTGACGGAAGAGCAAGAGCGGGGGTACTACTACGGTTTCTCCAATGAAGCCCTTTGGCCCCTTTGCCATAACGCCTACATAGAGCCCGCTTTTGATTCCGGTAATTGGCAAGCCTATCAGGAAGTAAACCAGATGTTCGCGGAACAGGTCCTGGACGAGATTGACGGGCGTCCGGCGGCAGTTTTCACCCAGGATTACCACCTGGCCTTGTTGCCCCGCCTTTTACGGGAAGCGGACCCTGAAATCTTAACAGGCCAATTTTGGCACATTCCTTGGCCCAACCACGAAATCTTCCGCATTTGCCCCTGGCAGGACGAGTTGCTAGACGGCCTTTTGGCAAACGACCTGTTGGGCTTCCACATCGGCGACCATTGCGACAATTTTTTGGAGACCGTAGCCCGAGCCGGCAGGGGCCGGGTGAACTTCGAATACAATATGGTCAGCCGCGGAGACGACCTTACCTTGGTAAGACCTTTTCCCATCAGTGTCGACTTCGAACAGATCAATTCCGATGCCCAACGCGCCGAGGTGGATGAGGAGATTCAGAGGCTCACCCAGGAATGGAACCTGGAGGGCAAATCGGTGGGGTTGGGAATCGACAGGATCGACTACACCAAGGGCATTCCCCACCGATTCCGGGCCATGGGGCGTTTCCTGGAGAAATACCCCCAATATATCGGCAAGGTGGTATTTGTTCAGGCCGGGGTGATGAGCAGAACCGACATCGAGGCCTACCAGCACCTGTCGGACCAGATAGATTCCTTGCTGGATGAAATCAACGGACGGTTCGGTAAAGACGGCTGGCAACCCATCATCTACATGCCCACCGATCCCTCCAGCGTCACCCTTTTGGCATTGCGCCGCATGGCCCGGTTTTGCGTGGTAAGTTCGCTCCACGATGGAATGAATCTGGTGGCTAAAGAGTACGTGGCGAGCCGGTTTGACGAGGACGGGGTATTGATCTTGAGCCCATTCACGGGAGCGGCTCTCGAGTTGACCGACGCGTTGATGGCCAACCCATATGCCACCGAGCACTTTGCCGACTCGATTCGCGACGCCGTGGAAATGCCCCTTGAGGAGCGGCGTTCACGCATGGTGCGCATGCGGTCGATAGTCCGCGAAAACAACATATACAGGTGGGCCGCCCACCTGCTGGTGAACCTGATGCAGGGCACGCGCCGCTCCCGGCGGCCGTTTGCCAGCGCCTGAATGGAACCGCCGCATATGACCCATTCCCCACCATAGCCGTCCATAATAAACGTCGATGCCTCATTTACTCCACATCTGGTCCAATATCAGCGAACGGTTGGTCCGCGCATCCCAAGTCCTGCTGTTGTTCGATTATGACGGGACATTGACGCCTTTGATGCCAAGCCCGGAACAGGCGAGCCTGCCGCAACAGGTAAAGGAGTGTTTGACCACCCTGGTCTCAGGTGGGAAGTACATCGCCGGAGTGATCAGCGGCCGTTCGTTGGCGGACGTGTCGGCCAAGGTGGGTATCCCCGGCATGATCTATGCGGGCAACCACGGGCTGGAGATTCAGGGACCGGGTTTGGATTTCGTTCATAAAGAGGCGATGAAGCAGTCCGGTACCCAAGTCCAGGTCAGCGGCGAACTGCGTAGGGCATTGTCTGATATACCCGGAGTCATCGTGGAACCCAAGGGCCTCACCCTCAGCGTGCACTACCGGTCTACGCCTGTCGAGCAGGTCAAGGCAGTGGAAGAAGCCTTCGGCCGGGTGGTTGCGCCCTACGTGGAATCTGGTATAGCCCGAATAACCTACGGCAAAAAGGTTCTGGAAGTTCGGCCCAACCTTCCTTGGGACAAGGGTAAAGCCATAACTATGCTGCAGGAAACCTACCCACAGGCTTCATTGACGTGTTTTTTTGGCGACGACCGGACCGATGAAGACGGCTTTAAAGTGGTGCAGGAATCGGGCGGCATAGCCGTTTTGGTGGGGCCCGCCAGGCAGCCCACTGTGGCTTTGCACCGGTTGGACTCGCCCGACGAGGTTGCCCAGGTTTTGGACTTGCTGGCTCAGACCTAGCTGCGGCCGGCGGGCACTAGGATTGGTTGGTCCGGTACATAGGTGCATTGCCCGAGCCTTGAGCAGGCGCCCAGGCTTCGAGGTAGGATTCACAAGCCTGACCAGGTATGTTAGAATTCGGCGGCCTCCTAGGATTGTAGGCTAATCGGAGACGCTCTGGGCTGCGGCCTAGGGTGTCCCTGCCACCGGGTTGGTTTATAGCACAGTAGATGATCAAAGCAATCTCTTTTGATTTCTACAACACGTTGGTCCGGTTTTGGCCGCCACTGGACGAGATTCAACAGGCCTCATGCCGGGAATTGGGACTCAATCTCGACATAGATCAAGTGGAACGCGGCTACGCGGTCGCGGACGCGTATTTCAACGAGGAAAACGGACGCCAACCCCTGGTGAGTCTGAGCGATGAAGAGCGTCTGGCGTTCTTTTCCAGATACGAACAGATATTGTTGGAGAACGCCGGCCTGCCGGTTTCATTAGACTTGGCCAAGGACGTTTGGCGGCTGGCCATGGCGGTGCCCAAGGACTTTATAGCGTTCGAAGATACCCTGCCAGCGTTGGAGTCGCTAAAATCCCACGGTTACCAGTTGGGGATTCTTTCCAACCTACGCAGGGACATGGGCCCCATCTGTAAGCAATTGGGCATAGACCAATACCTGGATTTTTGCATAAATTCCGCCGAGGCAGGAGCGGAAAAACCTCATGCTCCCATTTTCCTGGCGGCGCTAAAGCGGGCTTCCGTAGCGCCTGAAGAAGCCGTGCACGTAGGGGATCAGTACCATTCCGACGTTATGGGTGCCAGGGGAGTAGGGATTCACCCGGTCTTGATCGATAGAGGCGGGTGGCAGGCCGACGTGAACGACTGCCCCAAGATTTCCACCCTCAGTGACCTCCTGCCGCTTTTGGAAGGCGCTCCGGACACTCTAAGTTAAGATATCCTTCACTGCCTAGAACCAATCATACGTTTTAAGTTATGCTTCATTGATATTTAGTCAGTTGGCATTTAGTGAGTATAGGAGGCAAGTCATGGCCGAAGAGGTACAGCCAGCGGGAAGCGTTGCCACACCGGTTCGGGTGGCCCTTTGGTACGACTACATTTGACCCTGGTGCTATGTCGGCCTGGAGCGGGTCGAGAAGTTGGCAAAAGAATACGACATAGCCGTCGAAGGAAGGGCTTATCTGTTACGCCCCGACACTCCCAAGGAGGGGGTGGCTAGGAGTCCCCGTCCCGGGGAGTCGGAAAATGAGCTTTCGGCGCCCCTGAGGGATTACGCCAAAGAGGCCGGGTTGATCATGCGCCCCCTGAAGCGCACGCCTAATACCATGTACATATTGGAAGCCACGGAACACGCCCAACAACAAGGAAAATTCATGGAGTTTCACCAGGCTGCCTACAAGGCGATGTGGGAAGACGGAAAAGATCTTGGCGACCTGTCGGTGATTGGTGAGATAGCCGAGAGCGTCTACCTAGACTCCGGAGATTTGATCAAGGGCCTGGAAGCCGGCGACCACACCGCCACGGTTATGGAGCAATACAACGAGGCGCTCCAGCACGGCATCCGGGGGATTCCCACATTCCTGGTTGGGAACCTGATGTTTACTGGCGCCCACCCGTACGAGATCTTCCAATCGGCCATGAAGCGTGTCCTGGGTGAGGAAGGGCAACAAGCCTGAACCCTACTTAGATCACGCTTCCGGACGCAAAGATCGGGATCAGAAAGCAGGGGCGCATGGATGAGACTGTCTGAGATAAGGATGACTGCGATCAGAGCGGTTTAGGGATCTGGCGGTCAATTCAACGAGCTAGCAAAAGAGGCGGTCCGCCCATGGACCGTCTCTTGGCTTTCCACAGAGACCGCAGGTTG
>DAOUHE010000351.1:0-52375 GCA_034428715.1 Dehalococcoidia bacterium | reverse complement strand
AGCCAGCCAGGCGACTGAAGATAGACTGGCGCAGCAGAGGAACCAGGTGGTGGAGGATATTGCGACCAGTGCGGCGGTCCTGGAGGTAGTCCTCAGCGATTTCGGTAAGGCCCAAGGCATCATCAAACTCTCGAAAAGCAAGAAGACCAGCGTCTGAGGTGATGGTTGAGCCGTGAAATTCCAGGCGGACTTTGGGGTTGAACTGGAGCCGGAGAGGGGCCTTTTCGCCGTCACCCATCGGGTGCCTCCAGGATGCTTACGCCATCTTGCTGCAAAGTGACATGCTATGGAGCAATTATAGCCATACCGACGGCCAACGTCTCACAAATGGACAATGGTTTAAAGAATGCCGACGATTTACTCAGAGGGATATTCAGCCATATGGGAAATGTGGGCTGGAATGGACCAATGCGGAGATGCCATCGCACTACCCAATAGTGGCTTTGACGGCCTGGCGGTTTCTGAAAATGGCCCGTTCTACGTAGGCGCTTGGGGAGGACAATGCCTCATCGATGATCTGCAATACGGCGGCTATGGCCGGTTCTTCCAAAAGGCCATCCCGTTTTTCCGGCGTGTCCGCCATCGCCACAAACCCGGGGTGTCCAGAGTTTTGTTGGTCCACTAATCCGGCCGCCTTTTTCACCGCCTCTTCGATCTCCTGCTGACTGATCACACCATGCAGTTTCCAGTTGGCGATGATTGCGCCGTCGATCCTCTCGGTAGCCCGATCCTTCATCTCCTCGATCAGATCGAGATTTCGCACACCGCTGCACCCGATTCCTTCATGTACCCACGGCGCGACATACGCGACCATGCTATGGGCGTAGCTTAGTAAAAGTGTCTGTTTTGTTTCAGCCTCGGCTAGCCTTTCACCATTCAACACGGGGAAGGTCAAAAGGTCCCTCCGCGTTATGTTGGGCGGGGGGGAATCTTCCATGACCCTCTGGACCTCGTCCACATCGATCATGTGGTAATGCATGGAATGGAGCGCGCTGGGGTTGGGCGCCGGAACCCAGGCCGTATTGCCTCCGGTCCGGGGATGGTCTATCTTCCTCTCCATCATTTCCGCCATGGCCCGGTTCCTGACCTGCATTCCCTTGCCTATCTTGCAGCGCTTATGGACACCTGCCCGAAGGCTCACGTCCACGTTGTGAAGCTCATAGCTGGTGTTAAACATCCCCCGGGTGAGGTCGTCCCTAAGGTCAACCGGCCCGGCATGCATCTGGACCCGTATCTGGGAGCCCGTCCGGTCCAGGAACCCCGTGTTGGTAAAGAACGTCCTGCTTTGGGCTGCTGTCAGGGAGTCGGCCAACTGCAAAGTCATACCCAGTTCCTCATTCATGATGCCGATGAGGATCGAGCCCTCCACCATCCCCAGTTTACCTTCAACGGCCTCGAAGAACCTGACTTGCTCGGCCGCTTCTTCGGCAGTTTGCAGCTTAGGCGTTACCTGGTAAACGTATCCCTTTTTACTATTGGGGCCTCTCGTGGGCATCCGTCCTTCATCGGCCCCTCTATGAACGCCACGGGCATCCCCGCCGGAACCCTTGTCGTGGAAAGTGGCGATGAGGGTTGTCAAGAAAACCCCGAGAATCCTTTCAGGGATCTCCTGGCCGTTCACCTTTACCATATCCGTATAAACGTGTAGTGCCACGTTGCGGACGGACATCAAACTCGTTCCTTTCAGCGTCTGGGCCGCCCCGTTCACATCCACCTAGGTCTTATCTGAGTTCATGGTCTTCAGATTCCCCCTGGATCCGTTGGCCCGGAGCCTACCATTCATAAGGCTCAGGTAATTTCGCAGGGCCACCATCATATCTTCGGCATCGACAATGGCCACCGCGTCTTCGAAGTCGACAATGTTGGTGATCGCCGACTCCACCATCAGGTCTTTGAATTGGCCGGTCTCCTCGTTGACGTGGCCACCGTCATAAAGTTGAAAATGTAATCCCAATCCGTTGTCTACCAAAATGAAATCGGACAGATCTTCACCGGCTTTGTTGAATCCAACAAACTTACCGGATTCCTTTAACCCTACCTCGGCGCCGTCAATGGTATGACCGATAAGCTGGCTGGGTCCCCCTGGGGTTGAACGCACGGAGTAAGACTTTATGTCATTGAAACCCACGCAGTTCTCCCATTGCGCGACGTGGGCATCCAGAAATTCATTGGTTTTTTCCACCACCATTCTGAGACGTGCCGGCCGGTTTGCCTCGCCGTCGATCTCTGGATGGATATCACTGAGGAAATATGCGTCATATAGGCTGCACCAACGGGCGTTGGCTCCCCCCCACCGCCATGCTGGCGTTGGTCACGGGCGTGACTAGCTCAGGGCCATTCTGGTCCATCTCGGCGTCAAGTTGGGGAGTTGTCATGCTGAAACCAAGGGTGCTTTTGGGGGGTCTCTCGGGCTTCAGGTAGCCGATGTCCACCAGAAACCGTTCAAACTCGGCGGCATCCTGGCTCGCGGATTCCTGGGTCGGCGCCCAACCCGCGCTCCTCTTCGAAATGTAGTACTGGTCGATCTGATCTTGACTGCTAGGTCGTTTGGCCATTAGCTCCCGGTTTTTGGGCTCAAACTCCTGGACCAACTCGCCCAACATGCTGAAAATCTGGCCGGCGGTCCAGCGGGTCCCGGTCACGGCCTCGTCCCTAACGAACTCGTACAGCACCTCCGCGATTTCGACCGATGCTCCGGATTCCAGCGTGATCGTTACCATGTCCCTACTCCGTTCATACCGTGTGTGAGTTAGCTATGGGTTTTATAGTGAAGGGCGCCAACCGCCAGCGATACCCAGCCGGCCATCAAGCATAACCCGCCAAGGGGAGCCACCGCTCCAAATAGGCCGATGCCGGTGAAAGCGAGGGAATAAAGGCTGCCGCTGAAGAGCAGGACCCCTGCCGTAAAAAGCCAACAGGTCCAGGTGAACCAAACCGCCTTCCAACGGTCAGCCGCCACGCCCGCGGCCAATAGGGCCAGGGCGTGGTACATCTGGTACCGAATACCGGTTTCAAAGGTTTTTAGATCTCCGGGGTCCAGAATGTTTTGAAGCCAATGGGCTCCCATAGCCCCACCGGCCACGCCCAATAGCCCAAACACCGCTCCGGCAGTTATACAGACCCGAGCCGTGGACATGCGTTAAACTCCGCCTTCGATTCGCCACACGCATCACGGTTTCGAAGGTCAATGCCTTGGATAATCAACAATCTCGATGATAACGGCTTCCCGTACAAACACCCAGCATGGTAACCGGGTGATCCAAACCCTGTCCAGCATTCGGGTGGCTTTTCAAAAGAGGAGGCGGCGCTGATGGAACGCCTCATTTAAGAGTGGACAAGCCGCCTCCATCAAGACTACCATTTTCAACTGTTAGCCGGTGGCACATCCTAAGACTGCGCCACGATCCCCGGTAAAAAATCAAAGGGGGATACCTATGAAACTGGTACTGTTCAATGGAGGCCGTCCGGGACTGCTAAAAGAAGGCGGCGTTGTGGACATCGGCAATGCGGTTGCTCCGCTCACCGGGCAGGAGGCGATGGAAGCCATAATCACCCGTATTGATAGTCTGCGGGATGAACTGGCGCGAATGGAACGGGAAGGCAGCGCGACCCCCCACTCTGAAGTATCGCTTCAACCGCCGTTGCCACGGCCCAACAAGGTGCTGTGCATGGGCGGAAACTACCGGGAGTTCGGCGCAAGAGAACCATCGCCCATGTGGGGATTCTTGAAATCCTCCGACGCCGTGATCGGTCCCGGCGATACGGTGATCCTGCCGCCCGATGACATCAATATCTTCCACCACGAGGCGGAATTGGTTTTGGTGTTCGGAAAGCCTGGCAGCAATGTCACCCAAGCCACGGCCATGGACCACGTGTTCGGCCACACTTGTGGCGTGGATGTGTCCGCCAGGCTTCCCGCCAACCAGCGCGGCGGGGGCGGCAGAAACACCACCAGCATGCCCATATCGCCGTGGAAGTCGTTCGAAACCTTCGCCCCCATGGGCCCCTGCATCGTCACCAAGGACGAGATCCCGGACCCCCACCACCTCCAGGTGCGTCTCTGGGTGGACGGCCAGCTGCGTGTGAATTACAACACCGACGACTTGGCCCACTCGATTCCCGAGTCCATCGAATGGGCCAGCGCCATAGAGAGTTTCAGCCCCGGGGATGTCCTATTCATGGGCACCAACCACCAGGGGCTGGGACCGATGCAAGACGGAGACAACATAGACGTAGAGATGGAAGGGGTAGGCCGTTTCTCCATCCAGGTGAGCGATTCGCAGAAACGCAAGTGGCCAAAGGGCGTCGACGAACTTACCGCACAAGATATTCGCGAAGGCACGGGACCGCCGGGCTCCCGGCAGCGTCCGCTTTAGGGGTGGGCTAAATGCCATCTGTTTAATATCAGCCACCCCCGGCCTCCAGATCATGGAGGCCCGGGGGTGGCTGGTTGATGTCGGTTCCGGTGGCGTTTGGATGCGGCGATAGCCAGAGCCGCTAAGGGACGACTAATGTTCGCCGCCTTCGTGGTTGGACCTTAGGCAGCCAGGCGGCTAACGTTGCCAAAGACCTGGGCGAAATCCCGGGCGAAAGTCTGGTAGGAGCGAGCCGGATTGCCGGTTACCAGCCGGACATCATCGGTAGTGAAGTCGCCGTAGCCTTCGCTGAAAACGGTGAAGTACTCGCCGAAGGGGTCGGCCAGGATGCCTGAAGGCAGGGTGAGCACCCCCCGGCCGCTTGCTTGGCGGTGGTCATCCCGCCAACCTGAATATCGGTAAGGCCCAGGTCAGCTTTCAGCATCGGCAAAAACATTGGCAACATCTGCTGAAACCAATGGATGACAAGGTGCCCGAAGAATAAAAACTCTAATAAAACTTTTCGTTTGATACCCGAGCCCGGGATACCTGGTCTGCCGCCGGCCGGGCGGCCAATGGAGGTTTGGCCCGTTGACGTTTGGTCTTTAGCGAATTGGGATCTAATGTATCTCACCTTTTCATATATTCAACGCGCTAAGCGTGTGGAAGGCTGGCGGTTGGAGGGAATATCCCGCCTTGATGCTGGAGGGCTAAGCCATGGCGCAACGTGGGTCGATCCTTAGAATTCAAAATCCTAAATGACCCGGGCGGCGCGGAGCAGACCCAGTTCCTCAGCCGAAAGGCCCAACTCATCGCCGAATATCTCAGAATTGTGCTCGCCCAGGGCAGGGGCCGCCCTGCTGCCCTCCATTGGGTTCACTCCGTCAATCAGGAAACCGGGACCCGGATAACTCAAGCTGCCGGCTTCGAAATGATCGATCTCGACGAAGAAGCCTCGCTCGGCCAGATGGGGAGAGTCCACCACCTGCTGTGGGCTCTGAACCAACCCAACTACCAAGCCCTTGGCCATGGTCGCCTTCATCAGATCCAGGTTTTCCCACTGGGCCAACACCGGCGCCACCAGGCTATGGACCTCTTCCCAATTGTCCATGCGGCTCTGACGGGTGGCGAACTTGGCGTCCACCAGCTTGGGCTCGTCCAGGAACTCTGCCCAGGCCTCCATGGGACGCCCTCCGGTGCCGGCGGTGGTGAGTGTCACTTCGCCGTCTTTTGTGGGCAGGTGCATCCCATCCATGACGTTTCCGTCGCTGCCCCCTCGCATAGGGCTGAGTCCTGTGAAACTGTATGGCTGGATCAAGCCCGAGGGCGTACTGATGGCGGCTTCCATGGTGGAAAGGTCTATGTGCCGCCCCTCTCCGGAACGTTGCCGGTGGAACAGGGCGGCCATTATTGCTATGGCCCCATTGCGGGCGGCGGTGATCTCCATCTGCTCCAAGGCCGTGCCCATGGGAGGAAGGTCTGCCGACCCGGTCACCGCGTGGAGGAAACCGCCCAGTGCTTGAGCCACCAGGTCACTCCCTTGATAATCCCGGTAAGGCCCGGTCTGGCCGAAATATGTTATGGACGTCAAGATCAAACCGGAATTCGCTTCTTTCAAGGCAGGGTACCCCAAACGCAGGGCATCCAGATGACCCGGCGGATAGCTTTCGATCACGACATCGGTATCCGCCACCAGCCGCAATAGCAACTCACGGCCCGAGGCCTGTTCAAGGTCCAAGGTAATCCCGCGCTTGTTGGTATTGAAGGCCAAGAAGATGGTGGAGCCATCGGGATGGGGAACGCCATTGATAAAGGGCGGCTCTTGGCGGGCAGGGTCACCCCAGCCAGGGGGTTCCACTTTGATGGTGTCAGCGCCCTGGTCGGCCAACAACTTGGCGCAAAAAGCCCCAGACAGGCCATTGGCCAGTTCCAAAATCTTTATGTCAGATAATATGTCCAACTAAACTCCGGCCACTCCACAGCCTGTCATCCTGAGCGCGGCGAAGGATCTAAACACATGGTCTATTCGCCGCCCCAGATGTTTCGCCGCCGCGGCTGGCTCAACATGACAGCGGTTGGGACGATGGCGGCAACAACCGGTACCCAGCTAAGGCCGCGACTCAGTGGCCAGCGGCAGGTTGGAAATGATCCCGTCCTCGGCTAGGGCCGTAATCTCGCCCACAGACAATCCCGCGATATCCCGCAGGATCTCCTCATTGTGCTCGCCCAAGGCCGCCACGTTGCGGATTGCCATGGGAATCCCCGGCATGCGAAAGGGACGTCCCGCGTATTTCCGTGGACCGGCCTGAGGCGCGTTGACGTTCTCAAACTCCTCGATATAATCCCGCGCCTGGAGATGAGGATTGGCCACCAGGTCCTCGGCCGTCAGCACCGCGCCCGCGGTGAGTCCGTTGCTTTGCAGGTGGTCCATCAACTCTTGATTGTCCTGAGTTTGTGTCCAATCCGACAAATGGCCGCCCAACTCGTGGCGGTGGAGCCACCGGCCTTGCGCGGTGTCGAAGCGGGGATCGCCGGCCCAGGATGGTTCATCCATGGCGTCTTTCAGCCGCCGCCACTCCCCATCGGTGGATACTACTATCGTTATCCAACGGTCGTCGCCGCGGCAGGGGAAGACGTTGTGGGGCGACTTCCACAGATGGCCGCAGCCCAGGCGGGAACGGGAGATGCCGCGTTGGGTTTCCAGGATGGCCGGGCCGATGGCCGAAACGCCGGTCTCTTGCATGGTCAGGTCGACGCGCATCCCCTTGCCGGTCTTGTCGCGTTGATAGAGCGCCAACAGCAGGGCATAGGCCACGTTGTTGCCCACCGAGTGGTCCATGTAGTTATTGCTGGCCCGGCGCGAAGGGCCATCTTCGTAGCCGGTGAGGTAGGACATCCCGCTGGAGGCATCCACGGTGCGGGCCCGGGAGCCGGCCCTGCTCCAGGGGCCAGTGTAGCCGTAGGCGGTGGAGCTCAAGGTGATGATCTTCGGGTTCAGCGTGGCCAGGCTCTCGTGATCAAAGCCATACCGGGCCATGGTGCCGGGCCGGAAGTTATCGGTGACGATGTCGCACTTTTCAGCCAGCTTGAGGAAAACCTCTTTGCCTTTGGGGTCGGCTACTTCCAGACATAGGCTCTTTTTATTGCGGGTTCCGAAGTAGGCCAGGTTGCCCCCTTCGTTCCACCACTCCTCGCTGGGCCGCCCGCCGGGAAAAGGCCCGGACTTGCGGTCTTGGAGGTGGACCACGCTTTCCACCCGGATGACCTGAGCACCCAGGTCCGCCAAGAACGAGGTTCCCCAAGGCAGGGCGTGCACCTGTTCCAGAGTGAGGACACGCACACCATCTAGAATCCCTTTTTCCGGCATCTCATCTCTCATGGGGGCCGAAGATTTTGCTAAAGATCGTTTCGGTCAGATCACCCGGTATTTGGTTTGCACCATGCCATTGTCGAATGACCGGGTTTCAATGTGGGTTAGACGGACGTCATTGCTCAGCGGACCGAACAGCGGGATGCCGCTGCCGATGAGGACGGGTATTTGGGTGATGATCATCTCCTGGATTAAGCCAGCGCTCAGGAAACCCTGGATCGTCTTCCCACCATCTACGTATATATGTCCGACGCCGGAATCCGAGAGTTCTTTGACCAACTCGGTTGGGTAGCATGATCTCCATTCCACGGTCCCGGCCTGACCTTCTTGGATATGAACCGGTCTGCTGCTTAGCACTATGACCCGCTTCTCGCCGTAGGGCCATTCACCGAAACCAAGCACCACTTCATAGGTGTTGCGCCCCATGACCAACACATCGATGGAATCCATGAACTCATCGAATCCATGGTCTTCGTCACCACGTTCGCCGTTTTCACCTTCCTGCGCGCCGGGCAGCCAATCCAGGCCGCCATCCCCCCGGGCGATGAATCCGTCAACGCTGGCCGCTATGAAGACTGATACTTTCAGACCGGGTCCTTCAAGTAATCTTCCGAATCAGTTAGCCCAAAACCGCTAACTGGAGTGCTTGCCGAACATCATCCATCCGCCGCTGGGGGGCGTGGTGAAAGCGGCAAGCGCCGTTTCGGCCCGCACCGTGACCTGGCGACGGCCGGCCGTGCCACGAAGCTGCTCGATACTGTCGGTATACATGGCGGTGCGGGTGCGGCCGTTCCCCAGGTTGCCACCGCTGGAACTGAAGGGATGCGGGCCTTCAACCCTGATGTCGTCTTTAAAGAATGCGAAAGCGTCGCCTCGCTTCACGCCATGCCACTGGAAGGCCTCCAGATAGAACTGGCTCATCGTTGCGTAACCGTCGTAAGGATTAAAGATGTCAACGTCCGCGGGGCTGAGGCCAGACCCTTCGTACATCCTCTTGGCGGCGATGTCGGTCCATTCCTCGATCTCGTTCAGGTCGGGCTGAGTCGTGCGGTTGGAGAAGTTGTGCTGGGAATGGTTGAGGACGTAGACCGGTGGTTGTTTCATGTCCCTGGCCCGTTCCGCCGTCGTGAATAGGTAAGCCGCCGAAGCGTTGACCGGGCGGTCGCAATCCCACAACCGCAACGGATTCAGGATATACCGGGACGACACGTAATCTTCCACGGTGAGTTGATCGATGCCGTTGGAGGCGTTAAAGCCCCATGGCGTCATCAGCCCGTTACGGTGCTGGTTGACCACGAACGGAGCCAGGTCGTCGTGGGTTCCCCCGTATTTCAGGCAATACTGGTTGTGGGGGAATATGTTTATGAAGTCGTTTCCTCCGTGGTTTCCCCAGGGAACGGTCCATTGGCGGGCGCCCTTGGCATAATCTTCCGCGTTCTCTCCGCCACGCCGATACCTGCCTTGGAGATTGCCGGTGGGATAGATCACCAAGCAGGTGGTGCAAAGCCCGTCGGCCACCGACTGGGCGGCCAAGCCCATCATCTCCCCGATAGCCGGTACGTTTGACGGAGTGTATTTGACGTTGGGCAACTCCATGTTTTTGACCAGCCACTCGGCGTTCACCAGTGTGAGGCCCCATTCCGAGTCGTAAGGCGCGTCGAAGTAGGGCCGGGGCGCCCAGTTAGATGCCGTGCCGCCCGCGCCGCCGGCTATATGGCTCTGGCAGCAGATGACGCCGTCAATCTGGTCAGGCGTTACGCCCGCGTCCTCCATGGCCCGCTCGCAGGCCAGCATGGAATAGGCGCCCACGGTCTTATCCATCGATGTCTCGTCCCAGCGCCGGTCGACAGGAGAATGGCCGTAACCGGCCACCGCGACCTTGCCCCGGTGTTCCCAGACTCCCATCCCATCTTTATCTCTCCGCCATTGATACGGGTTCTGCGTAGCCATCAATCACCTATTCTCAAACAATGAATTCGTTTACGCCGGTTAGAAAGAGCTGCGCGGTTAACTTACCACCTGCCATTCGTGGATAAGTTGGTTGGGCGCGACCTCTTCATAGATCACCTGTACCGCGGCCCCCACCGGGGCTTCGTAGGGCGGGACCCCCGGAAGGTTGGAGTAAAAATTGATGCTAGTGTCTTCGTCCAGGGTTATCATCGCCAAGTTATAAGGCTGATCGGGCATGCGCCGGTTCAGCCGTCCATCCTCTATCACTATGGAGGTAGCGATGTGGCCCTTGCCTTCCACCTCTTTCCACTCCAGTTTATCGCCGGAGCCACAGGCCATGCATGATGGCCGTGGCGGGTACTGGAGCCGGTGGCAAGCAGCGCAATTTTGCAGGACGAACCTTTTCTCGTTCACTGCGTCCCAAAAAGGCTTGCTCAAATCATCGGCTACCGGGATTATCTTGGGCATCGTCCCTCCGCTGTTTCATCAATGGATGTTGTGGAACAAGACCGGGTGTTGTGGCGGTGAGACCGATTTAGGTTTTGTTAGTTTGACCCAGGCACCACGAGTCAAATAGTAACCCCGAGGCACCGCCCTGTCTACCATAACGGGTACTCGAGGGTGTCAGGGCAATGGGGCCGGACTGGTTCAGTCTAGCACAAATTTATACGGCTCAAATGGGCAGCATCCTTTGCGGATTACGACGCAGCAACACAGATGATCGGCGAAAGGTGGAATGAAGATTCTTATCACGGTCTGGCTGGACCTGCCTGCCCTGATTTAGTAGAAACCAGAGTTGGTCCCACCTTGAAGTTGATAGTAGGTTCCAATATCAAGCATGGTTGCGGATTCTATTTCTAAATTGGGATGTTGGCCTACCTGCTCTTTGGGAGATTGCTTTAACCGTATTGTGATGAGCGTGTAACCTGCCATTGCCATCCAAGGGTTATTTGTGTGCCCAACCGAGAATGACGAAGCTATTGACAGAAGCTATTGACAAAGGAGTAGGGCAAGAGTACATATGCATCCAGATGCGGGAAAACTCAAAGCAGATTTACATGAGGAACCCTCTCTGACAGCCATTCGGGTAGCCGTTTCGCATTCGGACTCCTGAAAAGCCGTAGACGGGCACCATCACACCCAGATGAGGTTAGTAATGATCAAACTTTTGTGGACGAAACGAGGACTCCTAGTGCCCGCTATGGTTGCTGGCCTGATGCTGGTTGCAGCGGCCTGCGGCGGCACCGCCGCCGAACCGGTTGTGGTAGAAAAAGAAGTGATTAAAGAGGTCCCAGTGGACGTGGTGGTGGAGAAAGAGGTGGTGGTGGTCAAAGAGGTGGTGAAAGAGGTCTCCGTAATAAAGGAAGTAATCAAAGAGGTTCCGGTACCTGCGCCACAGGCGGTTACGCCGGCCGAAGTGCCGCAACCCAAGTATGGCGGGATACTGGCGTTGGCGCAGACAGCAGATCCGCCCACCTTCGATCCCCACGCCACCAGTTTTTCGCTTCTGACCAACCACGTGCATCTCACCCACAACCGAGTGATCAGGTTCAAATCGTTGGCCTGGCCCGAGAACGCCCAGTACGGGGATCTCACCTTTTTCCCCGACCTTGCCGAGAGTTGGGACATCGATGATAGTGGCACGATTTTTACTTTCAAGTTGAGGGAAGGCGTGCGCTGGCACAACCAGGAGCCCATCAACGGGAGGGAGTTGACCTCCGAGGATATCAGGTTGTCCTGGAAGCGTATGAACGAAGACTCATCCCGGTTCTCGGGATTCTATGATGGCCTGGTTAGTATTGAAACGCCAGACCGTTATACAGTGGTCCAGACCATAGGCAGGCCCCTGGCCTCCTGGCTCTACAGGGTTGCCGATGGCGAGGCGGCCTGGATCACCAACCAGGAATTCGTGGACTCCAAGGGAGCGGACTTCGGCGTGGCCCAGGACAGCCTGGTAGGGACAGGTCCTTACCTGTACGGGAGGGAGGAGCCGGGCAGCCGCTACACCTACGTACGAAACCCGGACTACTTCGAACAGCCATATCCCTATTTGGACGAGATCCACTGGTTTGTCATACCCGACCGCTCGGCACGAGATGCGGCTTTCGTCTCCCGGCAGATCCACTACTATCAGCCCACGAGGGCCCAGGACTTCGAGCGCATCCAAAAGGCTCTGCCCGACGTAAGTCTTCGGCAGACCACGGGCCTGGCCAACACTACCAGCGCCCTCATGTTCAACATGGAGCTGCCCAAATGGCAGGACGTCCGGGTCCGCCAAGCTGTGCGGTACGCCGTTAACAACGACCGAGTCATCCAGGACCTGTACAATGGCCGGGGAAAGTACAACGGGTGCATACCCACGGCTCTTCGTGGCTTCTCTCTGGAGCAGGACGAACTACGGGAACTCTATCAGTATGATCAGGAGAAGGCTAAAGCGCTTCTGGCGGAAGCCGGCTTCGGTCCCGGCGAGTTCAAGTTTGAGATCATGACCTTCACCAGCTACAGTCAGGACAACCAGGACATCGCGGTCATGAGGCAGGCCGATCTCAAGGCTGCGGGGTTTGACGTCACCTTAAATCCAGTTCCGGTGGGCGAGGGACGCGCCACCGTGATCCAGGGGAACTTCGACACGGTGCAACAGCCCCACAGCACCGGAGTCGAGCCCGACGAGATGCTGGGTGGATTTGTGCCTGGTGGCCCCAGAAACTTCATGCGGGTGGACGACCCGAAGGTGACCCAATGGATGGCTCAGCAGGAGGTGGAGTTCGACCGCGATGCGCGGGGCGCCACCCTTCAAGAATTCTCCCGGTATTGCGCCGACCAGGCCCTGGGCATGATTCCAAATCCCGCGCGGGCCCAGCAACAACTATGGCAGAGCTGGGTGAGGAACGCGGTCATTCCGGACATAGCCTCGGATGAGCCCGACGAGAAGTACATCTGGTTCGACCGGTAAATAAAGCCGTCCTCTCGCCAGTTCTAGGCAGGCGCCATCCCCCTCTTTGCTCCATCGAACGGGGGATGGCCCGGTGGAGATAAGGAGCTGCCAACATGCCACTCTACATCCTCCAACGATTGCTACTCATGATTCCCACGTTATTCATTGTGGTTACTGCCACCTTCGCCTTGATGCACATCGTTCCCGGAGATGCCGTCCTGGCCCAGATCGAGGAGGGGACAAACCTCCGGCCGGAGCAATTGGAACAGATGCGGGAGAGGCTGGGACTGGACAAGCCCGTTTACGTCCAATATGGGGATTGGTTGTGGGGATTGGCCCATTTCGACGCGGGCGTCTCGCTGTTCACCGGGCGGCCGGTCATAGACCAGTTAACGCGTGCTATCCCCATAAGTATCGAGTTGATTATTTTCAGCCAGATTCTCTCCATCGGCGTTTCTATCCCCATCGGTGTCATCACTGCCATTCGTCAGGACACTTGGTTGGACTATCTTCTCAGAACGACGAGCATTGGCATGCTGGCGGCGCCGTCCTTCTGGATCGCCACCCTGGTGATTGTTTTGGGGGCGTACTGGTTTTTGTGGTCGCCTCCCATTGGTTATATGCCCTTCTGGGAGGACCCCGTAACCAATCTGAAGCAGCTTTTCCTGCCATCGGCGATTATCGGGCTTGCCGGCTCGGCCACCAAAATGCGTATGACCCGTTCCACTGTGCTGGAAGTGCTACGCCAGGACTACATTCGCACCGCCCGGGCCAAAGGGCTGTCTGAAACGGTAACCATCGTTCGCCACGTCCTGAAGAATGCTTTGATTCCCGTCATTACCATCTGGGGGGCGAGCATCGCCGGTCTGGTCAACGGGAGCATCATCATCGAAAACATCTTCGGGCTGCCTGGTGTCGGCCGGTCGATGATCACGGCCATCAATAACTCGGACATGACCCAACTCCAGATCAACGTGCTTTTCTACGCCTCCGTCATTATGGTCATCAATTTGATCGTCGACATCAGCTATACCTGGTTCGATCCTCGGGTGCGGTTCCGCTAGTAGGCGAGGGCGAATATGGACGAAAATCAAGTACGATCCTCGGGGCGAACTTCGTTGCTGGCCGTTGCCAGGCCGGTCAGCCGCGCCGTGATGAAGGCGGGCCAGACCAGCCGGGACTTTATCAAGCGGCGACCCTTGGGAGGTGTTTCCGGGATCGTCATCGTGGTGATGTTCGCCGTGGCTTTGGCCGCCCCGATGGTCGCCCGGTACGACCCCCTGGTCCAGCACGGGGGACGGATCCTGGAAGGACCCAGTTGGGAGTTCTGGTTGGGTACCGATCACTTGGGACGGGATATGTACAGCCGGGTCGTGCATGGGGCGAGGGTTTCCGTCATCGTAGGTTTCTCTGCCGTGGCGATCGGCACCGCTGGCGGTTCGCTGATCGGCTTGGCGTCTGCGTTCCAAGGAGGGAAAATCGACCTTTACGTCCAGCGATTCGTCGATGCGTGGATCGCCTTTCCGGGGCTGGTCTTGATCTTGGTGTTGGTGTCCCTGCTGGGGCCCAGCTTATTCAATGTTGCGATTGCCATCGGCATCGGGTCCATTCCAAGTACCTCCCGTATCGTCCGGAGCGCTGTGCTGACCACCAAGGAGAACGAATATGTGCTGGCGGCTCTGGCGGTAGGAGCCTCTCGAATGCGCATCGTGGCGCGGCACATCCTTCCCAATGTGATGGCGCCCATAATCATCGTCTCCACCGTTTCCCTGGGGGGAGCGATCCTGGCGGAGTCATCTCTAAGTTTCCTGGGCCTGGGCGTCCCGCCTCCGGCCCCCACCTGGGGTGGTATGCTCTCCAGGGAGGGACGCGAATTCATGATCATCCAACCCTTGTTGGGGCTCTGGCCTGGAATTGCCATTACCACCGTCGTGATGGCCTTCAACCTTTTCGGCGACGCCCTTCGTGATGTTTGGGATCCCCGGTTGCGTGGGGCTCACTAATCAGGACGGGATAGCTCCCCGCCATTCATGCGGTAATTAAGGGCGGCCGTCTACCGGACAACCCCTACGATTTCTTTGCGCCCTGCACCATTGCATCCGGGATTTCCGACGTCAATCGGTATCGTCCCGAGCAACCTATCGTCCTCAACGAGGGCCGTGGTAGTATCACTCCCGGAAGTTGTCATCCTCCACACTAAAACGTGCACGAATCGGGCGTAAAGGAAGTTTAGAAATGGCTACTCTGGACGTTTTGACCTATGGATTTGCGTTGACCACCGACCAAGGGTCTTTTGGTTATTCCACCAACTCACTGCTTAGGGTGGGCAACCACAATATTTTGATCGACACGGGACCGTCTTCCCGGCGTCCCTTTTTGTTCAAGGCATTGCAGGCCAAGGGTTTGAGCACCGACGACATAGATATCGTGATCTTGACCCACATGCACTGGGACCATTGCCAAAACACTGACCTGTTCAAGAATGCCCGGGTTCTGGTAAATCCCACCGAGATAGACTACGCCCGCAACCCAAACCAGTGGGACTTGGCCGTAGCCGCCGGGATGGCCGACATGATGCGCAATATGAAAGTGGAGTTGGTTTCCGAAGGCGATACCATCGTGGAAGGAGTCTCGGTCCTTGAGACACGGGGGCATACCAAGGGCCACATGAGTATCTTGGCCAACGTTGACGGCGAGCAGATATTGCTGGCAGGAGATGCCATGCCCGAAAGCGGCACCGTGGCCCGGGGCCTGCCCTACAACGTTTTCTGGGACGTGGACGATGCCAGGTCCAGCGTTGAGAAGATGGTGGCTTCTTCCAAGGTGTTTTACCCCGGCCACGACCGGCCCTTCAGAGTCGACGGCGAGGAGTGTAGACTTATCTCCACGGTCCCGACAACATCCACGTGATGGACAGCACCGAAGGCGGGGGAGCCGCGTCATTAACCTTCACAGTCAGCGCCAAGCGGGCCGTGAACGTGGATATAGTCCAAAAGTAACTCTGCCTTATGCACTGCGAATGGCCCAGGGACGTTCGAGTTTCCTTGGGCCATTCTTGATCCATAGCGATCTGAGGGACCCTAAGCCATGGACAACAATGACTCACACGCCGACCCCGCTTTCGCGCTGGCTGCCCACGTAATCGGAGCGCGGTTGACCGATATCCCTGATGATGCCATCGACGCCGCCAAAAGAGATGTTCTAGACACTTTCGGAGTCATGCTCGGCGGCAGCGGGGCGCCGGGGATCGAGGAACTCTCCCGGGTGACCCGGCGGTGGGGTGGCTTGGAAGAATCCAGCTTGTTGGTCCTGGGCGGTAAGATGCCAGCCCATCACGCCGCTTTGGTAAACTCGGCCATGGGCCACGCCCTAGACTTCGACGACACACTGGACCACGGCGGCAACATCCACCCAGGCACATCGGTGTTGGCTGCCAGCCTGGCCCTGGCCGAAGCGGCGGGCGGTGTCACCGGCGGTGAACTGATTCTGGCGGTCACGCTTGGGTTGGACGTTTCCTGCCGGTTGGCATTGGCCGCCTACGACGACAGAGGTTGGCACCGGACGGGCACTTTCGGTATCTTTGGGGCCACCGCTGCCGCCGGGAAGATCTTGAGGTTGAGCCAAGAACAGATGGTCCATGCCTTTGGGATTGCCTATAGCCAGGCGGCGGGCAACCGGCAGTGCATCGTCGACGGGGCACTGACCAAGCGCTTTCAGGCCGGGCAGGCCGCCCATGGCGCGGTGCTATCGGCCGTTCTGGCTAAAGAAGGATTTTCCGGAGCAGCGAACGTATTTGCCGGCGTCTACGGCTTTTTCATCATGTATCAACCCGATGGATACGACCTGGCTCCAATCTATGATGGGCTGGGCGCCGAGTTTCGTGGCAGCGAGCTCAGCCACAAGCCATATCCCTGCGGCAGGCCGACCCATACCTACGTGGACGCGGCCATCGAGCTACACCGCCGGTTGGAATTATCCCAGTACGCCGTTGAATCGGTGCTGGTAACCACGGGTCAAGACACCTATCAAGCTCAGTTTCATCCATCGGTGATTAACTCCACGCCAAGCAATCAGGTGGAAGCTCAGTTCAACCTGCCATACCTTATCGGCGCTGGGCTCGCCCTGGGGCGGGTGGGCATCGATGAGATCGACGCATTTGACAACCCCGAGGTACTGGCGATGGCGGGTCGCGTCACCGGTTCAACCCGCGAAGGCGCTCCCATGGGATGGGGCAAAATAGAAGTCCGCCGGTCCGACGGAATATCCGCGATCGTGGAATTGGACTCTCCAACTGGTTCTCCCGATAACCCGCTTTCGGGCCAACAGTTGGAAGACAAATTTAGAGACTGCGCCGCTCACGCTTTAACGCCAGTGGACCGGCCAGCAGCCAATGCGATGATCAACCTGATCGTCGATATACAGGCCATGAAGGATTCGAACCAGTTGATAGACCTGGCGGTCCTCGGCGGGAGATAGTTTGGTATTCTGTCAACCGAAATGTGTTGGTGTAATTCTGAGCGCAGCAAAGAACCTGGTGTGGTAAGGTGCTGCCGCTCGCCAGATTCTTCAGTTGCTTTGCTCCTTCAGAATAACATCCTACGGAATCCTCGATTACTAGCTTCGAAATAGGCTAACAAAAATGGGGGTGCATGATTGCGCCCCCATTGCCGGTCCAACGTGTATTAGGTATTGGTTAGGCCCGCGCCGCCGCATTTTGGGCTATTTCATCGTCCCAAGGGCCGGACAGACGGCCATGCTGGGTGCCGCCGATCATGTATTTACTCTCGTCGTGTCCCCACTGGTCGGCGGGCATCTCGTAAGAGATCTCGATGCCATTGCCGTCTGGGTCGCGGATGTAGATGCCGATGGCGTGACCATGGTCTGACACGCGCTCAATCTCCACGTTCTTCTCTTTGATTCGGAAATAGATCTCCTTCAGGTCGTCGAGGCTGTCCATATACCACGCCATATGATTTAGCCCCACCTGCCCTGGTTGGGGCCCTGGGGCGTCATCTCCCACTTGCAGCAAAGCGATCTCGTGGGAGTTTCCCAGGTCCGAAGTCATAAAGGCGGCGCGTCCGGCGGTAAACCCGTAGGTGTGCAAGCCCAGGAGGTCCCGATACCAATCCCGGGCGCGCTCCGCGTTGCGAACAAAGATATTGACGTGACCTAGTTTTCTCGGCTTGTAACCCATGAGCGGCCTCCTATGCGTGATCCATTATTTGCCATCGAGATTATTATATCGGGTCGCCAGGCCACAAGGAAGCGCTGTTTGCGACGGGGTCATTCCACCTTCTCAAGGGATGCCGGAACATAAGGAAGGAGCTCTCTTGAAGGTAACGCCATATGCGGTAAAACCCTCGCCGGCCGGGAGAGTGATACCCCCGATTCCATCGGGGGCTGGGTGAGGGTAGACTAAGGTTTTTAAGCCAAGTACGTGATGCTCCATATCCCGTATCATTGCCGGGACAATGCGCCAATCCGGCCCGATTCCGATGATGGGTCCGGTCTGTAGACATATGCGAAGCTTGGGGCCATCCTTTCTTCGTAGAGAACTTCCTCGTGGTTGCCATATCTGATTACCAGTGCGTAGAAATCTTCTGATGGGAGATAGAACCTCACGTAGCCCTGCCTGTTGGTCTTGGACCTGCTTAGACCGGCGACGATGACGTCGGCGCCGGCGACTGGTTTGTCCGCATCATCAAGGACCCTGAGCCTGGCGGCGCGCCACCGACGGATATGCTTGGCTATGGACTGTCTCAATCTGCCCGGCCGGCCGGGAATCGAGGCGTTTGGGATCATTTGGACCACGTCTTTCATCCACTCCAATCTTTTAGGGGTCATCCAGGAAGGACCGTACTTGATCTCTAAGTATTCCTCTGGCGGGTTGGGCACAAGGAACTTTTCACCGATGAATTCTATCTCCTTCATTTCGGCGAACAGACGCATGGGAAGCCGGATTCCGGGGTAGTGGAATATGTCGCCGTCGATCATCCGGAAACAGGACCAGTCCATCCTGATTGACGACTTTACCATCGCGGCGCTTATGTAGTGGTCGTTGTGATCTACTTTTACGAAATACCCTGCGCCTCTGAACGCGGCCACGACGGGGTCGATCGCGCTCACGGTCAGTCCATTCAGTCCGATGACCGAGCCCAGATCTAAATCATCATCCCAGGCAATGAGATCGTGGTCCCTGACCGCGCCTAGACAGGTGCCCTGCCTCAGGAAAAAGACCACCCCCAGCCGATCCATGATCTGCTTCGCTTCCTTCAGCATCTCTTTAGCGATGGACAGGTTTATCGGGCTCGAACCCGAATATGTCCGCTCCAAAGCCTCCTCGTCCGCCCCGCTTCTCAGTGTCATTTGCCCCTCGCTCCGTGAGTTTAGCCATCAAGTAAGACAAGTGCCTGGCGAATCCACGATGGTTTTTCTACCGGTTCGTTGGAGAGGTTATAACCGGCAGATAAGCCGCCTGAACCGCTCTGCCAACCAAGCCGAGGAAAGCATCACTCCGTCTCCCGGAATAACTCTCGGCCGATGAGGATGCGGCGTATCTCGCTGGTGCCCGCTCCAATCTCGTACAGCTTGGCATCCCGCAGCAACCGGCCGGTTGGAAAATCCTGAATGTAACCGTTGCCTCCCAGTATCTGAATGGCCTCCAACGCCATCCAGGTCGCCTTCTCGGCAGCGAACAGAATGCACCCGGCGGCGTCTTTGCGGTCTACCTGTCCGCGGTCGCAGGCCCGGGCCACGGCGTAGACGTATGACCGGCTGGCCGAAAGGGCGGTGTACATATCGGCCATCTTGCCCTGGATGAGCTGGAATTCCCCGATGGGCTGTCCAAACTGCCGCCTCTGATGAACGTAAGGCACCGTTACGTCCAGGCAGGCCTGCATTATTCCCAATGGACCGGCGGACAACACTGCCCGCTCGAAATCCAGGCCGCTCATCAGCACCCCTACCCCGTGGTTCAGACGGCCTAGGATATTCTCTTCCGGGACTTCGCAGTCTTCAAACACCAGTTCGGACGTATTTGATCCCCGCATGCCCAACTTGTCTAGTTTTGGAGACGGCGAGAAGCCTGGGAATCCCTTTTCGATCAAAAACGCCGTGATTCCCCTTGAGCCGGCGTCCGGTTCTGTCTTAGCGTAGACCACCAGGACGTCGGCATCGGGCCCGTTGGTGATCCACATCTTGGTCCCGTTCAGGACGTATCGCTCACCCCGCTTCTCCGCCCGCAACCGCATGCTGACCACGTCGGAGCCGGCCTCGGATTCGCTCATTGCCAAGGCGCCCACGTTCGCGCCGCTGATAAGGTTGGGAAGGTAGCGGCGTTTTTGGTTTTCGTTGCCGTTGCGGAAGATCTGGTTCACGCACAGGTTCGAGTGGGCCGCATAGCTCAACCCCACGCTGGCCGATCCGCGGGAGATCTCCTCGGTCACCACGGCGTGGGCCAGGTAACCCAGGTCCGGCCCTCCGTACTCTTCAGATACCGTTATTCCGAGCAGTCCCAGGTCGCCAAACTTTCGCCACAGATCGCTGGGAAAGTCGCTGTCCTGGTCGATCTCCTGGGCGCGGGGAGCTATCTCATTGGCGGTGAAGTGCCTGACCGTTTCCCGGACGATGTCGATGGTCTCGCCCAGGGAATGGTCCAGTGACGGAATGAAACCTCTAGCCGCAGTCATGACGATTCCTCTACCTCATCCAATTCCAACAAGCGCATGCCTTTATCTACCCGGGAGCCCTGCTCCACCGCGATCCGCTTGACCACTCCGGCCCTGGGGGCAGCGATCTCCAGTTCCATCTTCATGGACTCCATGATGATCAACGTCTGTCCGCGTTCCACGGAATCCCCTGGCTGCACCAATATCTGCTCCACCGTTCCTGGCATGGGAGCCACGATATCGGCCCCATCGCCAACGGCTGCACTCCGGTTGACCTGCCTTCTACTTTCCACCCTTTCAAAGCTAAAAAGAATGCCGTCCACCCAGATTTGCAGGGCGTCACCAAACCAAGCCCAAAAGAAGTGGTGTGAATTGCCATCCGAAGTCCGGCACCAACCTTCTTGGGCGTCTTGCGTCGTGATCGCCAGCACAAATTCATTTCCATCCAGGTCGATCTTAACGGACTCACCCTGGGTCTCCACCCGGTAATCGAAGACCTGTTCGGATATCGGATGTTCTTGACGCAATCGTCCTTGACTCAAGGAAACCTCAGCTTGCCCGCGGTTAGCCAGGGGCTATTTCGGTCCGCTCCCAAGCCTGCTTGACGTGAGCCTGCTGGGGTTGCCGGCCTTTGACCGGATGCA
The DNA here is from genome assembly GCA_034428715.1 of Dehalococcoidia bacterium. Lineage (GTDB taxonomy): Bacteria > Chloroflexota > Dehalococcoidia > Lucifugimonadales > UBA3495 > Io17-Chloro-G2. The sequence continues at coordinate 31,454 of DAOUHE010000351.1, read as the reverse complement.
CCGTCCAAAGCCCATGCCGCCAGTGCTCGGGCGAGGTTGGTTGTCTCTTCAGGCAGGCCGGGCCGGCCAACGTTCGCATCGCCGGCCAAGAAACCGGTGTCGTATTCGCCTTCCTGAAACCTTGTGCTTCGGATGATCTGGCGGAGAAACGGGATATTGGTCACCAATCCTAAGACGGGAAACTGGGACAACGCCAAATCCATGCGGTTTAGACTCGAAGCTCGGTCAGGGCCCCAGGCGGTCAATTTGGCCAGCATGGGGTCGTAATAGGTGGATATCTCTTGGCCCTGAACGACACCGCTGTCCAATCTCAGGCCGGGACCGTTGGGCGGGAGCCACTTCACCAACGTGCCCACCGACGGAACGAAATTGTTGTACGGATCTTCGGCATATATGCGGCACTCCACCGCGTGGCCCCTGCCGCGAACGTCTTCCTGCCCGAAGCTCAGCGCCTCCCCCGAAGCGATGCGCACCTGCCACTTCACCAGGTCTAGACCCAGCACCTCTTCAGTGATTGGATGCTCCACTTGCAACCGCGTATTCATCTCCAAAAAGTAAAAATCGCCCGTCACCCCATCCAGCAGGAACTCCACGGTCCCAGCGTTTACGTATCCTGCCTCTTTGGCCACCGACACCGCGGCCTCGCCCATCTTCCGACGTAGTTCTGCGGTCAACGCGGGTGAGGGTGTTTCTTCGATGATCTTCTGATAGCGGCGCTGGATGCTGCAATCACGTTCTAGAAGGTGAACCGTATTGCCAAAACCGTCGGCTAGCACTTGAATCTCCACGTGGCGTGGACGCGGGATGTACCTTTCCAAAAACACGCGGCCGTCGCCAAAGGCCGCGTTGGCTTCGCGGCTGGCCGATTCCAACGCCGGGGCCAGTTCTTCTAGTTCATTCACCAGCCTCATGCCGCGCCCTCCTCCTCCAGCGGCGGCTTTGACCAGCAAGGGAAAGCCCCATGACGCGACAAATTCTTCCACCGCGGCGTCGATCTTGCTACAGGGCGGGGAATTGGGAACCACCGGCGCACCGGCCCGCTGGGCTAGCACCTTGGAAATGATCTTGTCGCCCAGCGCCTCCATGTTTTCCGGGGTTGGGCCGATGAACGTGATGGCCGCTTTCTCGCAGGCCCTGGCGAATCTTGGATTTTCCGACAAAAATCCGTAGCCTGGATGAATGGCGTCCGCTCCACTCCGTTGGGCGATGGCGATGATCTTTTCCATATCCAGGTATGTCTCTTCGGCGGTTTGCCCATCAAGGGCCCAGGCTTCATCGGCCATTGAAACATGGGGGGCCGAAGAATCGGGGGCCGAATACACGGCAACCGTAGCTATACCCAGGGTTTTCAGCGTCTGCTGCACTCTAACGGCGATCTCACCACGGTTGGCTACCAATACTTTGTTAAACATTACATCCGAAAGACGCCCCTGCTGGGTTCTGGAAACGGGGCGTTCAGGGACGCGGCAATGCCCAAGCCCACCACCGTATTGGTATCGGCCGGGTCTATTATGCCGTCGTCCCACAGTCTGGCGGTGCTGTAATAAGGGTTGCCTTCTTCCTCGTATTTGTCCAATATCGGACGACGCAACTCTTCCTCCTCTTCCTCGCTCATGGACCTGCCTTGCCGTTCCAACTGTTGCTGCCGGACGGTCACCAGGACAGACGCCGCTTGGGGACCGCCCATGACCGAGATACGGGCGTTGGGCCACATCCACAGGAAACGCGGGTCGTATGCCCGCCCGCACATACCGTAGTTTCCAGCGCCAAAGGAGCCACCGATCACCACCGTGAATTTGGGGACGGCGGCGTTGGACACCGCCATCACCATCTTGGCGCCGTCTTTGGCTATCCCACCGGCTTCGTACTGCTGCCCAACCATGAACCCGCTGATATTCTGCAAGAAAAGCAGGGGGATGCCCCGTTGGGAACATAGCTCTACGAAGTGGGTCCCCTTCAAGGCGCTCTCCGAAAACAAGACGCCATTGTTGGCTACCACGCCCACGGGGTAGCCCCAGATACGGGCAAAGCCGCAAACCAGAGTATCGCCGTAGTTGGCCTTGAATTCATGAAACCGGCTGCCATCGACTACCCGGGCGATCACTTCCCGGACGTCGTATTGACGCCGGTTGTCCGCGGCCACTATCCCGTATATGTCTTTCGGATCATAGGAAGGCGGTTCCGGCGGCTGTAAATCAAAAGGGGGCGTGCGCCGTTTCACGAAGTTTTCCACGACGTTGCGGGTGATGGCCAGCGCATCCTCATCATCGGCCGCATAATGGTCGGCGACTCCAGAAACCCGGGTGTGTACATCGGCTCCTCCCAGCGTCTCGGCGTCCACCTCCTCACCCGTGGCGGCCAGCACCAGCGGAGGACCGGCCAGGAAGATGGTGCCCTGACCTCCGACGATGATCACCTCGTCACTCATGGCGGGTATGTACGCGCCTCCCGCCGTGCAAGAACCCATGACCACCGCGACTTGGGGAATGCCCTGGGCCGACATCTTGGCTTGATTGTAGAATATGCGTCCAAAGTGTTCCCGGTCCGGAAATACCTCGGCTTGTAGCGGCAGAAATGCGCCACCTGAGTCGACCAGGTAAATGCAGGGTAGGTGGTTCGCCAGGGCGATCTCTTGAGCCCGCAGGTGCTTTTTCACGGTGATGGGGTAGTAACTGCCGCCCTTCACCGTGGCATCGTTAGCCACAATGACAACTTCTTTACTGTGTATCACGCCAATGCCGGTGACGATTCCCGCCGAATTGTCCTCGTTGTCGTACATGCCCCAGGCCGCCAGGGGGCTGAGTTCCAAGAAGGGCGTATCGCGGTCTATCAGGGCGTCGATACGGTCTCGCACCAGCATCTTGCCCCGGCTTCGGTGCAGTTCCACCCGCTCGGGTCCGCCCCCCTGGTGAACCGACGAGAGCCGGTCCTTCAATTCCTCCACCAGGGCAGCCATGCGTTTCTGGTTCTCCGCGAACTGGGGGCTTCGGGTTTGCGCCCTGGATTCGATCACATCCATATCAGCACATCCATATCGGCCTGTAGTATTGATTTTATACCATGGCGTTGAACGAAACGGAGGCTTGCGAAGGTTTTCGGCCAATTGGAGGAGGCATCGGGCTTAGCCGTACAGACGATATCGTTCGATGAGTCGCGTTGGGATTTTGGTTGGTGGCTGTAAATCAAATGCACAAGGCCAAATTTAGGCTATAATCCCTTTCCGCATATTATCGACAAGGAGGCCGAATCATGGGTTCAATCAGACTATATACCGGTGACGACGGGAAGTCCCACATCGAAGAGATAGACCCGACGACCCATCCGGCGTGGACCGAACTGCATAACGCCAAGGGCATCGTGTTCCGGGCATCACCGCCAGGAAGGTTCAGCGACTGGCACATTGCGCCCCGGCGCCAGTACATCATTACCCTCTCCGGACAAGGCGAGATCGGATTGGAGGATGGGACTAAACACATCCTGGGCCCCGGAGACGTTAACCTGGCAGAAGACACCACCGGCAATGGCCACACCACTCGTGTGATCGGAGACGTGCCCCGGGTGACCGCCACGGTACATCTGGAAGATTAAATATCCAAATGGCTGGTCTTTGACCGGCCGTCGGAACGTGCCGTAACGCCCCAGTGCCGGGTCAATCCAGGCGCTGGGGTGTTTTGTTGCCTAAACCAATGTCATGTTGAGCCAGCCGAAGCGGCGAAACTTTTGGGGTGGGACGCCCCTGCCCCCCAGACCCTTCGCTGCGCTCAGGGTGACATGAGTGGGGCGGTCCGGGTGCGAGATGGAAATGAGCAGACGAGTCGCAGCTGGTTAACTTAAGGCGTCCACGCCCGGCCGGCGATTCCTTCGATATCTGAAACCACGTCGACCACCGCCGGCTTGCCCGTGGCGATGGCTTCCTCGATGGCGCTTTGGATCTGGCCCGGTTGGTCTACCCGGATTCCAAAGCAGCCCATGTCCTGGGCGATCTTGGCGAAATCTGTATCGGGGAACACCCAAAGCTCGTCGGAGTTGCCCTCTTCTCCCTGGTAATAACGCTCGTTGCCGTGTTTTTCCTGGTTCAACGAATGGTTGTTGTTGACCACGGTCACAGTGTTGATGCCATACCGGGCGGCGGTCTCCAACTCGGTCAGGTGGTACCAAAACCCCCCGTCGCCGGTGAAGCACACCACCGGACGTTCTGGCACCGCGCACTTGGCTCCCAAGGCGGCCGGGAAGGCCCATCCCAAAGAGCCGGCACACCGCAGGAAGGACTGGTCTTGGGTTTTGAGGTCCACCATCGTACCGGCCCAGATGCCCGAGTGCCCAGTGTCCACCACCAAAACGCCGTCCGAGGGTAGATATTCGGTTATTTCCTTACATAGCCGTTCCGGCCTTATTGGCGAGCCGTTGGCATTCACGAGCGGCGCCACTTCGTCCCACCAGTCCTTCACCAATTGCTGGGCGCGGTTGACCCACTCGGTGCGCGGCCCCAGCGGCTCCATATTCTCGATCAGCTTGCGAAGCGATGCCCTGGCGTCGCCTTGCAGTCCTACCTGAATGGGGTAGCTCCGGCCCAGCTCGGCGGGGTCGATGTCCAACTGGATCACCGGCGTTCCCGCGGCTGGGATCTGCCATTCGGTGGTGACCTGGCTGCCGGTGTGGCTGCCGATGAAGAAGACCAGGTCGGCTTCGGATACCACCTGGTTGGCGCAACGGCGGGAGTAGGTACCGCACACCCCTACGGCCAGGGGATGATCGTCGGGCATGGTACCTTTGGCGTTGAGGGAGGTGGCCACGGGGATGGCCAGCATCTCGGCAAGCTCCACCACTTCCTTCTGAGCCCTGGACGAGACTACGCCCCCGCCGGCGACGATGACCGGCCGGCGTGCTCGGGAAAGGACCCTGGGCGGCGTCTCTGATCATCTCTGTTTCCGGTTCTCCCCGGAACGGAGGGACATGGGTGAACGGGGCTTCAACCGCCATGTCCAGGTCGGCTTCGACGTCCATGATCGCGCTTCCGTTGGCGCTCTGAAGGTCGAGATGAACCGGTCCCGGAGCTCCGGAGGTGGCCTCTCGAAAAGCCTGCCGCAACAGAATAGGCAATTGTTCTACTGAGTCAACCATCGCGCTGTATTTGGTCACGGCGCTGAAGGGTTGGACGTGGTCGATCTCCTGGTATGAGTGACGGGTATGCTGCATTGTGGTCCGCCGCCCCGTGAGGGCAACCACGGGAGAACCGCCGAGGTAGGCGTCTTGCAGACCGGCGGCCAGGTTGGCCGCCCCCACGTTTTGGCACATACAAACCGCAGGCCGGCGGGCCGGCCGGGCGTAGCCGTCGGCCATATAGGCGGCGGCTTTTTCTCCGTGGGTCATGATGCGGTGGATGCCAACCTTCTCCATCTCCACCAGAGCTCGGGTGACGATCATGGGCATGTAGAATGCGTGGGTGACTCCATACCCTTTCATCGTCTCGGCCAAGTACTGCGCGCCGGTCATCTTAGGAATAACATCGCCTCCCATTGCGAACGATTTCAGAGAGTCTATCACGGCTATCGCCTGGGTGGATTCCTGGTGGGCTAGACTAGCGGGTATTTCATTGGAAATTAGCGGGAAAGCCAGATGTGCCGGGGCTTGGATTTGATGTATCAATGTTCGCGGGCTAAAAGGTAGTCGTTAATGATTGTGTAGGCCTCGGGCTTCAGGTTGTCGTGCTCGTCCAGAAGGGCCTTCAGGTCTCCCGAATCAGCCATGTCACTGAGGGCCAACCCCGTCGCTAATTTGCCATGGTTCCACATGATGAGGTCCGACGGGAACATGTTCTTTAGATCCCTGGTAAGGCTCCCGATCACGTTTGCACCGTCCCGCGACTTGGCCTCGATCTCAACCTCTTTATGGTGCACCTGCTGGCCTTTGAAGTTGAAGGTAAGCGAATCTATGACCAGCTCTGCCATAACGGTGCTGGCGCCGCCTTTACGAACGACGTTTCTTACCGCTCGGTTGTCCTCCCGCCGTTGTATCACCTCTAGCCCCAGGTTCGAAAGGACCTGTAACGGGAGATCGAAGTTGGGTTCACGGCCCAATTCCTTTGTCTCGATCCCCCAACTCTTTAGCTCGTCTAAGATCCTTCTGAGCCCGTCCTCAGACCAATCGAGCTCAAGTTCAAGCCTCTCGCTCACTCCTTCTTCATCCCGCTTGGATGGCCCTTTGATGGTTATTAACCGCTCGCCGTTGACATCTCTGATCCTGAGCCCCAACTTGCTAGACTCCAGCACCTCATCACGTCTGTCAAAATAGGAGTCTTTGATGTTCTGGGATTTCTGAGGTACAAGGGAGTACTCAGAGATCGACTCTAACAGCGAGATACGTTTAACTACCTCGTAAGGCTCGTTCGAGCACACCACCAGCGTCGATTCGATTTCGTTCATTCGCGTGGCCTTAGGTTAAGATTTAATCTACCGACCATTTTAATTCATCTTCCTCGTATTTGCCCTTGGCGTAGTTGATCTGAAACCACCAGGAGCCAATGAACAGGAAAAGGGAGCTCACGATCAGGGAGTAGTCCCAACCACCTAAGGCAGTCTGAGACGCATCTTGGGATCCGCTGGCGACATTTAGCGCAAGGACAATTAGGAGGGGAAGCGAGGCGGCAACCAGGCTGTTTAGCATGGCGACTGTTTGCAGATAGCCTCCAGTGGCAGGTGACAGGAGTTTGATTTTTTCGCTGCGGCGTTTCTTAGCCGAGAAAGGGTCAAACTCATTAAGAAAGGGTTTGATAGAAGGCTCGCTTAAGATGAAGAACTTTCCGGCGTCCCTCATGGACCTGATGTACTCGTCGGTCGCTTTGTTCCTTTCAATGATCCTGAGGAATGTGCCCACGCCGATCGATACGACAACGGCGATGCCGAAAGCGACGGCGGGAATGAGGAGCTGCGGTGAGCTGATAAACTGCCGGGTAACGAGGACTATCAAGCCGCCGAGCACCGCCGTTGCCAGAGTGATGTAGAGGTTCACCCTTCTGTCGCCGAAGTCCTCGTTGCGCCGGAAGTCCGCGCTGGCGCTGTTATAGACGGCAAGCATGTACTCGGTTGTGCTTTTCTTTGGGTTCAAGCGCTCCAGCCGGCGCTCCCCGGTGATTTCCTCTGGGTTTTCGATGTGAACAAAATATCTATTCTTGCGGTTAATCACCTTGGGACATTTGGATGGATGAAGGCCCATGCTCTCCAATAGGGAGCAGGCGTAGGATGCGTCTGCCTCGCCATCGTAAGCCGCAAAAAGGACCTTATCAGAGTTACCAGCCGGCGTTGACATGTTGCTCAAATCCTTTCTATTCGCAGATTAGGATGCCAGATTGTCCGTTTCCTTCCGATGCGGAGTCTCGTTCTAAACGTATATAGCCTGTGTCTCTGTCATGGATGTACTTGGGTGGGATATCATTCAGTGAATCGCCAAAAACCAAGGCGGTTTTTCTGAGGTTAGCGAGGTCGTTTGGCTGGTAGGTACCACTTTTATCGTTGATTGTGTAAAGGCATTGACCGCCGCCAAGGATTACCGTGATCTCTCCCGCGCCACGGACCTCCGCTTTCCCCAGGTCTCTCACGATGGTTTCCAGGGAATAGTTTCGTCCCTGCGCAAGGATGAGATGTTTGCTTGAGCCGTCCAGCAAGCCTCTTGGCTTACCCGTTGGCATCATCACCCAGCAGGGGCTTACTGCTATATCCTGCTGTTCGGGATAGATGTTTATCATGACCTGGGCGGACATCGGGGGCTTGACGGTTGGTAGAGATCCGGCGGCGGACCATTCCTGATCCTTTGCGCAGTTTTCATCGTCATCCTCTAGCCCGTAAATGTGTTTGTAGTATTCTTGTTCGGTCCAAACTGCCACCACGATGAATCCATCATGGGTTACCACGTAATTGTACTTCTGTATTTGCCGGCCTTGAGGCATGACTTGGTTCTTGTATATGGAACTTTCTAAGAGGTGGCGGTCAAGCATTACGACCTGGGCCGGATGAGGTCCAGAAACCTCGTTGATGGCATCTTGGAATATGGAGAATCCCGACAGTTTATCGCCGCCACCTTTAAATTTGAAACGTAAAGGGGCCGGGCTGCCGTCTTCTAAATCCACGGCGGAGCAGGCTGCCCAGCCAGTAAACGATAGGGCTGCGGCAATCAGAACAAGTGGCGGGAGAAGCCTTAAGATGAAAATCCGCATTAACCGGGATCCCTATATTAAGTTGCCTGGGACCAAATGCGGCTAGGAGCTAACGAAATACATACTACGGTCACTTAAAAATGGCGTCAATAGGTGTTTTGTGTCAATAAATCAGATTTGGCGCACGGCCACACGCTGTTTGGCGATTGGAAATGTATGATTCCCATATCGAGCTTCGCGTTGTTCCTAGTCATGGTAGGATAGACCCAAATCAACATACCCTATCTATAAACGGAAGGGGAAGATATGGCAGACAAGATACGCCTGGGCATCATTGGCGCCAATGTCCATCTGGGATGGGCGCGCCGGTCTCATCTGCCCGCCATCGTCGCCAGCCCGGAGTTTGAACTGACGGCGGTGTGCACCACCCGGATGGAAAGCGCCGAAGAGTCGAAGCAAAAATATGGGGCGAAACTGGCCTTTGACGATTACCGAAAAATGCTGGCCCACCCTGACATTGACGCCGTGGCCGTGAGTCTGAGGGTGCCCAATCATTACGAGCCCACCGTGGCGGCGATCGACGCGGGCAAGCACGTTTATGTGGAATGGCCCCTGGGCCGGACCACCGCCGAGGCCCAGGAGATGACCGATCTGGCCCAGGCCAAGGGAGTCAGAAATATGGTGGGGCTACAGTCCCGGGCCAACCCGGTCGTGTTGTACGCCAAGGAATTGATCGAGTCCGGTTATGTCGGTGAGGTGATGTCCTGCCACGTCAGCCGTATCTCCGATGGGAATCTGACGCGTACCGAAGACCGGACCTGGCAACGGGACGTGGAATTGGGCGCCAATACCCTCACCATCTCCTGCGGCCACACCATCGACGCCCTGCGGTTCGTCGTTGGCGACTTCAGTCACGTCTCCACGGTGGTCAGCACCCAGGCCGAAGAGTGGTTTGATGTCGACAACAAGGAGATGGTGGATGTGACATCACCTGACAACATCCTGGTCAGTGGGAAATTGGCCAACGGTGGGGTGGCGTCGGTGCATATCGCCAGTAACCCATGGGCCGGCAGCGGATACCGCATGGAGATATACGGCCGGGAAGGGACCCTAGTGGCTTCTTCCAACGAGGCGCCTAACCAAGACGGCTTGGTCCTCCACGGAGCTCAAAAAGGGAATGACCTGGCCGCTTTGGAGGTTCCAGCCAGGTTCACCAACGTGTTGGAAGGAATGCCCCGGGGAGCGCCTTTCAACGTGGGGCAGATGTACTACCAGTTTGGTCAAAGCATTGTTTCGGGAGACCCGTGCCAACCCGATTTCGCCGCCGCCGTCGAACTTCACCACTTCATAGACAACATCCGTGAGGCATCGAACCAGGGGAGAGAGGTTGCCGTCACCCATGTATAAGATCAATCATATCCACCTGCCGATTCGACTAGGGCGTTGGGCGTAGGACCACCCATTGGCTAATCCAGAACACGTAGCGCTGGCTAAGTCGGGGGCGAATGCGATAGCGCGGTGGCGGGAGTTAAATCACGTAATACCAAATGTTGGCATCACCCACACGCTTAACTACCGTCTAGAGGACCGGTCCACCAGCGAGGTGTTTGACACGGAATTCGTCTATGGGCGCCCAAAACTTGATCTCTCCGGCGCATTTTTAAGCCGCGCCAGACTGGCCGGGGCCGACATGGCGTACGACGAGCTTAACGGCGTGGACCTTACCAGTTGCATCCTCCGCATGGCGGAGCTACAGGGTGCCAATCTACATGCGGCCCATCTATCACGTTCCGACCTGACCCATGCTATTTTGACTCGGGCCAACATGTCCGGGTGCTATCTGACGCGAAGCAATCTTTCCCGGTGCAATCTGCAATCGGCCGATTTGATTGGGGCAGACCTGTCTTCCTCCGACCTGACTTACGCTGACCTGGAAGGCGCCAACTTGTCCAGGGCCAACTTGACCTCGGCCGACCTGACGGGAGCCAATCTGAATGGCGCCAATCTCAGGAACACCACGTTGTCTGCAACGGTCTTTAGGCAAGCAGACTTGACAGGGGCCGACCTTAGGGGCGCTTCCCTCGTCAAGGCTGATCTCGAAAGCGCCGTCTTTTTTGACACCGTGTTGGGGATAACCACCATCGTCAATTGCGATTTGAGCAGGGTCATGGGCCTGGAGTTCTCTCGGCACACCGGGCCCAGCACCATCGGATTGGATACCCTCGCCAGGTCTGGCGGACGCGTACCAAGAAAATTCCTGGAGGATGCCGGAGTGGCGGCGCCGCTATTAGAAGCGCAGGACTCGATTACAGGCGTAAGACGCGGTTTCCCGTCGGTATTGACCATAGGCGCGATGGGAGATGAAGGATTGGCCGAGCGTCTCCGCGAGAGTCTGCGGGCCGCGCAGATACCTTGTTGGAGCATTGAGGCCGATGACGAATCGGCGCTACAGTCGGGCGCGACCATCCTCGCCGATACGGCTTATTTCGACAGGCTCGTCTTGTTGTGCACCGCTTCGTCCCTTGAAAGCCCGCAGACCAGGCGGTACATGTCTGAATTGGCCGGGGAAAAGGGCCCGTATTCCGGACGGAATATCATCTCGTTGGCGGCTGACACACTTTTCGACCACAGTCTAGACGTGTTATGCGTCCAGCTAAAGAAAGGCGCCGTCGTGGATTTTCGGGGCTGGGAAGATGAAGGCGTCTTCCAAACCGCCGTGACATCCCTGGTAAATGCCCTTTCCAGCACCGGTTCTTGAGACACCCGTCCCAAGTGGGCTCATCACGGTCATCAACCACAAGAAAAGCTCCGGTTGAGAGTTGGCCTTTTCCCGCCCCTTATCGCACCTGAACAATGGCGTTATAATATCGAAATCAATTTTGTGGAGTTGAATTTATCATGGGTACTTACCGCCTATTCACCAACAGCCAAGGCCTTTCCCAAATCGAGGAAGTTGACCTGACCAAGACTCCCGAATGGACCCAAGCCCAGGCCACCACCGGCATTACTTTCCGGGAAGCGGCGGTCAAGAATTTCTCCGATTGTCATTGCGCACCCCGGCGGCAGTTCGTGATCATCGTCTCGGGGCAACTGGAGGTCGGTCTAAAAGATGGGTCGCTGCACGTCTTTGGGCCCGGGGACGCCCGCCTGGTGGAAGACACCACCGGCTCCGGCCATACCACCGCCACGTATGGTGACGTGCCCTGTATCACCGCGACGGTGCCGCTGGCAAATCAATAACCCGATCAAAACGGCCGGCGCCCTCACCCTCGGTCCCTCTCCCACCGGCAGAGGGATGCCCACGATGGAATCGGAGGCTAGGTGAGGGCAGTAGTGTTGAAAAGAATCCATTCCGCCCAACAGGAATGAATAATGAAGATCGTCGATGTCGAATGCCTGATCCTGGACCGCCAATTCCCCTTCGTTCGTATTTACACCGACGAGGGGCTGGTGGGCATTGGAGAGTGCTTTCGCCGCCAGCCCCAAACGGTCAAAACCCTGGTCGACTTCACACTGAAACCCGTATTGGTTGGTGCCGACCCACTGGACACCGAACTTCGTTGGCAAGACATGTACAAAGCCGGGTCTGCCATAGACATGGGCGGCGTGGTTTACTGCGCCATGGCCGGCCTTGATATCGCGCTGTGGGACCTAAAAGGCAAGGCGTTTGGGCTACCCATCTACCAGATGTTGGGAGGCAAATTCCGGGATAAGATCCGGATGTACGCCAGTTCCATGCGGCGGGATCTGACACCTGTGGAAGAAGCCAGACGCGCCGTCTCTTTCGTCGAGGAAGGGTATTCGGGATACAAGCTGCACAGCGCGGTGCCCGGCGCTACCGACGACCCCGCCGACCAAACCGTCGACACGGTCCGCGAAGTTCGCTCGGCCGTGGGAGATGGCATCGAGATTCTGGTGGACGTCAACGGAGCGTTCTCCACCCACCACGCACTGGAGATCGGCAAGAAGCTGCAAGACCTGGGGGTGTTCCATTTCGAGGAGCCCAGGCCGCATTACGACCTGGAGGGATTAGCGGAGGTGGCCGACGGTCTTGAGATGCCGGTGGCTTCGGGAGAGAACATCTTCAGCCACTGGCAATACCGGGACTTGATCGTGCGGGGCAGGGTTGACATTATCCAACCCGATATTGTCAAAACCGGTGGGTTTACCGAATTCCGCAGGATCGCGGCCCTGGCTTCCGCCTTCAACAAGCCCATCACCGTGCACAACATACAGCCTACCGTCAGCGCGGTTGCCCATCTGCACGCCTGCGCCGCCTTTCCCAATATCCCTTACTCGCAGGAATACAATATCGAGCCCATTTCCATTAGAGACGAGTCTCCCATCCTAAAGAACCCGCTGGTGGTCAAAGACGGCTATCTGGAAGTGCCCGACGGGCCGGGCCTGGGAATAGAGTTGGACGACAGCATGGTGGAAAGGCTGCTGGGAGCCTAAAGACCAGGCCTGAAACCCCTAGAGTAAACGGGGCATCGTTTACGGCGGTGGTCAGTGTCTCGAAAATAAAAGGCGCGGCCGCGACTGTCAAAATTTTGAGGCTAAAGGTGCCACCAGCCAGCCATAGGTACATATATAGTTTCCTTGCCTATAGCTGCCCCTTTTGTAAATAGTGACTCTAATGATTGCTGGCGCTTCTGGAGCGACCTACGCATCACCCGCTTCGAATAAGAACTCGGATCGCCCACTAACGCCTCGTCGATTTGAGTTATAGTCGCGATGGTGTTTTGCACCATCTCTTCGATTACCAAGAGCAGACGCATCTCCCACTAGTAATCCTACGCCAGTACGTTCCCTCACCATACCTCACGTTTAAACCTAGATTTGCGCCCTCTCCTCATCAAATAGATGCCGACGCCGGTCGGTAACACCGTAATTATTGCCCCTCCGACTATCGCCTCGACCCATTCTTCCTGCGATCCATGGTCAACGGTTAGCCCCAGCAAAAGGAAGAACCAAAAACCTAGGCTGGCTGTGAGCAAACAAACACCTAACCAAAACCAGATCCGCCTTGGGTTGCTCTTAATAGCAAGGCTTTGTCCGCACCCGGCACAAAAATACACTCCAGACTCAGTCGGGCTTCCGCAAGAGGGACACACTGACGATAGCTCGACACCACAGTTGGCACAATACCCGTGATCAGTGGGGTTTTGGTGACCACAGGATTGGCAATGCATTTGTCGTAACCCCGGTGATAGCATCGACTACATTCATCCGCAGCTAGCACTTCAGCACCGTTTTCCAGACGCCGCGCGAGATTGATATTTAGCAGGTCAGGTTCGCCTCTATAATCATCCGACACGCCCGGGTTGGCTGTCCGCCTGAATCCCCTATACGTAGTGGGGCATAACTTCCTTGACAAATAGCTCGATCGAGTGTTCCGCGATGGCGTGTTCCATGTTGCCGAAGTGGAACGCGCACACGAAATAGTTGGCGCCGGTGGTCAGATACTCGTCGAGATAGGCACGAATGGTATTTGGAGTGCCGGCCACCACCCTGAAACCAGCTGACCGGGACTGTTGGGCGACGTTGCCCGGCTCTTGACGCCTCCGCTGGCTCTCGTCGTCCACATTGAGTGACGCCTGGAACCGTGCGCCGGCCTCCCGGTCGGGAAGTCCCTCGGGCCTGGCGTTCATTCCGCCGGCGAGAAACTGGTCAAGCCCCCGCCGCTCGGCCTCGATGCGGCGTGGAGCCGACAGATTCCAAAGGTATTCTTCCCAAGCCGGCTTGGCCGCCGTAACCGCCTCTTCTTCCGTGTCCGCCAACACCAGGTGATTCACCAGGCCGATTTTTGGCTCGGTGCCCTGAACGGTCAGCGATTCGGGTCCATGACATTCGGCCCAGATCTCGCGGTAGCGTTTGACGTTGGCCTCCAGTCCATCGAGATTTCCTACGATGATGCAATTCATGCCTTCGGTGGCCGCGGTCTCCACGTTCCGCATATACCACATGGGAGGGTACGGCTTCTGCCTGGGGCGCAACCTCATGGGTAGATCGTCGAAGTTGTAAAATTCTCCTTTGAACGTCAGGGAATCGTGGCTCAAGCCCTCCCGTACTGCCGCGAGGGTCTCCTGATACTTGGTGTAGTTTTCCTCCACGCCCCAGTCGGAACCCCAAAAGTATGCTTCCAGAACACCGCCCCGCCCGACGCCAACCTCCAACCTGCCGTCGCTCAGGTGGTCGAGCATGCAAATCTCCTCTATCAGGCGCATGGGATGGTGTAGCGGCAGCACGTAGATGCACGGGGCCAACTTGATCTGGCTGGTCCTCTGGGAAGCCGCCGACAGAAAGACGTTTTGAGAGGGGGCCAGGCTATGGACCGCGGGTGAGTGATGTTCCGCCAGGTGATAGCCATAAAAGCCATGGGAATCAAACATCTCCAGTTGGTTCAACCGGTCTTTGTAAATAGTCCCAAGATCCTGCCCGGGGATGGGTTCTATATGATCGAATACCCCGAATTGAAGTCCCATGAATCTCCTCAAATTCTCAGCTGCCCCGTCGACGCGGCGGGTGCGTTAGACATGTAACCGTAGGGCTGTTAGTAGTTCCCTTGGGGCTCCATGCCCAGAAGAAACTGCCCGGCGGTCTCGTAATGAACGGGGCGGCCTTGGGCGTGCTGGGTCACGACGTGGATATCTTGGAATCTGCGATGGATAGGATTTCCGGTAAAGATCGCGTCAGAACCGCACAGATTATAAGCGATATCCACCGTTTTGGCCGCCATGGTGATGGCGTGGGTGGCGGCCAGGCGAAGCTGGATTCGCTCGCCGTTTGCCAGACCGCCGTTCGTGCAGGCGCTTTGCCAAACCGTAGCGGCGCTTTCTCGAAGATAGGCGTCGGCCGAGCGCCACGTGGCCTCTGCCTCGCCGATAAGCCGCTGGGTGGTGGATTGGTCTTGCAAAACCGTGGTGGCCCGTAAGGGAGTTTTTTCGGTTGCGAGTTCGATGGCCGTTTTTAGCGCGGACCGGGCGACGCCCAAAGCCACGGTGGCGAATCCCGAGCCGAAGAGCAACGTTCTTGGAATGACATACAGGGGACCGCTCTCGCGGGAGCTATCTGCCTGGGAATAGGTTCGGTGGCTGGGGACGAAAAGGCCGTCAAGTTCGAAGCTGAAACTGCCGGTCTCCCGAAGGCCGTTGACGTGCCATAGGTCCACGAAATCGACGTCTTTCTTGGGCAGCAGCATGATCCGCATCTCCGGCCTGCCGCCGGAACTCCTGGATTGACCGTCCGCTTTTACCACCGGCGTCAGCGCCCCGATCAGGTGGCGTGGGTGCTGCCGCTGCTGAAATCCCAGTGGCCGCTGAGTTTGTAACCGCCGTCGACTGGTACCGCTTTGGCGGAGGAAGATGGGGGGCCGTTGGTCACCACCGCCCGGTTCTCGCCCCAGATCTCCCGGGCGGTCTCTTCGGGAATCCTCACGCAGTCGGTGGAGAAAACGTTGTTCTGGTTGATGCACCAGCCCGTGCTCCCGTCGGCCGCCGCGAATACCTCCAGAATTCGGCGAAAGTCGGGGTGGGACAACTCCGCGCCCCCCAAGGAGCGGGGCAGCAGCAACCGGAAGAATCCCTGATCAGCGAGTTCTCCGGCAAGTTCCGCGGGGATTTGCCGGTCCGCGTCGATGCGATTGGCTTCTGCCGCCACGCGAATGGCTAGATCACGGGCGGCATCAAGGTAGTGTTCGATGTCATGGCTAACGGTTGTCATCGATCGTCACGTCTCTTGGTATATAAAGATTGGCGATACCGGAGACTGATTATATAGCTACGGCGGTTTCACCGGCGGCCATTATAGCCCAATAACGAGATATTAAGGCCAATGTGTTATTGAACTTGCTCTCCAGACCTGAAAATCCCCTGGAACATGCCCAGTAACAAAACTCCACCTGGCTAATCCTTTCTTCAGAGACCAACATAGACTGCTAAGGTGGTTCGCGGCTTGGGCTCTTATTTGTCAGGCAAACTTTCCATGTTACCGAGGATCGCTGATTCCAAAGGTTGGTCGCCAACCTCCCGGGCAATCACCAGCGCCTGCCGGTAGTTCTCCTGCGCCTGGGCGTACTGCCCCTGGTGGACCAACGATGTTCCATTGTTATTGAGGGTGGCACCTTCCCCCGCTCGGTTGCCCCCCTCCCTAGCAATCGCCAGCGCATGCCGGTAGTTCCCCAGCGCCTGGTCGTACTGCCCTTGGCTGTCATGCACTAGTCCGATGTTATTGAGGGCGGTCCCTTCCCCAGCCCGGTCGCCCACCTCCCGAACAATCACCAGCGCCTGCCGGTAGTGTTCCAGCGCCTGGTCGTACTGCCCATGATTTTGGTATACCGACCCGATGTTATTGAGGGTATGTCCCTCCCCAGCCCGGTCGCCCACTTCCCTGTGGATCACCAGCGCCTGCCGGTAGTTCTCCAACGCCTGGTCGTTTTGCCCTTGGCTGCGATACACCGCACCGATGTTATTGAGGGTAGTTCCCTCGCCTGCCCGGTCGCCCACGTCCCTGCGGATCACCAGCGCCTGCCGGTAGTTCTCTAGCGCCTGAGAGTACTGCCCTAGTCTGCGATACGCCGCCCCGATGTTATTGATGGTGGCCCCTTCAACGATTCGGTCGCCCGCCTCCCGGGCAATCACCAGAGCCTGCCGGTAGTTCTCCAGAGCCGGAGCGTACTGCCCTCGGCTGTCATACACCCCCCCGATGTTATTGAAGGTGGCACCTTCCCTAGCTCGGTCGCCCACCTCCCGAACAATCACCAGAGCCTGCCGGTAGTTCTCCAGAGCCTGGGCGTACTGCCCCTGGCTTTGATACACCAAGCCCATGTTATTGAGGGCCGTCCCTTCCCCGGCTCGGTCTCCCAACTCTCGGGCAATCACCAGGGCCCGCCGGTAGTTCTCCAGCGCCTAGGCGTACTGCCCTAGTCTGCGATACACCTCCCCGATGTTATTGAGGGAGGCACCTTCCCCAGCTCGGTTGCCCACCTCCCGGGCAATTACCAGACCCTGGCGGTGGTTCTCCAGCGCCTGGTCGTATTGCCCTTGGCTGGCATATACCCCGCCAATGTTATTGAGCGTGGCCCCTTCGGAAACCCGATCGCCGGCCTTCCGGGTAATCTCTAGCGCTTGATGAAAGTAGTTCAATGCCTCGCGGAATCGTCCCCGGTCATTGGCGTCAACACCTCTCGAATTGAGATTGGAAACCTCGAGGGTTTGCACAGATGGTTGAGTATTCACCGTGAACGGCCAAAAGTGACGGTGATTGGCCACAGAAATGTAGATACCTGAAACTCCAAGCACGGCGGTTACGATGATCGCGATTACCTCGACCGGCATGCCGTCAACCTCCCCAGGTTTTGCCGAAATCGACCCTAGCCGCTAGCTGCCCGGTAAAAGAACTGGCATTTTGTAGGGCCAGGTAAACGGCGCAGGGGCCTACCTCCGCCGGATCGACCCGTTCGTGCCAGTCCCGTTGGGTCCACGGTATGGCGGCGGAGCCTTCGCTTCTCAAGCTGCCGGGGCTCAGGATGTTGACGGCAATATTGTGCTGTCTAACCTCTTCGGCCAGACACAGGCTAAACATATGCACTGCGGCTTTACTGGAGCTGTAGAGGACCCCGCCGCCTTGCATCGGGTCGGTTGCCATCCTGGAACCGATGTTGATTATGCTGCCTCGCCGTTGCTCTATCATTGTCGGCAACACGGCCCTGGAGCACAGGTAGGGGCCGGTGACGTTCACCAGCATGACCTGGCCCCACCTGGCGGGATCGATTTCCAAAATGGACTCGCCCAACACCATGGCGCCGGCGTTGTTGAACAAAACGTCGATGCGGCCATAACGCACTACCACTTGTTGGACCATTTCCTCAACCTGTTTCTTGTCGGTGACGTCGCAGTCCAACGGGAAAACCTCTCCCCCGGCGCCGCGGATTGCCTGAGCAGTCTCCTCTATGGTACCGGCCAGCCCGGTGGGGGATTGGCCTCGGGCGCAGATGGCCACGGAGGCTCCCTCCTTGGCGTATTCCTTGGCGATGGCCCGGCCCAGCCCTCTGCTGGCGCCGGTGACAATTGCTACCAGTCCGTCCATTTTAGGCATGACGAGTCCTTCCCCCAAACCCACGAATCTACCGCCGCCTTCCCAACCGGAAAATCCTCTTGAGTTTGTCCACCAACAACCTGCGCTTCAGCCGCTGGACCGCCAGGGTGATGGGTATGCCTTTGGGACAAACTGCCGTACATTCAAAGATGGTGCGGCAGCTCCAAATTCCCTTTCTGCCATCCATTACCGCCAGACGCGCCTCAGTCACTTGATCACGGCTGTCTTCCACCGGGGCAAAAGCCCTATTGATCGCCGCCGGACCCAAGAACTCCCGGTCGGGTCCGGCCATAGAGCAGGCCGAGTAACAAAGCCCGCAATAGATACATTCTCTGTGTGGAGCGATGGTCAGGCGCTCCTTGGAATCTGGAGTGATTACCGCGGGCTCGTTTGCTTCGGCGCGGGTTGATAGATTGGGTAAAACGGTGGTCAGGCGCCGGTAGAATTCCTCGGGGTCCGTTACCAGGTCTCGAATCACGGGTAAATGGCGCAAAGGCTCGACACGAATAGCGCTGGTCGACGAATCCAACTGGTTTGAGATTAGGGTCTTGCAGGCCAGCCGTTCCCGGCCGTTGATCACCACGCCGCAGGTGCCGCACATGCCCACGCGGCAGGCGCACCGGAACGCCAGGGTCGCGTCGGCGTTGGCCTGGGACCAGAGCAGGGCATCCAGGACGCTCATGCTCTCGGAAATTACGGGCACTTTAAAATCTTGCCATTCCGGTTCGGGATCCGCGTCTGAACCGGTGCGCATGACGATCAAAATGAAATCATCCATTGGCGGCCTGCCTGATCCCTATCATAGGATAAACACCATCAAGACCCTGGCGCCGTAGGCGAAGGTAGCGGCGCCCAACAAGAGAAGCCCAATGGTAATCTGATTCCCCCGCCGGGCGGCCGGACCCCATTCCAAAAGCACCGAACGGATCCCGCTGAGCCCGTGGTAGAGCACCAAGGCCAGCAGGGAGAAGTCGGCGAAAATGAACAGACCCTGAGCCAGCCGGCGTTTGACCACGTCATATAAGATCAATTCCTCCTGGCTGCCGGCGATGACATCGGTAATGCCGGAAAAGTGCCCCATCCACATGTGTACGCCCACCAGGGATATCAGCAAAAGTCCGCTGACCCGCTGGAGGAACCACTGCCAAAAGCCAGAGGCTCCTAGGCTTGGCGGCGCTCCAGTCGATGAATCCATAGGCCGGCCTAACTCCCCACAATCAAGGGAAAGCTGAAGAAGGTGACCACGGCCATGGTCAAAGCGGTCAACACCAGGCAGGCCCAAAAGAGTTCCGCTTGGCGGCCGATGCCGATTCCCAGGTCGATCAAAATGACCCGGACTCCGTTGAGGCCGTGGTACAAAACCGCGGTGGCTAACAACAAGTCCAACACTACGAAGAAGGGAGTTTGCAGCACCGCCAGCACGTCATCGAATGTGTCCGCTCCCAGTTGGGCGGTGGAGATCACGCCGATGTGGAGGAATAGGTAAAGAACCAAGCCCAGACCCGTAACCCGCTGCAACATCCATGCCCACCACCCGGCCCTGGAGCCCGAACGCCGGTCGCGGGAAGGACCGCCGCAGGCGAGGAATGTCTGGAGGGGCGCGGCCACGTCAACCCCTAGAAAAGTTCGATCTCGGGTCTCTGTTGCTCTCCCAGACGGCCGAAGACCGGAGGCTTGAGCCCTTCGTACAGAGACTCCAAACGTTGGTTGATTTTCTCGTTCACCCCCGTGAAAAAGCTGTTGCCCCGGGAGTCGCCTTCGACTAGCAACGGGCCCAACTCGTTCAGTTCCAGGACCCACAGGGCCTCGGATAAGCCTAATTCCTTCACCCAATAAACGCCCAACACCTTTTGGATGGCGCGCCCGTAGATGGCTCCCAACCCGTAGCCCATGGTGGTCAAGCAGACAGCTCCGTGCTTCACAAAGGTATTCTTGTAATCGTCTTCGGACATCCCAGCCTTGCCTACCACCGCTTTGACGCCGTATTGCTCCAGCAAGGCGGGCATGTACCGGGAGTAACGAAAACCAGCGGTGGCCTGCAGGGAGGACACCTCGTACTCTCCCGGGGCAACCTCCACTCCGGCTGGGGAAGACTGGAAGCTCACGTTGGTCATTTTCGCCAGGTCTATGGGCGGAGGGTTGCCCTTGACCAGCATGTGCTCATAAACGCCGTCCCGCGCCGTATACACCGGGCCAGTCAGGTAGACCAGATCACCGGTGGCCAGCTTCGATATGTCTTCGGCGGACAAGGGAGTTTTCAAGCGCCATTCTTGACCGCCGGCGTTTTCCATCATTGTTCCCCCGGTTGGCGCCACCATCAGGCTATGCCTTCCCGGCGGTAGTATTCGGTGAACCATTGGGGGTCTTCGCGGAACTCAACCTGGCCGTCGGCGTAGATGCGGCCTACGGCCCGCCGATAAGCGGTGCAAAACTGGGATATAGCAACCGGAATCCCGCCGGTGTGGGTGTAGGCGATCTCGATGTGAACGTCCAGGGCCGTGGTGTCGCCGCCCACTCCCATGACGCCGAACCCCGTCTGGTTGGCCAGGTCACGCAGTTCGACCTCCAAAGCGGCCACGCCGGGGTCTGGATGGCGGTCACCGATGAGGCGAAGGCAGGCGGCTTCTTTGGAGAGGGTCATCGACTGGTCTTTCGCTCCGCCCAGGCCTACTCCGATCACGACCGGCGGGCAGGAAAGCCCCCGGCGGGCGAACTCGGCCATGTTATCCAACAGGAACCGTTTTATCCCGTCGGTGCCGTCGGCCGGGAAAAGCATCCGGTAGTCGGTGCCAAACAAGCCTCCCTTATGCACGGCAATGATGTCTACCCAATCGCCATCGGGTTCAAAAGAGTAGTCCACGCTGGGGGAAAAGATGCCCACGTTGTTGCCAGGGTTTTTCCGGGTCAGAGGGTGCACCCGGTTGGACCTCATTTTGATGTCCTGGGTGATGTCGGCCACCGCTTGCCGCAGGGACCGCTCCAGGGCGACGAAGCCACCTTCGATACGGGCCTCGTTACCCACCTTCAAATAGTATCTCGGCAGCCCGGTGTCTCCGCACATGGGCCGTGAGTCGGCGATCGCCAGCTTGGAGTTCTCCAAGATCTGACCCAGGATGAAATGGGCCATCGGCTTGGTTTCCCTTTGGAACGCCTCGCCGAACGCGGTCAGCCCGTCCTGGGGAACCGTGATGGCCGCCCGCTTGTTCGTTTCATAAGCGACCTGATAGATCAACTCCTGGGTGATGGCGCCGGCCACGGTTGTCATAGATGAAATCCTGTTTAGGTTCGATTTTGGGCTTGATTAAGGGTGACACGAGGGTGTTAGGGTGTCAAGAAATGGGACAGTGTTCATCGGTCTTTCAATCAGAAGCTTTACCTCACTGGCAACCGTGACGTGCCGTTGAGATGTAGAATAAAAGCAATCTCATGTACGAAAAACTGGAAGTCGACATCCTTATCCTGGGCGGCGGTGGCGCGGGATTGATGGCGGCCCTCCACGCCCGCCGCGCGGACCCTGGCTTGCGTATTGCCGTGGCTGCCAAAGGGTTGGTTGGCCAAAGCGGTTGCACCCGCATGGTCCAGGGCGGGTACAACGCCGTCTTGGACCCCAAAGACTCCTTCGATCTTCATTACGGTGACACCATCCGGGGCGGCGCTTTCATCAATGACCAGGAGTTGGCTTGGGCGCTGGTCACCAACGCCCCCGAGGTCCTCGAAGAATTGGAGCGGCTGGGCTGCTTTTTCGACCGGGACCCCCAGGGCCGCATCTTCCAAAAGGCGTTCGCCGGGCAAAGCTTCGACCGTACCGTTCACCGCGGAGACCTGACCGGCATCGAGATCATGTCCCGCCTGAAAGAAAACGTTCTGGTGGCGGACCTGCTTTTGCTGGACGAACGCCGGGGAATTTCCCTGTTGGCCGACGGCAATGGTGGCGTCGCCGGCGCCCTGGTCGTCGATATCAGAAGCGGCGAATTCCTGGCCGTCAGCGCCAAGGCCACGCTGATGGCCACCGGCGGCGGTGCCCGGATGTACTCCATCGCCGCCCCCTCGTTGGAGAAAGCCGGCGACGGTATGGCCATGTGCTACCGGGCCGGCTGCGTGATGCAGGACATGGAGATGTACCAGTTCCACCCCACAGGGCTGGTGGCCGGCGCGTCGGTGCTCACCGGTTCCGTGCTGGAAGAGGGACTGCGTGGCGCCGGTGGGTACCTGGTCAACAACCTGGGCGAGCGGTTCATGGAGCGTTACGACCACGAGCGCATGGAGCGTTCTACCAGGGACCTGGTTTCCCGGGCGGGTTACATGGAGATTCAGGCGGGAAGGGCCACCCCCGACGGCGCGGTGATGCTAGATGTGTCGCATTTGGGGGCGGAATTCGTGGAAACCACCTTCCCCGGCATGGTGGAGCGTTGCCGGGAGGTTGGATTCGACTTGGCCCGAGCGCCGGTAAAGGTCTCCCCCACAGCCCATTTCCACATGGGCGGCGCCCGAATCGACGCGGCCTGCCGCACCAATCTGGAAGGTCTTTTCGTCGCAGGAGAGGACTCGGGTGGGGTCCATGGAGCCAACCGTCTAGGCGGCAACGGCGTGGCCGAATCGCTGGTTTTCGGCGCCTTGGCTGGGGACGCCATGGCCGGATTCGCCACCCAACGCGGCCAGCCTAGTTTGAGTACTTCAGAAATGGAGGCCGCCATCTCCTGGGCGTTGCAGCCCTTTGATCACGATGCCGGCGAGAACATATTTGGCATTCGGCGGGAGATCGAAGAGTTGATGTGGGACGGTGGAGGCCTCGTGCGCAGCGGCCCAGGACTTCAGAGAACCTTGGATCAGTTGGAGGAGATCGGGGAATGGGCGACGCTTGCCCCTGTTTCCCAATCCAGACGGTACCATCCCGGCTGGCACGAATGGTTAAACGTCCAGAGCATCCTCACGGTGGCCCAGTTGGTCTGCGAGAGCGCATTGGCACGGCGTGAGTCCCGGGGTTCCCATTACCGCATCGATTTCCCCGAACCCAACGACGCTGATTGGTTGTGCAACGTCCTGGTTCAAAACCTCCCTGGCGGCGAACCCAAGCTTTGGTTTGAAAAGGTGGATTTTCCCCGCTTGCATCCGCCGGAGACAACCGGTCGAGGTTAAGGCGGGATCGTTCGGAAAACGACATCCCACCCTCGCCCACCGGAAGAGGGATGCCCCCGTTTTCATCGGGGGCTGGGTGAGGGCGACAATGATTCAATCCGCCTGTCCTAGCACCCCGATATGGTAGACTGTCGGCAATCGTTTTCCTGTAAACCAAGGCATTGCTAGCTGTAAAGTTGGAGGCAATGATCCGATGAAAAAAGTGACCAGCGAGATCAGCGGTACCGTGTTCAGCCTTCCCTGGCTGGTGGCCAAAGACAATGGGCTGTTCGAAGCCGAAGGTATTGAAATCGAATTCGTGAGGGCTGCGGGAGGCCGTCCCGCTCAGGTCACCGAAAATCCCGAGGACATCAACCCAATCTTGGGGCACGTCGCCTTTGAAGAAGGCCGGGTCTCCATCTATCGCGCTTGAGAGGATGGTCAGGTTCGTCGGGCCTATGAAAGCAAACAGGGCGCCAAGATCGTCGCCCTCCGATCCGCCGTGGCCAGCCAGGCCATACTGGTTCGGCCGGACTCCAACCACTACTATCCGGGTACCCTGGGGAACCAGCCCATAGCCGTCCAATTTCACGCCGGCTCCCACTATGTGGCCCTACGGCTATTGGAAGGTTATCTGCCAAAAGACAAGATCAAGCTGGTCAATTACGGCTCCCCGGAACAGCGCTTTGAGGCCATGATGAATGGTGACGTTGAAGCCGCCGCCGTCATGGAGCCTTGGATCGCCTTGGGCGAGAAGCTGAGATGCCGGGCCGTCTGCGAGGGCCACTACCTGGGCGCCGAGAGCGCCAGCGACGACATGGACCCCGAGACGTTCCAGGCTTTGAACCGGGCCGTGGCCAACGCAGTGGACATGATCAACGCCGACAAGAAGAAGTACCTCCACTACCTGATCGACGACCCTCGCATGGCCAACGCGCTGGCCAAGTACGGCGGCTTGACCCCCGAGGACTTCCACCTGCCGCGGATGCGTTATACCTACAACACCAATTACACCGATGAGATCGTAGAGGACACCTACCACTGGATGAACGGTTGGGGTTTGATCAGCGACTCCGCCTGCGCGGCCGACCTAGTGGACAACCGCCTCGAGGAGCCTACAGCGGCCGGCGACTAATCTCGCAACGCCAATTCCCCCACCCTCGGTCCCTCTCCCTCGGGAGAAGGATGCCCACGATGAAATCGAGGGCTGGGTGAGGGCGCTACTCCCGATAAGACATCCACCCCTTGCCCCTCGTCACGCTTTCTCCCACCCCATTTGTTCTGTTCCGCCCCATACCAAACCACGCTCTGGTGCGTCTTAGGCCACAGTGCGGTAGAATCGATGACACCCAATCGGCCCTGACATCGCCGTGGACGTAATACTACTGAGATGCCAACCACCAAACTCAAGCTGAGCGTTCTTGACCAGAGCCCGGCCAACGGACCGGAAACGGCTCAAGACGCCTTGCAAAACACCATCACGTTGGCCCAAAAGGCCGAGGAATGGGGCTACCACCGGTTCTGGGTTACCGAGCACCATGGTTCCAGCCGTAATATGGGGTCCGCGCCCGAGGTTCTGGTATCCCACCTATTGGCCAAGACCAACCGCATCCGCGTGGGTTCCGGCGGGGTTATGCTGCAGCATTACAGCCCTTACAAAGTTGCCGAGAACTTCAATGTTTTGGCGTCTCTGGCCCCCGGAAGGGTGGACCTGGGCATCGGCGGCGGGCCCGGCGGTATGCCCAAGACGACCAGGGCGCTACAGATGGATACCGGATATGGGTCCAAGCCATTGCCCGAAAAACTAGACGAGTTAGACCGGTTTTTACACAATCGCCTGGGCGAAGATCATCCGCTTTACGGATTGACGGCCAATCCCATTCCTCCCCAGCCGGCAGACCTGTTCTGGTTGGGCACCACTCCTTCCAGCGCGGTATTAGCCGCCCAGCGGGGGATGCCCTACGTATTCGCCCTGTTTCTTAACAGCGACGAATCGGTGATGCGGGAGGCCATCGAAACCTATTGCAGCCGGTTTGACCACAGCCATGGCGCCGAACCCCAAGTGATGCTGGCCCTGCCGGTAATGGTGGCCGACACCGACGATGAAGCCGAAGGCTATGCATCCGAGATCAAGGTCTTCAGGATCCAAATGGAGAGCGGCAGGACCCTCACCGTTTTCTCCATGGCCGCAGCCAAGGAGTTCCTCAAACAATCCCCAGAGAACGGCAGCATCACAGCCCAGGAAGGCAACGTGATCCACGGATCATCAGCAACTGTCCAGCAAAAGCTGTTGGACATCCAGCACCGTTATCAGGTCAACGAAGTGTTCGTGGTGACGGCCATCAGGGATTTTCCCAAAAGACTACATTCCTATGAGTTGTTGGCCGAAGTTATGATCAAGGCGCCCATTTCTTGACGGGCCTCCCATTTTGATGCGTTAAGGCAGGACCGAAGATGGCAAACCAACGCCAAAGCCTAATCCAACGGAAGATGCGCCTGGGCTCATTCCTTGCCGGGACCGGTAGCAACATGGCATCTTGGCGGCACCCCAACGCGGTGGCCGACGGCCCCATCAATCTGAATTACTATCGAGAACTCACTCGAAAGGCCGAAGCGGCCAAGTTGGACTTCGTATTTTTCGGCGACGGTCTGTATATCAGCGAAAAATCCCATCCGATCTTTCTTAACCGGTTTGAGCCTTTGACCCTGCTGGCAGCTCTGGCCATGGATACCACCCACATTGGCTTGGCCGCTACTCTATCCACCTCCTACAGCGATCCCTTCACCGTGGCCCGGCAGTTCGCATCCATCGACCACATCAGCAACGGGCGCGCCGGCTGGAACATCGTCACCTCGCCGCTGGAGGGTTCGGCCCTGAATTACAGCAAGCCCGAGCATCCCGAGCATGACCTGCGCTACCGCATGGCCGATGAGTTCGTGGAGATAACCAAGGGTCTGTGGGATTCCTGGGAGGACGACGCCTTCACCAGGGATAAAGAATCGGGGGTGTTTTTCGATCCTGAAAAGATGCACCGCCTCAACCACACGGGTGAATTTTTCTCCGTTCAGGGGCCATTGAACATCTCACGGTCGAAACAGGGCCGGCCGGTGCTTATCCAGGCGGGTTCGTCCGAAGCTGGAAAGAATTTTGCCTCTAAAGTGGCCGACGCTGTGTTCACCGGCCAATCGTCATTGGAGGGCGCGGCCGAGTTTTACCGGGATATCAAAGAACGGGCGGCCAAACATGGAAGATCCCGCGACGAGATCTTGATCTTGCCCGGCTGCGCGCCCATCGTCGGCCGGACCCCGGAGGAGGCCGAAGAGAAGTATCAGGAGATCGCCAACCTGGTGGTCATCGACCACGCCTTGAATTACCTCGGGCGTTACTTCAATGACATGGACTTTTCTCCCTATGGCCTGGACGATCCTTTCCCTGAATTGGGTGACTTCGCGCGTAACGGTTGGGAAAGCACCACCGACCGTATTAAGAAACTGGTAAAAGACGAGAACCTAACCCTGCGCCAGATGGCATTGCGTTCGACCACACCGAAACACCCGTTCATCGGCACCCCTGAGCACGTAGCCGGCACTATGCAATCATGGTTTGAAGCGGGCGCGGCCGATGGCTTCATGATGAACGCCGCCGTGTTGCCTGACGGATTCAATGACTTCATCGACCATGTTCTGCCGATATTGAAAGATCGAGGATTGTTCCGTACCGAGTACGAAGCCGACACGTTGCACGGAAACCTGGGGCTGCCCAAGCCGGCCAACCGCTACACTGCGGAACCAACAACAAGTAAAGCTTCGGCCAAGGGATTAACTTAGGGCCGGGAGGGGCCAACTTGCCAACTTTGCTGGGAATCCATGGGTCGGCCACCCGGCCTGGGCGTTTGCATCAAGCCTTAGAGATGGCGTTGGATTTTGCCGCGAATAAACCAGAACCGGTAACGACCCTCCTACTGAATCTGGGAGATCACCGGATATCATTTGCTGACGGCAGGCCCCTTTCCGCCTACGAGGACGATACGCAAGCAGTGGTAGAGCAG
Organism: Dehalococcoidia bacterium; assembly: GCA_034428715.1. Taxonomy (GTDB): domain Bacteria; phylum Chloroflexota; class Dehalococcoidia; order Lucifugimonadales; family UBA3495; genus Io17-Chloro-G2. The sequence continues at coordinate 4,046 of DAOUHE010000351.1, read as the reverse complement.
GTCATCTCGGCTGATATGTACCTGATTGCCACACCCATCTTCCGGGCGTCATACACCGCAGCGTTGAAAAATCTGTTGGATCTGACGCCGGTGGAAGGGCTGTTGGGCAAGGTATGCGGGTTGGCCGCCATGGGAGCCACCGACCACCACTATCTGGCCGTCGACAGCCAATTACGGCCGGTATTGGCCTGGTTCGGCGCACATCTGGCGCCCGTGACCGTCTATCTGAAGTCCAGCCACTTCCAAGGAGGCAAGTTGGCCGACGAAAATGCCATTGGCCAACTCCAAACCCTGGTTGCCTCCGTAATCGCCTTACATAATTCCATCGCCGGAACTCCCGGCGCGGTAGGACCCCCGCCGCTGGCCGCGCTTTCCTAAACCTGAAAATCGCGATATACCTATTTCCTAGGTGCCAGGCGCAACGTTCGACAGGAGGGAATTATGGACGGCAAATGGTGGTAGACTTACCGCTGTGATTACAATCGATCTCGGCGGTGATCCGGTCTGGCGGAACGCCTGACCGCTTTTGCCGGTGGAAATATCACGGTAGAATGCTGGGAAACAACAGGTGCGAACCTACTCTGATCGAAGATTGAACCCAAATACAAATAGAGGTGCTTGCCATGACCACCACCACTGACCAAGCAGGAAAAACTGGCGAATCCTCGCGTGATTACAAGGTGATCGGTACCAGACCCATCCGCCACGACGGCCTGGACAAGGTGACCGGGGCAGCCAAATACGGCGCAGATACCCAACTCGCCGGTATGGTGCATGGCAAGATACTGCGCAGTCCCCACGCCCATGCTCGCATACGGTCAATAGACACAAGCAAAGCTGAGGCCCTGCCCGGTGTGTTCGCCGTGGCCACCTCCAAAGACTTCCCCATAATCCAAGACCAGGTCATCGATTTCGCCGAATCACAAGGCTCCACTCGCCAGATGGCCGAGCACGTCATGGCCCATGAAAAGGTGCTGTACAAAGGCCACGCGCTGGCAGCGGTTGCGGCAGCCAACGCCCACATAGCCGGGCAAGCGATAGCCCTCATCGAAGTGGACTACGAAGTCCTCCCCACCGTGCTGACGTTGCACGACGCCCTCAAAGAGGATGCGCCCATCCTCCACGACACCCTGACCACCATGTTCCGGGTGGATCGTGCCGCCCGCGGCGAAAACACCGGGGTAAAGGGGAACATAGCGGGGCACATCCAGCATAAGCTTGGGGACATTGAAAAGGGGTTCGCGGAAGCCGATGTCATCGTGGAGCGGGAGTTCGAGACGCAGACCGTGCACCAGGGTTATATCGAGCCTCATGCCGCGACGGCAGTTTGGGCAGCCGATGGGCGGGTAACCATCTGGACCTGCACCCAGGGAGCCTTCGCGATCCGTTCCTCAACGGCCGCCATCATGGCTATTCCGGAATCTTCGGTTAAGGTTGTGCCTACGGAAATAGGCGGCGGATTCGGCGCCAAGATCACCACTTACCTGGAGCCGGTAGCCGCGGTGCTCTCAAAGAAGTGCGGGCGGCCAGTTAAGATCATCATGGACCGGAAGGAGGTGTTCGAGGGCACCGGGCCCACTTCCGCTACCCACATACGCTGCAAGATAGGGGCCACCAAAGCCGGAAAGATCACAGCGGCCCAACTGTACATGGCCTACGAAGCCGGAGCCTATCCAGGGTCTCCAGTGGGTGGCGGGGCAATGGCTGCCACGGGTCCTTACAACATCGAAAACGTGTTGGTGGACGGATACGATATCGTATGTAACAAGCAAAAGGTCCAGGCTTACCGGGCGCCCGGCCAACCCCAGGGCTGTTTTGCCGTAGAGCCCGTCATCGATGAGCTGGCGGAAAAACTGGGCATAGACCCAATGGAATTCCGCTTGATGAACGTTTCCAAGGAAGGCGACCGAATGCCGACCGGCGTTCCCCATGCGGTCCTCGGCTGCCGGGAGATGGAAGAGGAGATGAAGGCCCATCCCCACTACAACGCACCCCTCGACGGTCCCAACCAGGGACGGGGAGTGGCTGTGGGTTTTCGCTCGCAGGGTGGCCAAGCCTCCTCAGCTACCATCAACGTCAACAGCAACGGGACCATCAACCTGATCACCGGCTCGGTCGACATCGGCGGAACGCGGACCGCGGTGGCCATGCAGGCTGCAGAGGTGCTGGGGCTTCGGTCTGAGGACGTTTCACCGACGGTGGTCGATACCGACGCCATCGGCTACACGGCTACCACCGGCGGTAGCCGCACCGCGTTCGACACAGGATTGGCCGCCATGGCAGCCGCTGAGGAAGTGAAACGCCAGATGTCCGTCCGCGCCGCTTTGATCTGGGAGGTCCAGGAAGAAGACGTTGCATTCCAAGAAGGCACCTTTATTTGCACCAAGAACACGGCCGACCGGTTGACATTCAAGGAGTTAGCCGGGAGGCTACTGCGCACCGGCGGGCCGATCACCTGCTCCGCAGCTTCCAGCAGCGGCGGGGTTGGTCCGATCATTGCAGGCAACATCGTGGATGTCCAAGTGGACCCCGAAACGGGAAAGGTGGATATCCTGCGCTGCACCGCCTTTATCGACGCTGGAAAGGCGGTACATCCCAGCTACGTAGAAGGCCAAATGCAGGGCGGCACCGTCCAAGGCATCGGCTGGGCGCTGAACGAGGAGTATTTTTACACCGAAGACGGCACCATGAACAACTCGAGCTTCTTGGATTACCGCATGCCCATCTCGCTGGACCTGCCCATGATCGATACGGTGATCACTGAGGTGCCGAACCCCCGCCATCCCTATGGGCTACGTGGCGTAGGCGAGGCCCCAATCATCCCGCCTCTGGCCGCGGTGGCCAACGCGATATACGACGCTGTAGGGGTGCGGATGACCAAGCTCCCAATGACCCCCGGCGCCATCCTGGAGGCCATTCAAAGCAAAGATCAGGTAGCGGGGTGAAACCGGTAGAGGCCTGGTGTTCTCCAGAAATGATGCGTTAAAAAGACTCAAGTTTGGGGTATGGACACGCCCTCACCCAGCCCTCGATTTCATCGGGTGACCTTCCTCTCCCGGTATCTGGTGGAAGATCAGGGCTACTCATCGGTTGGACTGGGATTCCAGTGGATGCTGCTTTACGTGATGGGGACCATATCCCAGCCGGTGATGGGGATCGTTTCTGACAAATGTAGCCGTAAGACGGTACTGCTTCCGGCTTTCGCCATCATGGGGACCCTATATCTCATCCTGCCGTCGGCGGTCAAAGGAATCCAATTGGCGTTGGTCATCGCGGCGATGGGCGCGTACTTCTACGGCGCTGGCAACGTCGCCACCGCGGCGGTACTTGACGTGGTGCCCCGCCAGATCAGGGCACCACCAACAGCATAATGAGCCTTTTCCAGCAGGTCATCACGCTGCCGTCCCCAATAATAGCAGGTAATATCGCAAAGGAGTTCGGGCTGAGCGCGGTATTCTATTTCTGCGCTTCGCTGCTTTCGTTAGCCACCCTAGCGTGGGTGTTCATCAGGATCACTCCCCGAGCCAAAGGGGCGTGACAGCCATGTCGCCAACCGCGACCTAAGGTCCGAGCACCGGGTCAGATTGGAAGACGATATCGCTGATCAATAATGCTCCGGAGGGCCGCTTGTCGAACCGGAACTGTATTGTCCGTACGTCTGTCAGGTCAACCCCGATAAAGGCGCTCATCGGGATTCGGACGGTGTTTAGCACCACTTTGGGGATCGGCCCAGTGTCGCCCGGTGGGAAGAACAGGGCATTAGAATGATCGGTTACGGTTACCGACGCCGTTCCGCCCGTCCCGTCGCCAAGGATGATGCTGAGATTCTGGCCCACGCAACCGGTATTATAGTTGCAGTTGCGTGCGTCATCGAAGTTGACCGCAGCCCGGAACGATAGAGTCTCAAATCCACTGATCCGGGATTCCCCAGATCAAACCAACTTTCCTGGATATAGCTCCTTCTGGGATACCGTCAAATATAATCCCGCATTCCAAGGGCATCAAATGCGGCCTGATTCGCTCAAATTCCCCGTTTTCATATAGCA
>DAOUHE010000350.1:0-25789 GCA_034428715.1 Dehalococcoidia bacterium | reverse complement strand
AGGAATATGGAGAAGAGTTCATCCTGGCGGTTGTCGACTTCTATGGTAGTCCCGGACAGCGGATTTACTATGTCAGGAACCCGGCTGCTAATCTTGTCCCAGCCGAACGTCAAACCGTCATGTACCGTTTCTCCCGCCAAGAGGTGAGTGCATTGGCCGTTGACGCCGACTAACTTTGATTCCAATCGCGACATGTTCCGGAACACCCGGCTGGTGTCCTGGCACTAAGTCGTTAATTGGGACACCCCGCTGCTCCCAAATCTACCCCGTCGACTCGAAAGCCAGGGTGGCGAAACGCATCCAGATGCCGCCACGGGGCTCGGCCAGGGGGCCGTTCAACACCAGGACGGCGATCACGTGTTTTTCGCCCGCGGCGGCGCTGTTGGTGACCTCCACCCGTTGGGTGGCATTTATGCCCACGATGACGCCGGCGGCGCGGTCGATCTGGCCATCGATCCACACCTCGCCATAGTTGTCGATGTTGGTTTCAAAGAAGACCCGGGAACCGGCCACCGGAACGCCGTTCACCGTTTCGGGAAACTCCACCGCCATCCGATACCAGGCAAAGGTGAAGCCCTCGGATAGGCTCTCCCGGACGTTTTGGCAGATCCGCCATCCCGAATCGTCAAAATCGGGCAAACGCGGCGGGCTGGCCAGCATACGGGCGGTCAATCCCTCATTGGGCTCCCCCGGCACCAACCCCTCGGCCAATCTCCACTGTCCTTTTACCTTCTGCCGGTCCGCGTCCATATTCAGGTCCAGCGCCACTCTAGGCATGTCGTCCTCCCAGTTAGCTGTCAGTAGGATTGCTTTGGTTAATCTACTCAAGCGGAAGGCCAGGGGTACCTCCACCCCAGATGTTTCGCCGCTGCGGCCGGCTCAACATGACAGGTTTACCGGGCCGTCAGTCCATGATCTCTTTCAGGCGCCTCATGGCGTTGATATGTTGGTCCGGCGTGGTCACGCCCTCGCCAGCGGTGCCAGCCGAGAGGTGGGTCGCCCCCAGTTCTTCCCAGGCTTTGGACTCGGCCAGCCAGTCCTCCGGGTTATTTCCGGCGAGGCGTATCCGGCCTTCTATGCCAATGTCCGCCGGGTCGCGGCCGGCTTCTTTGGCGTAGTCCCGCACCTTGGAGATGACGCCCCTGCGCTCATGGTCGTAGGGGAACATTGGGAACCATCCGTCCGCCACCCGACCGATGCGCCGCAGGACCCGCTGGGTAGGAATGGGACTGTCTCCCCCTCCCGCGCCCATCCAAATGGGAATGGGCCGTTGCACGGGCAGGGGATTGATTCCGGCATGGCTGATCTTGTGGAAACGCCCTTCGTAATCAACCACATCCTGAGTCCACAACTGGCGCAGAACCGTGATCTGCTCCTCGCAATACCTACCCCGGGTGTGGAAATCTTGCCCCAGCGCCTCGTACTCCACGGGATTCCATCCCACGCCGATGCCCAGGCGCAGCCTGCCTCCGCTGAGGACATCTACCTCGGCCGCCTGCTTGGCCACCAACGCCGTCTGCCGTTGCGGAAGGATCAAAATGCCTGTCACCAACCGGATCTTGCTGGTGAGGCCAGCCAGGTATCCCATGAATGTGAAAGGCTCATGAAGATAGCTCTTATGGGTGTAGGGAAATCGAGGAACCTCGGGATGGTGCTGTGGGTCCGCCCCCAGAACGTGATCCAATATCCGTACGTGGGAATACCCTAAACCCTCGGCCGCTTGAACGAAGTCTCGCACTGCCGTAAGGTCATCGCCAAATTCCACTATGGGTAACGTGACTCCCAATTCCATAGTATTCTCCTTGGCGAAACTTTCACCCAGCGCCACCAAGCAAGGGGCATTGGATATGAAATCGATGGCGGCAGAGATTCTGCCGCCATCGACCTACAGGTGACATCATGGGTTTGGAAACGAGCCGGTCTAGCTGGAAGCGGCCGCGGGCTTGGCCATTTGTTCGTCCCATGGGCCTGGGAATCTACCATTGCCCAGGACATCTTCGACGAACAAGTTATCCTGGCGGGGCCATTCGCTGCGGGGCAGCTCGTAACCGACCTCGACGCCGTTGCCATCGGGATCCTTGAGGTAGATTCCGATCGACACGCCGTGATCACCCACTCGCTCTATCGGTACGCCCTTTTCAATCAATCGAAGGTAAAGCTCTTTCAAATCGTCCAGGCTGTGCATCATCCAAGCCATGTGGTTCAAACCCACCCGCCCTCGCTCGGGACCAGCCGCGTCATCTCCCACTTCCACCAGGGCGATCTCATGGGACTGCTCGATGTCTGCTGACATGAAGGCGACGTTGCCCGGGCGATAACCGTAGGTATGCAAGCCCAGGATGTCTTCGTACCATTTTTGGGAACGCTCCATGTTTCGCACGAAGATATTCACGTGCCCTAGAAACTTAGGCGTATAACCCATTTCTTCCTCCCGCTGGAGATATCTCACCGATCGATTCCGTGATTTCGCTAACCCTACCACGCGCGGACTGGAGCACGCAACTAAACCCTACCGCTGCGGTTCGTCCAGCAATACCGTCCGCGTTCAAACTCGCATCCGCCTTCGAAAGCAGGGGCCGCTTCCCCAAATTCTCCCCGCTCATGCTAAAATAGTCTCCGCTTGGAAAAGACGGCTCCCAACCCAGAACATCGGGCAAGCAGCCGAATACTCGCCGTGAGATTCCGCGGGGGTCCAAGAACGATCCGCCGACGGACGCAATGATCTTAGCGTTGCCTTAAGGCGTGACCTTTAACTAATGAAGAATCCGGTGGAATAGGTAGCCCTTGTAGGCGCCAAATGCCGACTGATTTCCACCACAAAGACACGGGCCGTTAGCTCAGTTGGCAGAGCACCGGACTTTTAATCCGGTTGTCGCGAGTTCGACCCTCGCACGGCCCACCATATCTGGTAGAAAGTAATCTCCTATCAACAACGTTTTTGCCCTCTGCGAATCTGGCCGCTTGGGCACCTGTCAGAATCCAACGGCCAATCCATGGGAAACAACCAAGATTTAATAAAACCTGGTCCACGAATTGGCGAAGACAACGCCGAGGCTGAAGCGGCCCGGGCTACCCCGGTACGCGAATCCCAACTGCCCATCATTCTGTCTTTTGTTGCCGACTGGGCCAACATCGTCACTTTGTTGGGGTTATGCAGCGGGGTTCTGGCAATATATTTCGCCCTGGCCCAGAACTATCCAGCGGCGATGATAGCGATGCTTTGGGCAGTTCTCTTTGACTGGTATGACGGACTCGTCGCCCGCGCCCTGCCCGGAAGAAGCAATTCAACCAAAAAGATCGGCGCCCATATGGATTCCCTGGTCGACCTGGTGACATCGGGAGTGGGCCCGGCTGTTCTCCTATTTAGTGTTTCTGGGTTCAGCGCCTGGGCCTATCCGGGGGCGTTGGCTATCATCATGGCGGGCGTGCTTCGGCTGGCCTATTTCAATGTATTTGGCGTTGATAGTAAAGGGACATACGCCGGCATAACCATCGACAATACGCCGATAGCCGTATCGGCAGTCTTCTTGTTGCACGGCTTCTTAAACCACAATAACTTTGTGGCCATCCTCTACGCCACCATTCTGGTGATGGCGCTCTTGCACGTCGCTCCCTTCCGCACCGGCAAGTTGGGCAAGAACTGGAATTACATCTTTACGGCCTACGTGGTGATGATGACCGCCGTTTACTCTTTGATTCTGTGGAACCAATAGCTTTATAACGTCGTTCTAAGGAAGAAGGCGCCGTCGGGCGCCTTACGGCCAAGAGACGGGCCCGCGGCTATACCATAGGCGCGAGTGGGGAAATCTATCGACAGTTCATGGGCGCTCATTGGAGGGTTGTAACTTGAAGAAATGGTTTTGAAGTCTTGGCCAAGCGACGTTCAGTAGAGAGAGGACCTGCGGTAGTGCCCAGAAGCTGACCGGTGAGCTCGCCCGTAGAGCCCACCAGGTAAGATTGCCTAGCAACAGAGACTCCTTGGGCAAAAATGGTAGCCATTTGCGTCGGAATTCCACCGTTCCTTCCGCAATCTCCATACTGGTATAACCGAAATTCCGCCGAACCCCCACGCAGGGTATCTCCGCCTCGGCAAAAAGCTTCCGGTACAGGTCGACGCTCCGGTAGACGGCCTGGTACTCGCCTTTGGCTAGATGCAGCCCTTGGCGTACAGTGGACTCTCTAAGGATGATGACCCCGCCGTCGCTGAGACGCGATCTCAAACCGCCTAGTAACTCCACCACATCGGAGTCTCCCAGATACATACACAGCCCACCAAGGAATATCAATTCGAACGGGCCTCCAGGGAGGTCCTTCCGGCCGTCCCCCAGCAAAATCCGCGCGTTGGTGAGGCGGGCGACCCGTTTTTTCGCGTCCTCTACCATCAACGAACTACGCTCGACTCCAATGGCAGACCGGTACCGGTTAGCGAATATTTCGACCCACGCCCCGGCGCCACAGCCGACGTCAAGAACGCGTGCGGAGCTGTCCACTGCGTCTAGCCATTCCCTGACGGTTTTTAGCTCCTTGCTGAGCCGGTAAGCAACCGCACTCGATGGCAGATTGTACCCATGGACCATCATGCTCATCGCAGCGGCCGGCGTCCCGCTTTCACCATCGAAATAGCGCGCCACGGCGGCGTCATCTATCTGCTTATCGTCCGAAGATTCATGTTCCATAAAGGCTCAAATCGCGCCTACAGGCGAAATTCGGTAGTCATCGTTGATTAGTCCCGGCAAAACGGAACCTGGTTGTTTGCGATATCGTAGCCAAGCCTTGTTCAGCGGCTTTCGTCTAGTATCCTGCGTATGATTTCGGTGGTCGAGATCCTAGCCGTATAGTCGACTATTCGAAGTATCCCCATCTCGATAGGGACTGCGTGTGTGCCGATAAGGTCGTCTTCAGAATAATCGCTGCCGTGCACCACCAGGTTTATGCCGTGTTTTTCTATCCATTCGCGGCCGGTGATCCAGGGGGCGTTGGGAAGAACCTCATCTACGTAGCGGCACCCAGCTACGCAGGCTAGACGCTCCTCCATAGTCATTATGGGCTTGCGCTTGTGGTCAAGCACGGTATCGTCGGCATGAACGCCCACCAATAGGTAGTCTCCCAGGGCGCGAGCCTGTCTCAGTAACTCAACATGGCCGTAATGAAATAGATCAGCCACCATGTCTACATATACTCGTATCAACAGGCCTTCCCTTATCCTATCAATTGCATCGAATCCGCCATTTTTTTGGAGCCCGTCGGGTTTCTTTTGGCTTACTACTTCCACATCACCACCCGAACAACGGGAGTTCTCACCATAACCGAGTCCATGACGGGAACAAGATGCCAACCCACCCAAAAGCGCCGGGGAGACCGGCAGGGGCAAGGCATTGAAAGCCGTAATTATGGACGATCAACTGGTTACAGGGGGAGCCTAACCGTTGGTGTTTCACCCAACATGAGGCGGTCGGCGTGTCCAATCATGCGCTGTATGAACGCTTTGCGTCAAGCGTTTCTCAAGCAGCCCCATCCCCAAGTTGTATCTACCGGCAGTTGGCTCAACGGGTTTGAGCGTCCTGGGCTGCATCGGGAATGTCACTGGTTCGATTCCAGGACAGCCCGCCACAACCGGCATGCCGGAGGTAACAAAGCCGGGCGCTCACAGGTGATCGAGTGATAGTTAATATCAGTCAATATCACCAAAATGCTGGTTGACATCACGGTTTTAGATACACTATATCGAGCGAACGTTTTCTGCATCTAGGGAATTCAGATCCCAGTACCGGTAATTCATGACGATTTAAGAGTGAATTATCAGTGGATTTCTGATGTATGTTATGAAATCGTCATGGTTTCGATCGGGCTATCGAGTACTTAAATCCACGAGCTTGGGCCCCAGGGTTAGTGAATAGGGAGGTAATTCTTATGACGAACAGCATCTTCAGAAAACCTAGCCAGATTTTCTTGGCCGTATCCCTGCTAACTCTGGTATTCGTCATCGCTTGTGGGTCTTCCGCCCCTGCTGAGCAAGCGGCGGCGGAAAAAGGGGCGGCCACGGCGATACCGGTGGAGCCCACTGCTATGGTTGGCTCCGTGGCGGTCGCCACTGCAATCCCCAAAGACGATGCCACAGCAGTCCCCAAGGCCACGGCCCAGCCGACTGCGGCGCCGATGGTTGAGACGGTCAGCTATGGCGGCTTTATCACGTTTATGGACTACAACGCCCCCACTCAAAAGGCTATATGGGAATGGGCGGGTTCTCAATTGAAGAATACCTCGCCGGTGTTTAACGGCCTGCTGGAGTTCAACCCCGAAACAGACGAACCCCTGGACATCAGGGGGGACTTGGCGGAAAGCTGGGAGCAGACAGACGCCACCACCTTCATCTTCCGTCTGCGCGAGAACGCCAAATGGCATGACGGGATGCCTGTCACCGCCGACGACATTGTGTTCAGCCTGGACGGCGCCGTATGCTCCGATTGTAACGGGCTGGATGATCTGCAGGGCGCGTCCAGAACCGGAGCCATTTATACCGACAGCTACTACGAGGTAGGGAATGCCCGGGCGATAGACCAGTACACCATCGAGGTCAAGACCATGTTCCCGGCGCCGGCCTTCATCCCTACGCTGGCCTTGGACGTCCTCAAGATGCTGCCCAAGCATACCGTGATTGACGAAAGAAAACCTCAGACCATCAGGGCCCCGGAGGACTTCAACGGCTCCGGGCCCTTCCTGCATGCGGGCTACACCAAGGACGTCCAAAACGAATACGTGGCGAACCCGGATTACTGGAAGGAGGGTTTCCCTCGCCTTGACGGCATGAGGCACGTCATCCTCATCGACTCGGGCTCTCAGATAGCAGCCTTCCAAACCGAACAGGTTATGATGCCCAACTGGATAGTGCACCAGATCGGGGTCTTCGATGCAAAGAAGCTGGCGATCGAACTTGAGGGGAAGGTCGACTTTTTCTGGGCCGGCCCGATCCTAGGCCATGGCGTAGGGTTCAACACCACCAAAGCGCCCTTCGATGATGTGAGGGTCCGGCGGGCGGTACAACTTGCCATGGACCGTGCTGAATTCGTTGAAGTCCTGAGCGGAGGGGTCCACTGGATGGGTTCTCCCGTCCCACCAGACACACTGTTTGGCCGTACCACGGCAGAGTTGCTTGAGCTACCCGGCTATCGCTACGTTGACAGTGCCGGCAACAAGGTGACGACCAGTCTAGACGGGGTGCAGGGACTCACCAAGGATCCGCAGGACATTTTGGACGCCAAGGCCCTGATGGCCGACGCCGGTCTTGCCAATGGGATTGACGTGGTCCTGTCAGCCCGCAACGCGGTTGGATACCCCGATGAGGCCGCCATCTTCGCCGAGCAACTCAAGAAGATAGGCATCAACGCCACTATCAAGACCTACGAGAGCGCCGCCGGCTACGCAGCATATGATGCCGGAGATATGCAGTTCCTGGTCCAGGGGCACACTTTGGCCCTGGGTGACCCCGATGTGATATTTGGCCAATTTAGCAACAGCACCATGACCAGGTGGGGCGCAGGTGGCGCCGCGGGTACTAGCTTTGAACACCCGGGCGGGTTCGAGGATCTCCTGAAGCAGCAAACGCAGGAGCTGGACCTGGAAAAGAGGAAGGCCATCGTACGGCAGATGGAGGACATTCTCTTAACCCAGGATGCCCAGTACATCCGCTTCTTCTGGGGGGCCCGGGCCTTCCCGGTAAACCGTAAGGTCCAGGGGTTCAAGCTCCATCCCAGCCACTACATGCTCACCAAGTGGGAGCACATCTGGTGCGAAAAAAACAACCCGTGTAATTAGATTTCGGGAAGGTAAGGCCCGGGGAATTCCAGGTCTTCCCTCCGCGGTAGGGGCGGGTTTGAAACCCGCCCCTACGACCGAAAATAAACCGTCACTCCCGAATTTAATAGCACACCGGTCCCGAGATTTGCGGAGCCGGAATTTTGTTTAAGGGTGGAGCACACCCATGCAGGCTTATATCGTCAAAAGGACCCTTCTGTTCATACCCACGCTGATCATGGTCACGATAGTCATATTTGCCCTGCTGCGTGTCGTGCCCGGCGACCCGGCGGTCATGCTTCTGTCGGGCGGAACGGGTGGAGGCGACGAGGAAGATTACTCCCAAGAACAGCTTGCCGCACTGCGGGCCAAGCTGGGCACGGATAGACCCATCGTAGTCCAATATGCGTCTTGGTTCGGTAACATGCTCCGGCTGGACTTCGGCACATCGTATTTCTACGAGACTCCCGTATCAGAGGACTTAAAACTCAAATTTCCCGTAACTCTGGAGCTGGCTATCCTGGCGACGTTGTTGGCGATCATCGTGGCGGTGCCCCTGGGGGTGATCTCCGCCATAAAACAAGACACCTTGGGCGACTACGTCACCAGGATCATAACCATCGCTGGAGTGGCCATGCCCAGCTTCTGGCTGGCCATCCTGATCATATTCCTCCTGGTCCTGATTTTTGGCTGGATGCCTCCAATCGTTTACGTCAGCCTGTGGGACGACCCTGCCGGAAATATCAGGCAGATGTTCTTTCCCGCCCTGGCTTTGGGTTTTTCCAATATGGCTTTCATCGCCCGGGTGACCCGCTCCGCCATGCTGGAGGTATTCCGCGAGGATTACATCCGGACCGCCCGGTCCAAGGGCCTGGCGGAAAAGATCGTGATTACCCGGCACGCCTTGAAGAACGCCCTTTTGCCCGTGGTCACCATATCCGGCTACGAGTTCGGACGGCTCTTGGGGGGCACGGTTATCATCGAGGTCATCTTCATGGTCCCCGGCATGGGCCGGCTCCTGGTGACCAGCATCTTCCACCGGGACTTTCCTGAGATTCAGGCTGTCATCGTGTTGATTACGGTGTTGGTTCTGGTCTTGAACATGGCCCTGGATTTGCTCTACGCCTGGCTGAATCCGAGGATCCGGTACACCTAATCAATATATAGTTTTACGCTTCCAGCTTAAAGCTTGAGGGGATGACCAATGGCTCAGGACCGAACCAGCCCAGCATCCATTCCGGAGCAGGCAATCTTCGTGTTGCCGCCGAAACGGACGGCCGCTAATCACCTGGCTGAATTCTTCCGGCGGAAGCCCTTGGGGGCCATTGGGGCGGTGGTAGCGGTGATCCTGGTTTTGGTTGCTATCTTCGCGGACGTGATAGCGAATCACGACCCATACGCGATTAGAGTCGGAGAGGTCTTTACCGGGCCCACCGGGGGGATCTGGCTCGGAACCGACCACCTGGGCCGGGACGTTTTCAGCAGAATCGTTCACGGCGCCAGGATATCCCTTTACGTCGGGATCATGAGTTCCTTCATCGGCTGCACCATAGGCTTGTTGATTGGTGTGGCCAGCGTCCATTTCGGAGGGAAGACCGACCTCATAGTCCAGAGGTTCATCGATGGCATGATGGCTTTCCCATCCCTGATCCTGGCCATCGCGATCATGGCCGCCCTGGGATCATCTCTCAACAACGTGGTGATAGCCCTGAGCATTGTCTACATACCCAGTACCGCCCGGATACTACGCTCCCAATCCCTGGTTATAAAGGAGATGGACTACGTATTAGCGGCCCGCGCGGTGGGCGCAGGAAACTGGCGCATCATCATACGCCACATGATGCCCAACTGCTTCGCCCTGTTCATAGTCATCGTGACCATACATTTGGGCGGCGCGATCATAGCCGAAGCCTCCCTCAGCTTCCTGGGTGTAGGCACCCCTCCCAACGTGCCCTCTTGGGGCGGCATGTTGAACGGGGCCGCTCAAAGCTATGTAAAGACCGCGCCCTGGGTAGCGATATTCCCAGGCCTGGCGATAGTCGTCGTGGTGTTCTCCTGGAACCTTCTGGGAGACGCCCTGCGGGATGTCCTGGACCCGCGGCTTAGGGGAACTGGATAAAATTAAAAAACGCCAGCCCAATTAGATGCCCGCCTATCGCGCCACTGGACTTGAAAACTAGGCGCCGCGACTCGAGTCGCGGCGCCTAGTTTTTTATCGTGATTTACTGAGACTTGTATAGGCTACAAAATTCGACGATAGGCAACCCCGCGGGGCTAAATCCCCCCAAACCCCCCTTTGCGAAAGGGGGGCTAAGTTTCCCTCTTTGTTAGAGGCTAAGTTTCCTTCTTTGTTAAAGGGGGACTAAGGGGGATTTCGACTCTTGGCTGGTGGCTCGTGATGTTTAGCAATTAGCGCAAGCTTCAGTAATCCCACTCCATAATTGTTAACCGCTCAGACGGAAGTGAGCCCTATGGAATCCGCTGGCTGAAGCGTTTGTTGTTTGCTCCAGGCCTTGAAACGCGAGGCCGCTTAGGTTTAGACTCGACGGGCCATACGCCAATGGATGATTCGGCCACATCTGGCTTCCACCATGCCAACTTAAATCCAAATCTTGGTCTGCCCACCTGATCTTTTCTCCTAATAGATTCGATGGAGCAGCCCTAGTCAAGGGAACCCCATGGAAACCGCAAAACGAATGGCAGGGGTCCAGGCCGCCCGAATGGCCCGCTCCGGATGGGTGATAGGTTTGGGCACCGGCTCCACGGCCTATTACGCCGTGGAGGAGTTGGGGCGTTTGATACGAGAGGACGGTCTGCAAATAACGGGAGTTCCCACCTCCCACGCGGCCGAAATACAGGCAAGGGCCAACGGTATTCCCATCAAAACCCTGAACGACGTCGAGAGGATAAACCTGGCTATTGATGGCGCTGACCAGGTGGACGGTGACAAAAACCTTATCAAAGGACTGGGTGGCGCCCACACCAGAGAAAAGATCGTGGCATCTTTTGCCGACGTTTTCGTGGTGGTGGTGGACGAAAGTAAACTGGCCAGTAGATTGGGGATCGGCGTGCCGGTTCCTTTGGAAGTGCTCTCTCTGGCAGTCCCAGCGGTAAACCTCCGGGTACGGCAATTAGGCGGACAGACCCAACTTCGAATGGCCTTTCCCAGCCAGCCCCACAGCGGTCCGTTCATCACCGATCTGGGCAATTTTCTGCTGGACGCTTCGTTCGATGAGATAACCGACCCAAAATCCATGGAGAGGGACCTTAACCTGATTCCCGGGGTTGTGGACAACGGCCTGTTTACCCAAATCAAGCTTAAGATCCTGGTAGGCTCGGGAAAAGATGGCTCGGTGAGCATCATCGAATAGACGGTCTGGTGGCCTTATTCGGTATGAATCCACCAAGGCTCAACAGGGCAAGGCCCGATAAGAGCCTTTGCGTTTCTTCGCGTAAACATCAAGGGAATACCGTTAGGGGAAAGAGAGAAGGCTAGCAGGTTTGGCCCGTTTCAATGTGAAAACCCTGCCATGGATCCTTTTTTAACCGATCTCAAGATAAACAATGCCGCCCATATAGGTACCAGGAACAAGGACGCCGCACCGAACATCCCAAGAATGAACGCTACCGCTAGCTTTCGGTTCAAACTTCCTCCCGGCGCGCATTTTCATTGTTTACGGCGACCCTGCAGAAAGTAGGTTAACCATGGTGCTGCCACTCTAAACATGCGGCCGGATTCACTCATGATTTGGGTCCAAATCATCACCTTGCTCCCGTCATTCTAAGTTCTTACATCAGTGACCAAACTTATGATCGATGCCCCCCTCGGTCCTTCACTTGAACCGATGATGGGCACTTGAATAATAGCCTGGTGCAAATCAGCCATCCCGTGCAACCCCCGGCTACCTGAGCTCCTCATGCAGTGGTGGCCGGTCCATACGCTGCGACTGAGGTTTCGGCAATGTTTCCGGTACCGTCTTTGTAGGTTACCCCGCCAAATCGAAAAACCGGTTTCCGCGGCTCCCCCTAGCCTTGACTTTGACGTCCCTCCCACCTTTCCTGATATTTAGTTGTTCACGCTGCGAACGGAGAGTAATGGTAGGTTTAGGCCACCTTTGACAATGGCCGTATTCGTTGCAGGTTTCCCTCCCAAATTCTCCCGCATACCCAGACCATATTTTTCGAGAGTATCTAGCATTGGCGACCGCGTCAGAAAAACTCGATACCGCCCGGCCAGAGTCTGGTAGTGCTTCATTGCCTACAGAATGGGTCCCATGGAGTTGCCCTAATGACGTTGATGCCCTCTCTGCCGATCAAGCAAAGCCGCGCCAGAACGTGTTGCTCGTCGCCGAGATCGCCAATACCCACGAAGGCCGCTGGGAAGATGCCTTAAGATTGGTCGAAGCCTCGGCCAACGCCGGCTGCGGCGCCGTTAAGTTCCAAAAATACTACGCCGCGGAGATGCTTGCGCCAGGCCACTCAATGATGTCCACCTTCGCCGGTTGGGAATGGCCGCCAGAGGTGTGGCGGCAGTTGTTTTACCGGGCCCGGTCCAGCGGTTTACTGGTATTCGTAGATGTTTTCGGGGTTCAGGCGTTTGAATCGCTTGCCGAATTACCACCGGTGGACGGCCTGAAGATCCACGCCGCGGACGTCGGCAACCTGCCCTTGTTGGACCTCATGTCAGAGACCACCTGCCCTGTCTTCATCGGGATCGGCGGATGTTCCGACTTAGACATCTATTCAACCCTTTCCCGCGTAGGACGAACAGCGCGGTTTGTATTGATGCACGGTTACCAGGCCTTTCCTTCGCCTTTGG
Source organism: Dehalococcoidia bacterium (assembly GCA_034428715.1). GTDB lineage: Bacteria > Chloroflexota > Dehalococcoidia > Lucifugimonadales > UBA3495 > Io17-Chloro-G2. Next base: position 13,179 of record DAOUHE010000350.1, on the reverse strand, counting down.
AGGACACGGACCTGATGCGGATCAAGCACCTACAGCGCACCTTTGGCGTCGCGGTGGGCTTGAGCGAGCATCTTGACGCCGACGACTCCTTCGCCCAAGTGCTGCCCATGATGGCGATCCCCCTGGGGGTTTGCTGCATAGAGAAGCACATCATCCTCAACCGGGCGGCCCGCGGCATCGACAACGCGTCGTCGCTCAACCCTGATGAGATGGCCCGAGTGGCGGAGTGGATCAAGAAGGCGGAACTAGCGCTGGGGCGATCGGGCCAAACCAACAAGGCATCGGAAGAAGCGTATCACCGCCGCTTCAAAAAATCCCTGATCACGACAGCCCCGATCGCCGTGGGCGATAAGATCGGCCGGGATAAACTTGCCTACCGCATGGTGGAAAATCCCCAGCATTTTTCGCTTTACCAGGGAGAAGCGGTAGGGCAGGTGGCCCAGCGAGCCATGCCCTAGGGCGCGCTTTTGACTGCCCGGGATTTGAAGGTCGAGACGGGATTGTGCCTGATCGTCCGGCTAAAATCCCAGCGGTTGCCTCGCAAGGCCCTGGAAGACATCCACGGCGAGATGGCTATTACACGCCTGATTGAAAGGGCCAAGTTGTGCGAGGCCGTTGAGCGGACGGTATTGTGTACTTCGACCCACCCAGACGACGCGCCGCTTCTCAAGATAGCCAGGGATGCTGGTATAGATACCTATGCCGGAAGCCCCGAGCAACCCCTGGAACGGCTCATCGCCTGCGCCGAGATGTACGGCTGGCAGTACGTCATCCGGGCTACCGGTGACAACATTTTCTTGGATCCCGATCTGCTTTCTCAAGCCGTAACGCTGGCCACCGAAGAAAACTTGGACTACGTATCCATGAGCACCGCGCCGGTGGGGACGGCCTGCGAGATCTTTAGCACATTTGCGCTGCGCACCGTTCAACAACTTGCCGACGCGCCTTTTACCACTGAATACCTGACTTGGTTCGTGGCCGGCAACCCAAACTTCCGTGCTATGGACCTACCATTGCCCGAATCCTTGAGGCGAAACTACCGCCTCACCCTGGACACTCCCGAAGACCTTAGGAATATCCGAGACGTGGTGGGACGTCTGGGATCGGTCTCATCACCGTATATCCTGGCAGATGTCATCGCTGCCGTCGAGTCCGATCCGGAACTGGAGCGCCGCTGCACTTATGTTCCCACTGATGCGCCTCAGGGGGTTAACGGCCCGGCAGGGGTAAGATTCGCCTTCAACGTCGGCACGAATAGCCGGTCTGCGGAGTAAGGTTTAAGTTGAGTACACGTCAATACACCGTACAATTCACCGAACCCGAACAGGTGAGCATTGATTATTTCCTGGATAATCTGCACCTCAACAAAGCTTACCGGCCGGAAAACCCAGGCAGCCCCGAGGCAACGGCCCAACTTCAGGAGATGAAAGACCGGTATCTGGCCTACCGCCGGGGATGGCGGGGCATTCCCGAACAAGCCATTGAGCGGGGCCTGCACGATGAGTTTTATTCCCAGATGAAGCAGCCCCCTCAGAGTATCGACGTGGAGACAGCCGCTCTGTGTGACCTGGCTTGCCCCCATTGCTTTCGTCAATATATCGTCACCCCCGACAAGCTGATAACCGAAGAGCTCTTTCGCAAGGTCATCGATCAAGCCGTGGAGCTAGGCATCCCATCTTTGAAGCTCAACTGGCGGGGCGAGCCCCTGATGCAGCCCCTATTGCCTCGCTTCATCGAATACGCCAAACGAAAGGGCATGCTCGAGACGGTCATCAATACCAACGCCGTGACATTGGACGCCGCCAAAGCCCGCGCCCTGGTGGAAGCGGGTCTGGACATGATGATCTACTCCTTCGATGGGGGAACCGCGGCGACGTACGAAAAGATGCGCGTCGGGCGGTTCAAAGAGAACCTGTTCGAGGATGTTTTTGATAATATCGCCCGTTTCCATGCCATTCGCGAGGAGATGGGTTCTCCATTTCCCAGGACCCGCATCCAAATGGTCCTCACCCCCGATTCGATGGGCGAGGTTGACGAGTTCCGCCACAGGTTCTCTCCCATCGTCGACGACGTCCTGGTGAAGGCATACGAGGAACGCGGCTGGGGGCTGGAAGTGTACTCCGGCGAAAAGCGGGAGATGCTTCTGGCAAAATTGGCTAAGCGGACCAAGCGGAAGATCAAGAAAATCCCTCAGACCATGGTCTGGGAGAGGTCTGAGGGCGAGTTCCTCCTGTCCACCGGCCGGTTACCGTGCCAGCAGTTGTATCAGAGATTGATGGTTGCCTATGATGGCGGCGTTTACATGTGCTGCAATGACTGGGGAGCGGAACACCCTATAGGTTTTGTAGCCGAAACCGGATTCGAAGATTAGATGAAGGACTACGAGTCGGTTCTTCACCGGGCTCAGGCCAATGGGAAAGGCTTTGAGTTGCTTGGCAATATCCAAATGCCGGTGCGTACCAACCACCCCGAGGCCAAAGTGACCACCCTGGCTGAGATCTGGGACAGCGAAGAGCTAAACCGGGTACGCAAGAGCCACATAGATGGCCGGGTGAACGACATCGCGGCATGCCGCAAGTGCACTTTCATGGATACATTTAGATGGGAGCCCCTGTAGGGATCAATTTGCATGTGACTATATCAAAAGATGGTTCGACTGGCCTGTCCTGAGCAAGGCCGAAGGGCTCACCACCAACGGATAGGGTCTTTTCTACCCGTTCGTCCTGAGACTGTCGAAGGATGGCCCATTTTGGACATAACGTTTTGGGGTATGTTCTTAACCCCAGTACGTTAGCCCGGAGGGATCAAGGAGAAGGTGGCTATGGCCCAAGAGGTGAAGATCGGTAATCTCGTGGTCTCGGCGGACCGCCCTCCATTTATCATTGCTGAAGCGGGCGTGAATCATAACCAGCAACCCGAATTGGCCTTAGGGCTCGTCCGCGCCGCGGCTGAGGCTGGAGCCGACGCCATAAAATTCCAAAACTATTCCGCCGGCCGGCTGGCCATCAAAAATTCGCCGGTCTATTGGGACGTGCCCGGAGCGGAAAAAGTCGACACCCAATACGAGCTTTTCAGCAAGCTGGACGGTCTTCCGTTGGAAGCCTATTGGGACATGATGAAGCTGGCCCAAGAATTGGGTATCGAAATGTTTTCCTCCCCATTCAGCGAAGAGGACGCCGATTTTCTGGCGGAGCTTGACGTGCCCGCGTATAAGATCGCCTCTCCCGATATAACCCACCACCCATTGCTTCGCCACGTGGCCCGAAAGGGGAAGCCGGTCATACTCTCAACGGGCATCTCAACCCTGGGAGAGATAGAAGAGGCGATTCAAGTGATTGAGGGTGAGGGCAACACGCAGATCGTCCTCCTTCACTGCACGTCTACCTACCCGACGCCGTATACCGATTCCAATCTCCGGATGATCCCGACCATGCGAACGGCCTTTCCCGATTACCCCATAGGTCTGTCCGACCACACATACGGCCTGCCGGCGCCCATAGCCGCCACGGCCTTGGGATGCCAGGCGATCGAAAAGCACTTCACATTGGACAAGTCGATGCCCGATAGTCCAGACCACAAATTTGGCGTGGACCCTATCGAGCTGAAGGCCATGGTGGACGGAACCAAGGCGGCCTGGAGGGCGTTGGGCCAATCTGCCAAGAAACCTATCGCATCGGAGCTACCCGCAATGCGATTCATGCGGCGCAGCGTGGTATCTACCGTCGAGATTCCCGCCGGCGCCCGCTTGACTGCCGAGATGCTGGCTCGTAAACGGCCGGGAACCGGTATCTCGCCAAAATACTTCGATCAAATATTGGGGCGCCGTACCAAAGTGGCCATCCCCGCTGATGAAGTGGTGCATTGGGAGGCGTTGGATTGACCAATCAAGCCCTGGCGGTGATCTTCGCTAGGGGGACCGGCGACGAAGTCCCTTTGTCCAGCGCCCGGCTCCTAGCCGGCAAGCCGATTCTTCATTACATAATCCAGGCCGCCCAGAGGTCGGCATACGTACGCGCGGTCTACGTTTCCACCGAAGATGAGCGGATCGCTGCCGTAGCCACGGCGGCCGGCGCCGAGATCATCCGGCGTCCGGAAGAACTGGCCCAGCCAACGACGCCGCTCACCCAGGCGGTGGAACACGCGGCCGAAACCTTGGGTGATCCTCTGCGTGACACCGGCGAACACCTGCTATGCCTTCCCGCGGATGCTGTATTTTGCAGCACATCCCTCATCGACCAGGCCCTGGAAACCTATTTTCAGGGCGAGTACGACCGACTTGTGGCGCTGCTTCCAGAGCGAAAGAAATACGTTATCTGGGGGGAGTCCGGCGATCATATGCTGAAGCCCGTGGTTGCCCCACCCCATTTGCGGACCAAGGACGACCGCCTGTATAGCGAGCCGGGGGTCCTAACGGTTTGGAAAGTCGGTCCCACCGGCGTGAAGGAGTCATCCCCCCGTGTCGGTTACGTACCGGTGGATGCCATATCCGCCTTTCGGGTGGATACCGAGGACGACCTTCTGGCAGCCACCCGCATGCTCCAGGCGCCACGCTTGGCGTTACGCTGCGACGGCTCCAGAGAAATGGGAATGGGCCACGTGATGCGCCTGCTCAACATTGCCGATCAAATGCAAAAGCAGGGTCAGTCCCACTGGGATATCCGCTTCTTCATCGGTGGAAGCCGCCATGGCACGGATTCAGCCGGACTGGGTGTTTCACCTGGCTGCCCTGGTCCCCAATTTCGAGAATAACCCATCGGCTGAAGAGATGATAAGCGTCAACGTCACCGGAACCTATCACTTGCTGGACTCGCTGCGAAAATCTCACCCACAAGCCCGAGTGATGGTTGCTAGTTCTTCCGCGATGTATGGCGGATCTGCCAATCGCCCCAAGCCGGTGACCGAAGATGCGGCAGTCCAGCCCGAGTCGCTTTATGGCACCGCCAAGGCCGCCCAAGACATGGTCGCCTACCAGTTCTTCGCCCAGCACGGCCTCTTCACGGTCAGGGGCCGTACCTTCAATCAAGTTGGCCCCGGCGAGGGCATCGACCGGGTATGCGGGTTGATGGCTAAACAGGTCGCTAGCATCGAATCCGGCGCCCAGGAGCCATTTCTGCGGATTCGCACACTTACGCCCCGCCGCGACTTTACCGACGTGCGCGATGTGGTAGAGGGATATTGGTCCGCTCTGGAGCACGGAGAACCGGGCGGAACGTACAATATCTGCTCCGGCCGCTCAGAGTCCGTACGCCGAATCGTCGAGGTCTTGCTGAATTACAGCAGGGTGAATGGCATAGAGGTGGAGGAGACCGGCCCCGCCCCAGGACCTCAAGACCTTTTGGACCAGATTGGCTGTGCCCGCCGGCTGGAATCGATTTCTGGTTGGCGCCCAACCATCTCTTTCGAGCAGAGCTTGAGGGACTTGCTCAACGACTGGAGAACTCGCATAGCCTCCGAATCTGGCCAGGTGGAATCCCGCGTTCCGCAAATCTAAGAAATCTAAGGTAATGGCGGCGGCTCCCCTGCCATTGGCCTAATCCACAACTTCGACATTCAAAACCGCCAAACGAACCTCGCTCCCGCCCCAATTACAGGTCGTCCCGCCCTGATTCCCCATTTCGCAAGGCGGAAATCTGACGGTTTATGTCGTCGTAAAACCGCGGGTCGCGGGGTTGAATTACCTTGACATTGGGTGCGGCCGAGCCTAGACTGGTCTAGATGCGTTCTAAAAATGAACATAAAAATTCGGACGGTTTGGTCCCCAATCGGGAGCTACAGTTGCTGTCCGAGGTAGTGGACAAACCGGAGATCACCCAGAGAGAACTCTCTCAAAAAGTGGGTATTGCCCTGGGGCTGACCAATGTCATGTTACGCAACTTGGTCCAAAAGGGCTACATAAGAGCCACCAACGCCAGTTGGAAGCGCTGGCTATACACTCTGACCCCGGAAGGTTTTTCTCACAAGATTCGTCTTACGGTGGCTTACATCAACAGGGTCCTTGACCATTATCAAAGAGTCAGGCGAATCCTCATGGAGCAACTCGAATCGCTCCCGCTTCATAAAGAGTCGCGCGTAGCGATTTGCGGCACCGGAGAATTGGCCGAGCTCGTATACCTGGGCCTGAAAGAGATCGGGGTCGAAGAGATAGATATTTTCGATCTAGAGCCAGCTTCCGCCAAAAAATTCCTTGGTCTAAACGTTCGCAACACCGCAGATCTGCAACCAGAGGATTACGATCGAATTGTGGTAGCCTCACTAGAAGGTGGGATGTCCACGCTCCAGGCGTTGAGCGATGATGTCTTGGCCACCGAGAAAGTTGTTACTTTCTTTGGGGATGGTGTGGCTCGGGAGGTGAAGTGATGGGATTGGGTTGGTACGTGCTTCGAACAATGCCTCGACTGGAATACTTGGCGGAAAAAGAGTTACGCCAAGATGGATTTGAGGTCTTTTCCCCAAGAGTCAATCACCCGTCCCAACCAACGATAGGTACTGAATCACCCCTCTTTCCGGGATATTTATTTCTGCGTTGCGACCCCGAGTCCAACGGTTGGCCATCGTTTCGTCTCGCTCACCGGGTAATAGGATGGGTGCGATTTGGCGGAGTGATTCCCTCATTGCCCGACAGCGCTATAGACGCCATCATCGAGCAACTAGAGAACTCCGGCCAAGGCTTATGGAAACGCTTCGAAAAGGGCGAGAAGGTCTACGTAAACAGTGGTGGGCTGGAATGTTTCGCTGAGGTCTTAGAGGCGACCAGGTCCCCACAATCGAGGTCAAGGGTACTGTTGCACTTCATGAACCGCCTTGTGCAGGCACAAATTCCTTGGGAAGACCTTAGTCCAATCCACGATCACCCTAATGAAATACAAAGATTGCCCAGACGAACGCGCGGCCGTGGCCGATGGATCAACCGTAACGGTCCTCGCCCACTTGCTCCAATACCGGCCTAGGTCTCGTCCAAAAGAGCGCTCTTCGTTGTAGCCTCGGCTCCGAGAGCCTCTCGCATAACGTTTTTTTTAACCCGTCCTGCGCGGACGGGGCGCGCGAAGCGTTACCTATCGCATCCCCTACATCCAGCATAGCCTCTATTCGGATTAAAGCGGCATTACAGATTATGAAAGTATTGGTCACCGGCGGCGCCGGGTATTTGGGTTCCATATTGTGTGAACACCTGCTCGATGCGGGACACCAGGTTAACGTGATAGATAACCTAAAGTACGGCTCCAGCAATTTGTTCCATTTATGCGCCAATCCAAACTTCGACTTCATCCTTGGAGATGTCAGGGAAGAAGGGTTGGTCGGCCGGTTGGTCAAGAATGCCGACGTGATAATACCCCTGGCGGCCGTCGTGGGCGCGCCGGCTTGCGACCAGGACCCGTGGCTTGCCGAGTCGATCAACCTGGAGGCGGTACGGCTGATAAACCGGCTGCGGAGCCCCGGTCAACTAATGATCTACCCCACGACCAATTCCGGCTACGGTACCAAGTCGGGCGAGGTACTGTGCACCGAGGAGACCTCCCTGGACCCCATATCCGTATACGGCCGAACCAAGGTCCAAGCGGAGGCGGCGGTCTTAGACAGCGCCAACTCCATCACCCTGCGTTTGGCTACGGTGTTCGGCACCTCGCCCCGCATGCGCTTGGACCTGCTGGTGAATTACTTTGTCCACGAGGCCGTTAACCGGGGATACCTGGTGGTTTTCGAAAAGGACTTCAAGCGAAACTACGTTCACATCAGGGATGTAGCCGACTGGTTCCTTCATTGCATGGAGAATTCGGAGCGGATGGTGGGCCGGCCTTACAACGTAGGGCTTGACGCCGCTAACCTTTCCAAAGCCGAACTGGTGGAAAAGATCAGAGAATACGTACCCAACATGTAACGCCGTTATTTCGGCTCCCCTCTCAGTGAGGCCGGGGTGACCGGAGTAGCCGTCGGCGCCGCCCTCTCGGGCCTGCGCCCTATCCAGATCCACGCCCGCGCCGATTTCACTCTTTTGGCCATGAACCAACTGGTCAACATGGCCTCAACCAAGTCTTACTTTTCCAACGGGAACATGAAGGTTCCCCTGGTCGTACGCAGTATGATCGGCAGGAGTTGGGGCCAAGGGCCTCAGCATTCAAAGACCACCCATTCCGTCTTCGCCCATTTCCCCGGGCTGAAGGTGGTCCTTCCTTCCAACCCTCAGGACGGTTACAGCTTGCTACGTTCAGCTATCCGGGAAGATAACCCGGTCATATTCTTTGAGCATCGCTGGCTGTATGACGTGTCCGGCGAAGTGGATGACGAGAAGGTGGTCCCCCTGGGGAAATGCGCCGTGCCGCGGACGGGCAAGGACCTGACCATAGTGTCCTGCTCATGGATGACCGTGGAGGCAACCCAGGCGGCCCGTATCCTTTCGAAAAACGGGATAGAAGCTGAGATCGTCGACGTTCGGTCCGTCGCCACCCTGGATACCGAGGCTATCACCGCGTCGGTCCAGAAAACAGGACATGTGATCATAGCCGACAATGACTGGAGCTATTGTGGGTTCGCAGCCGAGCTCTCGGCCCAGATCGTCGAGACCTGCTTTGAACAATTGAAGGCTGCCCCGGTCCGGGTTGGGTTTGCTCACGTGCCCTGCCCAACCACCAGGCCCTTGGAGAACTTGTTCTACACCTCGGCCGAGCACATCGTTCGGGCCGCGGAGGAACTCCTGGGTCTCCCAGAGATTGACTTGAGCGGAGAGATATTCAACGAATACGAACGCCGGTTCCGAGGGCCTTTCTGATGGTAAGAAGGGATGATTCGGTTACCAAATTAATCCAACCCGACTGTAAGAGAAGAGATGAGTGATAGCAGATTAGACCTGGTGCTGATACATCCTGGAGACCGGAGAAGGATATACCAGTCCATGGGCGAGAACCTATCCGCCGTCGAGACCCCGGTCTGGGCGTTGATGATCGCGGCGTTCATTCGCAACCAGGGCCATTCGGTGGCGATCGTCGACGCCGAAGCGGAAGAACTGAGTCCCGAAATGGTGGCTCAACGAGTCATTGAGATGGACCCGGTTCTTACGGCCGTTGTGGCCTACGGGCACCAACCGTCGGCATCCACGCAAAACATGACCGTCGCCGGTGAGATATGCTCAGCGTTGAAACTGGCGTCACCCGCGTCGAAAACCATTTTGCTAGGAGGCCACGTGGCCTCCCTGCCGGAACGGACCTTTCGAGAAGAGGATGTAGATTTCGTGGCGACAGGGGAAGGCCCGCTGACCGTTCTGGACCTGTTGCAGGCCTTAACGGCTTCGGACGCCAATCTCAAGAAAGTGCGCGGTTTGATGTATTGGGACGACGGGAAGGTCGTCACTACCCTCTCGGCCCCCTTGCTAAACCACCTGGATCAAGAGATGCCTGAACTGGCCTACGACCTGTTGCCCATGGATAAATACCGGGCGCACAACCGGCATTGCTTTGGCGGGGTGCAACGCCAACCCTACGCCGCCATGTATACGACTTTGGGTTGCCCTTACCACTGCACTTTTTGTTGCATCCAGGCTCCCTTCAAGAGCGGAGAAGAATCGCAAGGGATGAAAGTCTCGGTCAACAGCTACCGGTTTTGGAGCCCTGAGACCATCGTCAACCAGATCGACACCCTGGTCAATAAGTACGGCATCCATAACATCCGGATCTCCGACGAGATGTTCGTGCTTAATCGGCGCCATGTAGAAGGTCTCTGCGATCTGATCATCGAGCGTGGATTTGACCTCAATATGTGGGCTTACGCCAGAGTGGATACCATGAAAGGCGAGGAGACGACAGAGAAGCTAAAACGAGCGGGCGTCAATTGGTTGTGTTTTGGCTTCGAGTCCGCCAACGAACACGTGCGGGATGACGTGGCGAAGAGCTACTCCCAGGAGGAAATCTATACAACCGTGGATAAAGTGGGCGCCGCGGGAATCTACGTTTTAGCGAACTACATATTCGGCCTGCCCGAGGACAACCTGCAGGCGATGCAGGAGACCCTGGACCTATCTTTGGAGCTCAACTGCGAGTGGGCGAATTTTTACTGCGCCGTGGCTTATCCCGGCTCCCAGTTGTACAACCAGGCCGTCGAGAAGGGTTGGGCTCTCCCTGAGAAGTGGACCGGCTACTCCCAACACTCGGTGGATTCCCTGCCCCTGCCAACGAATTACCTTACGGGTCCTGAGGTGCTGAGGTTCCGGGACGAGGCGTGGCAAACCTATTTCACGAATCAGCGATACCTGGACATGATCGGCCGCAAATTTGACGCAGCGACCGTAGCGCACATCCGCGAAATGACCTCTCACCAATTGGTGAGGAACAACGCTTAAGGGGTTAACGGGATCACCGCCAAAATGACATCGGCGCCTAGACGTCGGATTGGGACCACCCCGGCGGGTGGACTGGGTACGGAAGCATGCTGACTAAGCCGGAAAAGCAGATGCACCCTGATTTCGGCCCGATCTCCGAGAATCCTCTGGTCAGCGTGGTCGTCGCCAGCCTCAATCAGGAAGATTTCATAGAGGAAACCATCCTCAGCGTGCTGAACCAAAACCATCAAAACCTGGAACTGATAATTATTGATGGCACTTCAACCGATGGCACATTGGAAGTGCTGCACAGATACGACGGGGACCCGCGGGTGCAGTGGATCTCGGAACCGGATACCGGTCCCAACCATGCCTACAACAAGGGTTTAATGAGGGCCAAGGGCGAAGTGGTAGGCCTACAGCCCTCAAGCGACACCTACGAACCAAGCACGGTCGGACAAGCGGCACGAGAATTTGTTAAAGACCCGCTTCTGGCGATGGTGGGTGGTTCCATTAGCGTGATGGACGAACAAGGCAATCCCGTAGGCGATTTCTGGAAACCGCATCAAGAGAGGACCTATCTGTCGATCGGCGATATAACCGGCATGAACCTGTACCCGGGTATCCAGGCTACCTTTTTTCGCCGCGACCTGGCCGTAGCCATCGGAGGTCTCGACGAAGACCTGCAAACCAATCACACGTACTTTTTCTTACACTGCATGTTGGAAGCGGCTAGGCTGGGCGGACATTCTCTATCTGTCCCAGGCCATTGGGGGAATTTTCGGCGTCACACGGCTTCATTTAGCGATGTTTTGAGTGGCGGCGGACTTAGGAGCGCCGTAGAACTTAGGATGGCTTGCGTACGATTCGGCAAACAGTACCGCGACATTTTGAGCGCGGATCAAGCCCGGTCGTTCATCCTACATGGCTTTCAAGTTGAATTGGGGTTACGCGTGGCGGTCCAGAAACAGATCATCCCGGCGATCCCAGCGCTGTGGGGATACCTCAGGTACGGCGGTTTGACCGCGAATCGTAATAGGAATTTATTGTCCCACGTTTTATCTGTCATGCAGGCCAAGCTGGCAGGCAGGCGTCAAAGAAATCGATCAGCCTAAAAATCGTGGGAAGCTCGAATACCAGGCCCATCAAATGACTTTCGTCAGCAAGGTATCTAGTTAATGCGCATTTGCGTCATGGGCGGCGCCGGCTACGTTGGGCTCATCACGGGGATCGGGCTGGCGGAGGCCGGCAACCACGTGACCAACGTGGACGTGGATCTGAGCCGAATCCTCCAACTCCAATCCGGCGAATTGCCGATACATGAACCGGGATTGGATCAGGCCCTAAAACGAAACTTGGACTCTGGGCGGTTGACCTTCGACACCGAGGCCGCGCAGGCCGTCAAATCCAGCCAGCTCGTTTTCATCACCGTTGGGACTCCCCCCGGACCGGACGGACGGGCTGATCTTTCAGACATCATTAAAGTCACCCAAGACCTGGCCCTATGGCTAGACGTATATAAAGTCCTGGCGATTCGAAGCACAGTGCCCACCGGGTCTTTAGAGATCATCCGCAGCCTGCTGAGCCAGCGCCGGCAGGAAGGGCGTGACTACGACATCGTGGTAAACCCGGAGTTCCTGCGGGAAGGCAAGGGGCTACGCGATTTTCTCGCCCCTGACCGCATCGTCATCGGCGCCGCCTCCAAGAGAGCTAAGCGGATGATGCGCGAGGTATACGAGCCCATAATCCAAGGAAGAGTTCCCCTGCCGGAAGATGAAGGCCAAACCGGAAACTCGGGCCTGGGTTCCAACCCGGTTCCCGGCCTCGTACCCGTAGTAGAGACTGACGTGGTATCAGCCCAGATGATCAAATACGCGTCCAACGCCTTCCTTGCTGCCCGCGTGTCTTTTATCAACGAGGTAGCTGGTCTTTGCGAGAATGTGGGGGCGGGAGTCACCGAAGTCGTCCGGGGGATAGGCTATGATCCGCGCATAGGGCACGGCTATTTGGAGGCCGGACTGGGATTCGGCGGCCCGTGCATAGAGAAGGACCTTCGCGCCCTTATCGGATTCGCCGGAGACAGCGGTCATGATCCACTGATGTTGCGCGCGGTGCTCGAGCGGAACGAGAAACAGGTTGAGGAAGTCGTCACCAAGCTAGAACGGATCATTGGTGACTCTCTCGCCGGAAAGACGATAGCCGCTTTAGGGCTGACTTTCAAAGCAGGGACCAACGACGCTCGAAATTCCTTGGCCGTGAAAGTCGTGAATCTGCTGACTCAAAAGGGAGCGTGTTTGCGTGTCTATGACCCGGAGGTAACCAGGGGCGATACCGAACTCAAGCCGAACGTTGCCTGGTGCGCCAACGCCTATGAGGCCGCCGAAAACGCCGATGCGCTGGTCATCCTCACCGAATGGCCTTCCTTCTCCGAATTGGATTACGAAAAGATAAGAGCCAAAATGGCGTCGGCCCGAATAGTCGACAGCCGCAACCTTTTGGACCCGGCTGGACTCCGCGCCAATGGCTTCACCTACGTGGGGGTGGGCCGTTAATGAGGGTGCTGGTGACCGGGTGTGCCGGGTTCATCGGATCCAACGTGACCGGCCTGTTGCTGGCCGATGGCCACAGCGTTGTAGGGGTGGACAATCTTAATGATGCCTATGATGTCCGATTAAAGCATTGGCGGTTGGATAACCTCAAGAAAACGGCAAACTTCGAGTTCCACGAGTTGGATATCTCGGACCTAAGGGCTAAGGTGGACCCCATCAGTTGGACAGTATTGGAGCAATGTTAAGTGAGGGTCCCGCTGTCTTTCCAAGGTCTACCAATGCTCTGGTTGGCGGCCACCTCCTCTCTTTTGACTGTTCATCTGA
>DAOUHE010000349.1:0-3516 GCA_034428715.1 Dehalococcoidia bacterium | reverse complement strand
CTGAAATAGCCAACTTATTGCATGTATTATATCTGAAATACGGCTAAGAAATTCATGTAACGACTAGAAAAGCAAGAAAGTTGCCTATTTACCGCATCACTTGTTTGAGCCAAATGGGGAATACGGGCTTAAAGTAGTTTTCTTGAATGCGGTATTCCCCGGGTTGGCCCAAGCCAGCCACCGCTTGCTCCGAGTCGAATCCCTGACCCAACACGGTGGAATAAATGTCGGCCGGACCGTCGGCGATTCCAGTGAAGCCACATCGGCTCAGGTTGGCCGCCAGTATCCCCTGGAAATTCGCGCGTCCTGGGTAGAGGTTGCGCACGGTTGCGCCTTCAAAGCATGGAGTCCAGGTGTTGGCCGGGCTCATGGAGGCCGCCAAGTTGATGCTCTGCCTTACTTCGGCGGCGTTGAATCCCATCAGCCGGGCGGTGGCCACGGCCGCACCAATGGTCCCCCAAGTGCCGTGGGAGTGAATCTCGTGCCGGGACGTGGTGGCGCCGCCGATCCGCGAGGTCACTTCGTAGGCGGCAATGATGCTTTCCAATACTTGTTTGCCGTTGCTGCCCCTCTCTTCGCCCACGGCGATCGCGGCGGGTGTCACGTGGATCGACGGATGCCCGCCGCCCAAACGGGAGCCCTCATCAACCTCCAGCTACACCCCGGCCGTGGCGTTGGAGAATGCCGCCATCATGGGTTGGCCCTTCCCGGCGTGGCCAAAAAGCGTGGAGCCCTCACCGTGGTCCGTTTCCCCCGCCAGCCGCGCCAGCTTGGCGTTCTCGTCCAGACGGCTCCCGGCCAACATGGCCCCGATGGTGTCGAGAACCACGTTTTTGGCCGCGATGACCGTGGAGCCATCCAGGTCTTCAAGGCGGGTATCAGCAACGAATGTGGCCAACCGGTCAAGATAGTCAGCAGGCATCACAGCCTCCAGCGTTCGGACTTAGTTAGGAAGATCCCTATCGAATGTCATTCTGAAGGGGCGCAGCGACTGAAGAATCTGGGGAGGGGCTGCCCCATTTCGCATCAGACCTTTCGAATCGCTCAGCACGATATCTGACCAAATACCAACACGATATTCACGATTCGGAGTGCGGAGGATGTACTCGGGACCAAGGCCTATGGCATAATCCCGGTCAATATGAGCAGCCATAATCACCACCGCCAGAACCGGTTCACTCCGTTGGCCAATCTGCGGCAACCCATGCCATTTTGGCGGAAGATGGCGCTTATGGTGTCCAACAACCTCATCAAGATCAAAACCCGGCAGGGGTGTTGTGGAAATCTGGGCCAGCCGGGTTGTTGACGGTCCGGCGACGCTCCGCCGGGCCGCGGAGCATGAACGGCGCTTAACGGTCAGCGGACATCCGCTCCCGGTTTTACTCTTCGGAAACCAGGCTGATCCCCATCCACCAATGGTATCCCTGTCCTCTTCGGCGACGCTGAAATCCCATGCGGGTAAGGCCCATGCCGAAACTTCGTTGTGCCATGGGCTGCCGCCCCATTTCCCAGCACCAATCCCGGTAGGCTTGGTACAGGCGGCCGGCGGGGCACCGGGCGCCTGTTGCCACACGGCATAGGTTCCTGATAAAACTGGCCACCGGGTCGGGTCCCGGCGGCACCCTTGGCGAGAAATCTCCTATGACGGGTGCTGACCGCACTGGCGGGGCTTCCGCCGCGGAGACCCGGACATTGCTTGGGCCGGACCACGTCTTGACCCAGGCGGCGCAGTAGTCCAGCAACTCCAGGAATTTCTCCAGGCCGCCAAAGTCGTCCCACACCACGGGATTTCCGTCCAATCTGGTGGCGTCCAGCACGAACGAGATTGGCCGGGCCTCGAAACGCCTCCGGTATTGGGAAGGGTAGCTCCAAACGGGGGTAAGCAATCCCAGACCCATGCTTGCGTTAAGCAGGTGAATGGCGCAGCGGGCCGCCCGGAGGTCCGGGTCCGCCTCTTCCAGAGGGCCCGTGGTATAGACCCGGTCCAGGGTCAGGTGGGTCTGGATCACCGCAAAAACGAATGAGGACCGTACCTGATTGTTTACCCGCCGAAGCAACTCCTCCCGGGTTTGCCTCACCACGGGGCCGGGAATGCCGTGGCTGGTGGCACCGGCTGTTGCCACCGGGGAATCTGACGACAAGTTGGCTGAGGTGATATCGCCTCTATCGGCCGCCGTCCATAACGAAACGGCCAGCGCCAGGTTGTCCCGGACCATTTTTATCTCAAGCGCCGGCTCCACTGTCCATTCCCACCCCGTTATTTGCCCGTTCTCGCCAGGCAATCTAAATCAGGATGCCTAATCCAGGATCCAGATCGGTCTATTCGTCGATGTTCATCACCACTTTGATTACATTGTCCTGACGTTGCTCGTACATGTCATAGGCTGTCTGTACTTTTGAAAGCCCCATCTGGTGGGTCAGCAGCTTGCCGGGGTCGCACCAGCCCCGCTCGCGCAGGCCAACGATCTCCTGAATGTGGCTGATGGGGTCGCCGCTGCGGGCGCCGGTGGTTGGGATGATCCGCGGTTGCTTGTCCATTAGCCAGTGGTATTCAACGGGCACCCAGTGATTCTCTATGTGGTCGGGAATGCCGAATATTATGACCGTGCCGAACTGTTTGACCAGGCGGAAGGTCATGTTGAAGGTTTCGGGGTATCCCGCTGCCTCAACCACCACGTCGGGACCTTCCCCCTTGGTGATCTCATCAACGGCTTCCTCGATCTTCACCTTGTCCGGATTGATTGTATGGGTGGCGCCGAATTCCAGGGATTTCTCCAGCCGGTAGTCCAGAAGGTCGGCCCCGATGACACGGCGGGCGCCCATGCGGGATGTGATCATGGTGAAGCTTAAACCGATGCTACCCTGGCCCAAGACCAGCACCGTTTTACCCAATAAGTTGGGCATTTGCTGGCACGAGTACAGCACCGTTCCCGAAGGTTGGCACAGCACCCATTCGGCTAGGTCGCCGTGGTCGGGCAATAAGGCCATTCGCTCAGGTCCGGACGTGAGATACTCTCCCAAACCGCCCTGGCCCGCTCCTGGTATGACTATGGCGCGTTGGCCCACCTTGAAGGAGTCGGTGCGGCTCTCCACCACCACTCCGGCGACCTCGTGACAGGGGCGGCCGGCCGCCATGGGGTATTCCTCTTCAGGGTGCGTCTCACCGTAGGTGCCGCGTATGTCGCTGCCGCAGACGGAGACGCGTTCGACCTTGATCAGGCATTCGCCGTCGGCGGGGGTTGGAGTCTCAACTTCCACGAATTCAAAGGTCTTGGGACTGGTCAATCTAACGGCTTTCATCTCTGGCAAACACTCCCACCAAGAATTTAGGGACCAATTTCGCCTATCTTAATGTCTGAGGCTCGCCGGGGCAAGTTGGATCGGCCAGACTAGTAGTCAGTCAAACTTGATATTAATGGTAACGTGAAAGATTGAGCAAAAGAGCTACCCTGACTCTGGATAGTGTTGATGGGAGGCGGTGGTATGGTCAGGGAAAAGTATGGAGTCCGGCTGACG
>DAOUHE010000348.1:0-10510 GCA_034428715.1 Dehalococcoidia bacterium | reverse complement strand
CGCCGTTCAAGAAGTTCCACTATGTCCCACATACCCAACACCACCGCCACTCGACTTCTCTTACAGAATACCGCAACTCCTCTGAGGGTTTAGCTTTATGTAGTTTTCACCTTGGTATTAGTTTAGGATGGGCGATGAACGGGATGGCCAGGTTAACCAAACCATTCAGCCGTGACATCCGTGCCGGCGGATAAACCTTTGATCTATTACAGATCGCCAGCCGTGATGAACGTATCGTTGGGATACAAACAGATATGTCCATCTTAACGGCGGGTAGCGTGCCAAAACAAAAAACTCTAACTGGCAAAACCGTTCACCGGGGTTCAGCTTGAGACCCGGATCAATTGCCGGAATCACCGCCGGGCTACTATTATTAGCCGCTTTCATCATCGCCGGGCGGCTCATGGTGGGTCTGACAACCCCCATTGTCAGTTCGGCGCCGCCTGAGCAAGCGGCTCCAACGCCAACCAACACACCGGCTCCGGATTTAAAAGTTTCGCCCAGGACCGCCGTGGCCAACCAGACCATAACCCTCACCGGATCCAACTTCACATCGGCTGCGACGCCCGGGGGCGCCGGCGAGGGCGGCGTCCACCAGATCACCGGCAGCGGATCCAGCTTGATCACCCTCGACGGTGTGCTTATCGGCCCCCCGGAGGTTGATTATCCAGTGGATCTGGACAGCGGCGGTAATCTGCTGGTCACCGTGGTCCTACCCGTCAACAGCTCCACCATCGCCGACGGTTCCCTGGTGATGAAGGTCACCGATAGCTCCGGCCAATGGGCCACCGCCAGCGTAAGAATCGCCAAAAGATCACTCACCATCACTCCCGAAGAAAGCACCCGGGGCAGCATCGTAACCGCCAAAGGCGCCGGGTTTCCAAGCTCCAATCCTCGGACCACCACCCAAACCGTGAGGCTCGACTACGGAGGCATTTCCGTGGGAACCGCCACCGCCGGCTCAGAGGGAGAATTCGAAACGACCTTTACCATCCCCCTTACCGCGGGCATCCCTTCCAGCAATACGGTGACGGCGACAGGCGTTGGCACCACCGGAACGGCCACCGACAGCCACAAGGTCCCCATCCCTACGTTGACAATGATTCCAGATAACGGCGTCCCGGGCGCCACCATCGAAATCAGCGGTTCGGGGTTTCCCGGATTTTCCCCCGCCACCACCGCGGATATCGGCAATCTATCGGTATTGCCTGCCCCCGCGCCCACTACCCTGGCCGACGGCCTGTTATCCATCTCGGTACTGGTGCCCCAATTGGACTTAGGTGTCCAGGTAGTGCGGATAACCGTAGGCGGAGTCACCGTTGTCGCGACCTTTGACATTGTGGAACCAGACCCCACTGCCACGCCTTCGCCCACGGCAACACCTTTGCCCGCCGTCGATACGGTCACGGGCCTGGAGCCACTGGCAGATAATCTGGTTAGGGTTTGGAGCTTTGGCAACTCAACCAAGGAGTGGTCCTATTACGACCCTCGCCCTGTTTTTGCCTCGTCCAATTCGGTGACCCAGCTAAAAACGGGGAAGGTCTACTGGATCAATGTCAAAACAGCGCAAACCGTCACCCTCAACGGCACGCAGCGAACTTTGTTCGAGGGTTGGAACCTGTTGGCCTGGTGACTCCCCATCAGAAGGTCATCTAGTCGAACTTCACCGGCTATGCCATAATGTTAGCCAAGCCACCCTTAAACTATCGGCGATTTGTCTAGCCAGCGAAATCCCACCCTTCAAACGATATGGGTGAACTACATAGGAACTTCCCAAGGCCTGGTAACATGCAATTAAAGGTAAGATTTTTCGCCCTTTACCGGGAACGCGCCGGCCAAAGCCTGGTTTCCATGGACCTGCCGGAAAGATCCACCGTGGCGGACCTGACCGCTGAGGTGCGCCGCCGGTTTCCTAATCTGGCGCCTCCCGAGGTGGCCATAGTAGTAGCGGTGAACGCCGACTACGCCCAGCCAGAAACCCTGCTCCGGCCGGGGGATGATGTCTGTCTGATACCGCCGGTTAGTGGAGGATAGTAAAGTGATCGAGCTTACTTATGACGTTTTGGACCCCCAACGGGTGACATCCCTAGTTCGGAAGGACACCAACGGTGCGGTGGTGACATTCCTTGGCGCCACGCGGAATGACTTCCAGGGGCGCCAGGTGCTGACTTTGGAATACGAGGCCTTTGAAGAGATGGCGGTGAAAAAGCTGGAGGAGATCCGGAAGGAGATACAGGCCGAGTTCTCCATCGAAGACATCGCCATCGCCCACCGGATAGGCACGGTGCCCATCGGCGAAGTCAGTCTGGTGGTCGCAGTGGCCTCTCCCCACCGGGTTGAGGCTTTTCACGCTTGCCACAAAGCCGTCGACCGCCTGAAGGAGACGGTCCCCATCTGGAAAAAAGAGGTTTTCGAAGACGGTTCCAGGTGGGTGGCCTGCGAAGATCACGAATTCGAAGTGCCCAGTGGGACCCATGCTTCGGTGGACGAAAGCTAGCAGGAACGCTAGAAGCCAGAGACCGTCGCCCGGTTTAACTTTCCGCCGCCGCGGTTTCCTGCCAGCTTTCCCGGGCCGCTTGGCTGGCGCCATCCCCCAGGGCCTTCTGCACGGCTTCTCTCACCGATTCTACGTACACCAACCGCATCCCCGGTGGCGGATCGAACCGCTCCCGGTTTGCGGCTGGCAAGATACACCTAGAGAAGCCCAACCGGGCCGCTTCCTGCACCCTTCGTTGGGCTTGGGGCGCAGGCCTGACCTCACCGCTTAGCCCTACCTCGCCGAAGGCCACCCAGTCGTCTCTCAGAGCCCTATTACGCAGGCTAGAAGCCATGGCCAACATCACCGTCAGGTCGGCCGCCGGTTCGGTGACCCGAAAGCCTCCGGCGACACTTACGATGATATCCTGCCCCGCCAAGTCCAATGCCCCACGACGGCTGGCGACGGCCACCAGCATCAACAGACGGTTGTAATCAACCCCATTGCCCACCCGGCGCGGCACCGGCCCGTGGGATGGCGACGTCAGCGCCTGAACCTCCAGCATCATGGGACGGTTGCCCTCCAAAACAGGCACCACCGCCGACCCGACTGCCTCATGGCAACGCTGGGCCAGCATCGCTTGGGACGGGTCGGTCACCTCCGTTAGACCTCGTGCGGTCATCTCAAACACGCCAACTTCGGCCGTAGAGCCAAACCGGTTCTTGGAGTTGCGCAATATACGGTAGGGCCCATCGTCCTGGGCCTCCAGGTATGCCACCACATCCACCATGTGCTCCAGCACCCGTGGGCCGGCAACACTTCCGTCCTTGGTCACGTGTCCCGCTAGAAACACCGGTGTATGATTGCTTTTGGCCCATTGCATCAAACGAAGGCCGGTTTCCCTCACCTGGGTCACACTGCCGGGGCCCGATGACGCCTCCCGGCAAAAAAGGGTCTGGATAGAATCTACGATGGCCAACGCTGGGTGCATCTCATCCAGTTTTTCCAGGACCGAGTCCACGTCGGACTCGGGTAGGATGAATATCCCGCTACCCGGTATCCCCAATCGTTGGGACCTTAGCTTCACCTGGTGGGGTGATTCTTCACCACTCACGTAAAGGACCGGCTTACCCTTTGATGCCACATACCCGGCGATCTGCATCAGCAGGGTGGATTTGCCAACCCCTGGCTCGCCGGTCAAAAGCACCACTGAGCCGGCCACGATACCGCCGCCTAAAACCCTATTGATCTCCTGCCCGGGAAGCGTCATGATGGGCCGGCCGTCGGGGTCCAGTTGGGACAGCTCCTGTACTGGTTGCGATAGCATAGCGGTCCAACCCGCCGGTGATGGACTGATTTGGCTAGGTTTCATTTCCACCAAGGGCAGCGATGAACCGCAAACGGGAGAGGTGCAAAATCCCGACCACTTGGTGCTTTCGTGGCCGCAGTCCCGGCAGGCAAATATCGTACGTCGATTTCCTTTAGGCCGAACCACCCGACACCCCCTGTCCATCCATCAGTTCCATCAACTTCGAATCATAACCCCAACAGACCCAGCGCCACCTGGGTACCCAGACCGTTAACCGAAGACCGACGGATTATAACAGCAGAAGGCCCCACTTTTGTGGGGCCTTCTGTCAGTAACCTATTACTGGAGTTTAGCGCCGGACTATGCCGAAGCGGGTTCCGGCTCCGGTTGCTGCTCCGGTTCCGGTTGCTCTTCCGTCTCCGGTTGCTCTTCCGTCTCCGGTTTAGACTCTTTGGAAGCCTCGCCCTTCTTGGACCTTATGATGATGGCGTCCTCTTCCAAGTCCACCACCGCCACGTCTCCCGGGTCCAGCCCGCCGCCGAGCACTTCGTCGGATAGCCTGTCTTCCACCTCATTCTGAATCAGTCTGCGCAACGGACGAGCGCCTAGGACGGGATCGAATCCCTTCTCTCCCAGATACGCCCGGGCAGCATCGGTCATCTCCAGCCCTATTTCCTTTTCCTCCAGTTCCTTCCGCACCTGGGCCATCATCAAGTCGACAATCTCGAGAATTTCGGCCTTGGTGAGCTGGTGGAACACCACGGTGGAGTCGATCCGGTTCAGGAACTCCGGCCGGAAGAAGCGTTTGACTTCGTCCATGACCTTGTCCTTCATCCGCTGGTATGAACTGTCGTCGGTTTGTGCATCCTCGCTCTTGACCGCGAAACCAAGCGCCGTGTCGCGCTTTATCAGGTCCGACCCTAGGTTACTGGTCATAACCACTATGGAGTTTCGGAAATCCACCCGGCGGCCTCTGGCGTCGGTCAACTGGCCGGCATCAAAGATCTGCAGCAGGATGTTGAACACTTCAGGATGGGCTTTTTCGATCTCATCCAGGAGAATGGCGCAGTAATTCTTACGGCGCACGCCTTCGGTCAGTTGACCGCCTTCATCGTAGCCCACGTACCCCGGAGGGGCGCCGATGAGCCGGGCGACGGTATGTCTCTCTTGGAACTCAGACATGTCCAAGCGAATCATGGCGTCTTCGTCGCCAAACATGAATTCGGCTAGGGCTCGCACCAACTCAGTCTTGCCCACCCCGGTGGGTCCAAGGAAAAGAAACACTCCAATGGGCCGACGCGGGTCTTTCAGTCCTGCCCGGGCCCGGCGCACCGACTTGGAGACGTTGCCGATGGCTTCTTCCTGCCCGATGATCCGCTTGTGGATATCCTCCTCCATGCGAAGCAGGCGTTGGGTCTCTTCCGCGGCCAGGCGGGTGACCGGGATCCCGGTCCACATGCTGACCACCTCGGCTATGTCTTCATCGGTGACCACTTGGCGATCTTTGCCTCGCCGTTCCTGCCACTCCTTTTCCAAGGTTTCCAATTCTTGGGTGTGGTGTATCTCGCTATCCCTGAGCTCGGCGGCCGCTTCATACAATTGGGAAGCGATGGCTTCGTCTTTTTCTTTGCGGACATCTTCCAGAGTCTGCATAGCGTCTTTGACCTGAGACGGAGTTCCGCTGCCGCGCAAACGGACTCGTGAACTAGCTTCGTCGATCAGGTCGATCGCCTTGTCAGGGAGGGAGCGGTCGGGTATATATCTGGAGGACAGATTTGCCGCGCTTTTGACGGCATCTTCGGTTATCTCAACGTTGTGATGCTCTTCATAATGCTTTTTGATGCCCATCAGAATGGCCACGGTGTCTTCCTGAGAAGGCTCTTCCACCTTGACGGGTTGTAGACGTCTTTCCAACGCCGGATCCCTTTCTACGTACTTGCGATAATCGTCCAGCGTGGTCGCTCCAATGCACTGGAGCTCCCCCCTGGCCAGCGAAGGCTTGAGGATGTTTGACGCATCGACGGCGCCTTCGGCCGCGCCGGCGCCCACGATGGTGTGAATCTCGTCGATGAAAAGTACGCAGTTGCCCGAAGATTTGATCTCTTCGATGACTTTCTTTAGGCGTTCTTCGAATTCACCACGGTACTTAGTCCCCGCCACTAAGGCGCCCATGTCAAGGGTAACCAGGCGTTTGCCTTGCAGCGTTTCCGGAACGTCACCGCTGCCGATACGCTGGGCCAACGCCTCGACTATAGCTGTCTTCCCCACGCCGGGCTCGCCTACCAAAACCGGGTTGTTCTTGGTGCGCCGGCTGAGGATTTGGACCACTCTTTGAATTTCCTCTTCCCGGCCAATGACCTCGTCCAACTTGCCGGCCTTGGCCGCGATGGTAAGGTCGACCCCCAATTGGTCCAACGTAGGGGTTTTGGTGGTAGTGCGGGCGCTGGTCCCTCCGGATCCTGGGCTATGGCTCAAGATGCGGTGGGTCTCGGTCCGGACCTTGTCCAGGGTAACTCCCAGGCTTTCTAATACTCCGGCAGCCACACCCTCGCCCTCACGGAGCAGACCGATGAGCAAATGCTCAGTGCCAATATAGGTATGATTCATGCGGCGGGCTTCATCGACGGCCAACTCCACCACTTTTTTAGCCCGCGGAGTCAGGCCAATCTCGCCCTGGGGCGGTTTTTCACCGCGCCCAATGATGAATTCGACGGCGGAACGGACCTTACTCAGGTCCACTGTTAGACTGGATAATACCCGGGCTGCGACGCCCTCTGTCTCTCTAACTAGCCCCAGCAGAATGTGCTCGGTGCCGATGTAGTTATGGTTAAAACGCTGGGCTTCTTCTTGGGCCAGCGACAGAACTCTTCTTGCGCGCTCGGAGAATTTTTCGAATCTGCTTCCCATTCTATTGCTCCTGGTGGGTCAGGATGAGGACGGCCTCGCCGCCCGCCTACCTATTGGCAGGGATACGTTTCCACCAAGTAGATACCAACCCTAGCCACTTCACTTCCGCTGCCGCACCGGGATTATTCCCTTGGAACACATCGGCTAGTGATCGCAGTCGAGGATGGGCTAACCATTTTTAATTATAAGGCACACCCAAATGGGGGTAAAGGTCTGCTAGCCCTTCCACCCCGCACTCCAACTCGGTATTCCCACCGATTTGAGCCAAGGCTTTGCAACCGCTTGGGGCTTTTCGGTACGAATCGAATCTTCTGTTGCAAAATTGATCAGGCCGAAATTTCCGGGTGATATCCCGGACAAAAATATATTTTAGATATACCTCCCGGCAGTGACCTATTTTCCCACTCCGTTTCCAAAGCAGTATCGTCGGCGCTGGGGCGTTTCACTACCGTGTTCGGGATGGATACGGGTGGGGCCACCCCGCTAGAACCACCAGGAAGCACAATCTATGCCACAAGTATGCACCATTTTTCACAACCTAGCAAGGTCTGCTCTTAAGTTTTTTCTACTCCGCCACAGTGTCTCACCGCGCCTCCCCACAGTCAATCAACCCAGATGCTTTCCCTGCCTACTCCAGGCTTGCCGAGCGGGCTAGATAGTTCTGACTATATTCGTCAAATTTATTGACTTTTAGCTCCATTTCCTGCTACATTCAATCGCAACTAATCAGTCGTGGAGGGAGGTACGCAGGGATGGGGCGGCGCTTATTCAAAGAACTTGAAAGATCGTACGGCTTCGACGAAGTAGCCATCGTTCCCGGGCAGGTCACCATCAACCCGGAATTGACCTCTACGAAGATGACCATCGGCGACCTGGATTTTGACATTCCCATAATGGCCTCGGCCATGGATGGGGCGGTCTCTCCCAGATTCGCCACCCTTATGCACGAAATGGGCGGCTTGGGGGTCCTCAACGCGGAGGGTTTGTACACCCGGTACGAAGACCCTTATTCCACGTTGGAGGAGATCATTTCGATGCCCAAGGAGGAAGCGACCCAATTCCTTCAGCAAGTCTATTCCGAGCCCATCAAGGATCACTTGATCGGTCAACGTGTTGAGGAGATCAAAAGCACGGGCTCGATCTGCGCCGTGTCCTTCACACCTCAAAACACCAAGCGAATGTCTCCCGTGGCCGTGGAGGCCGGCGCCGACATCGTGGTGGTCCAATCCACGGTGACGACCGCCCGGCACATGTCGACGAGCTACCGGGGCCTGATCTTCTCCGAGTTGATCGAAACCCTTAACGTACCAGTCTTGGTAGGCAACTGCGTTACATACGAAGTCGCCCAGGAACTGATGGAAACCGGCATCGACGGAGTTCTTGTCGGCGTTGGGCCCGGCGCCGCCTGCACCACCCGGGAAGTGGTGGGGGTTGGCGTGCCTCAGGTTACCGCCACTCTGGAATGCGCCGCGGCTCGAGAAGACTATTTCCGGCGCACCGGCCGTTACATCACCGTGATCACCGACGGAGGGTTTCGCACCGGCGGCGACGTGTGCAAAGCCATCGCCTCAGGCGCCGACGCGGTTATGTTAGGCACTCCCTTTGCCCAGGCGGAGGAAGCTCCAGGCCGCGGGTTCAACTGGGGAATGGCCAATGCCCATCCGGAACTGCCCAGGGGAACAAGGATCAGCGTGGGCACCAAGGGGACTTTAAGACAGATATTATATGGCCCAACTTCGGCCACCAACGGCACCCAGAATTTCGTGGGCGCCCTTCGTGTAGCCATGGGCATGTGCGGAGCGTACACCATTCGTGATCTTCATAAAGCCCGCATGGTGATAGCCCCTTCAATCAAGACCGAAGGCAAGTACTTCCAAATGGCCAATTGACCTACCGCCCCGGTTAGGGATCCACGCCTGGCGCTGCACCACACATGAGACAGGAGGCCAGACAGATGGCAGACGGAGCCCGCACCATAGAGATCCTGGACCCCAGGGCAGAAGATGTGCCGGAAGAGCTGGGATTAAGCTCCTCCCTTTCCAGCCTGGAAGGTAAGGTCATCGGCCTGTTGGAGAACCGTAAGTACCACGCGGACGCCTTTTTACAAGAGTTGCAAAATGTACTGGTCGACGATTACGGTGCCAAAAAGGTCGTATACGCCACCAAATTCACCTACAGCGACGCCTGCGCCCAAGAGATCCTGGACTCGCTGACCCAGGAATGTGACGCGGTGATCCACGGCATTGCCGATTGAGGCTCCTGCACGGCGTGGGGTCTCCACGACACAGTGATAACCGAATCCAAGGGCTTACCTTCCGTCAGCGTCATCACCAGCTCCTTTACCCGGGCCGCCAAAGCCAGGGTCACCTCGCTGGGCATGCCCGGAGCGCGCATAGTAGTCATCCCCAGCCCTCTGGCCGTCCGTTCCGTCGACGACGTGAAGCAGATGGCCCACGACTTCGCCCCAGAGATCGTCGGACACCTCACCGGCGGCTAGCCGGTAGTTTCGCCAGCCATTGACCCCGATCATCGTTAACGACTTTAACCCGGCGCCCTGAATTTGATTCAGGGCGCCGGCTAACCTCCCAGGTGCAGCCTCATGAATCCTTTGGCCCTCCAATCCCGCCGGGTAAACGTGGAAGATTCCTTTGACGCCATCCAGGACTACTGCTGGGAGCAAGGCTGGACCGACGGCCTTCCCGTGGTTCCCCCAACCGAAGATCTGGTGCGCAAAATGCTCAGCGGTTACGGCGAAGATCCATCTACATCCCTGGGCATCATCCAGCCGAGAAACGCCCGGGTCACCCTGGAAAAAGTAGCCATCAACGCGGTAATGGCGGGATGCCAGCCCAGTTATTTTCCCGTGGTCGTGGCCGCGGTAAAAGCGGTTTTGAAAGATAAATTCAACGTAGCCGGCGTCTCCTCTACCACCGGAGGCGGCACACCCGTGGTGATGGTCAACGGTCCCATAGTCAGGGAGCTCGGCATCAATGGAGATGCCGGCTGCTTTGGACCGGGCTACAGAGCTAACGCCTCCATCGGCCGGGCCCTGCGGCTGGTCATTCGCAACATCGGAGGACAGATACCGGGGGAAATGGACAAAGCAACATTGTCCACACCCGGCCGTTACACCTTCTGCTTCTCTGAGAACGAAGACAGAAGCCCTTGGGAACCGCGGCACGTGGAACTGGGATACGGTCCCGAGGCCAGCATCGTCACCGTGGCGGGCATCCGTGGCGTCTACCCCGTCATGGAAACCACCGTATCTTCGGGTATAGAGATTCTGCGGACCATCGTGGGAACCATGACCGGCAGTGAAGTATCCAACTATTACCAAATAGGCACCAGGACCCAGATAGTATTGATTATTTGCCCCGAGCATGCCGCGGAAATGGCCGAATACGGTCTAACCAAATCGGATGTACGGGAATACGTTTATCAAAACGCCCGCATGCCCGTTAGCAAGCTCCAGGGGATCGCCCATTACGGCAACCGCAATTGGCCGGCTTGGATCGACGAATCCCTGCCCGGCGCCATGCTCCCCATCGTGCTGGCCGCGGAAGACATCGTGATCTTGGTGGCCGGCGGCGACGGACGCCATTCCGCCTGGTTGGCCGGTTGGGGCGTGACGCGGGTCACGACCGAAGAAATCACGCGTCCCACTTAACCACTCCGCCTACGCGGCCTTATCAACCGGGATTCCCCAGATCAAACCAACTTTCCTGGATATAGCTCCTTCTGGGATACCGTCAAATATAATCCCGCATTCCAAGGGCATCAAATGCGGCCTGATTCGCTCAAATTCCCCGTTTTCATAT
>DAOUHE010000347.1:0-6206 GCA_034428715.1 Dehalococcoidia bacterium | reverse complement strand
GCGCCGCTGCATTCGCTCCTCGTGCAGTTCTTTTTTGATTGCCTCAAGAGAACCATAAACGGGCCCAAAGTTCAGGACTGTCTCGACATCAAAGTCGTCCAGAGTGTGCTGGTGTTTATTCCACTGGGGCCCTTCAAATTCAATTACACCGTCTTTCTCAGCCTGCCCGACAGCGGCTTGAGTCCGCTCAATGGCTTCTCGGAGTGTATTTCTTTCAATAGTGAGTCCCGCCGAGTACCTGGCACGGTTTTGATCCAGTGTTTCCCTTGGAAGTACCGACATCAAGAGGTCAGGAAATCTGAAATCCCGATGATCCATACGGCTTTGTAAAGCATTTTCCAACGAAACGTTCCCTTGGTGTAAGCTGGCTGTGACCTCAGCCATATTCACCAAGGAGTCATCTGACAATGGCAGGCACGCTTCATCAATCTCAATAGAGGGCACCCAAAGTAGCCATCTCGAGAGCGCGGTTTCGAGTTGCTCAATCCCATTATCTTGGTTCGACGCCGACCCGCCAGGCAAATTGATTACCTTGAGGTCGCGAACAATTGGCGGCAATTCTTCAAGTGGTTCGTGCTGGTTGTTGATATTCATGTAGTCAGCCAACTGCTCGAGCGAGCGCGTCGCGCATCTTGCAGAGGCAACAAGCTCTTGTGGGTTCCCTTCGGACCCCAACTCGTGCAATGCTTCAAACACACTTGGGCACGCAGCTTGAAGCTGAGATCGTAGGGTAGATACCTGTTCTTGTAGCCGCCTGTCCAACCTTCCTGGTCGGGCCGACACTTCACGTGACACGTGGTCGCACCACGTGGCTGCCCGGTCCTTGGCCTCTTCAATCTTCTTTACAAGCCAATCCCTAGCATTGCTAACGATGTCGCTTTGTCTGGAAAGCCGCCCTCTGATTAAGTTATCTGCTTGCTTGATAACATCGGCGTACCCATCCGGATTGAGAACATCTATGTAACCTTGCACTATGTCGATCTGGTTCCTCCTATCTTGCGAGACAGGGGTCAGCATTTGGTTAAGAACACCTTCCCCGCAGAGGTATTGCCATACCCTGACGGCCTTGGGAAACCTGGTCTGGTATTGAGGGGCTTCCTCCAACCACTTTTGGGCCTCTGCGCTTGCCTCCACGATCAAGCCTTGGAGGTGCTGAAGTCCCTCATCACCAGTGACGTGTTCTGGACGCAGGGGATTACCTGCGGTGGCAAATTCCTTAATGGGTGACACGATTGATTCAATTGCCGGCAAGCAACGTGGGGTAGAAAGCCACGCGAGAAGATTTGTTCCAGGAGCGATCAGCGATGGCAGAAGACCCGCAGACAATCGAAGTAAAGTTTGTACGTTGTTATCGTCCATGGCTTCGAATTCGCCCACGATGTCAAATAAGTCCCCGACGTACTTATCAGAATCGGGAGACAACCAGCGCGCTCCCTGCAGGGCCTTCAACACTTGCGGCGGGGCGGGCGGATTTAAGCCCTGAGCGGTCATGGACCTTGCGACCCAATAGGCTCCGGCCAAGTCATCCTGCGCTACGAGACCCCACAAGATTGATGGGACATCGCGGACAGGTTGTCGCTTGGCGAGAACCGTGTAGGTTTGGGTTGTTTCGTTGTCTTCTGCGGTGACCGTAACGTGCAAGGCTAAGTCGCCATTTCCTAGAGCATCCCCGGCAATTGCAAAACCACCACCATCAGACATTAAGCCATCGACTGTCGTGCCGTCAGACAGGATAGCGGCCACTCTGGTTTTGGCCGCTACGTGGACAGTTTCAGGGACGACCGTTAAGCTTTCTAGCTCTTCAGGGATGTCTATATTGATTTGCGTAACTCCTGAGGGGAATTCCAAGGGCGTTCCTAACAGTTGCAGGCCCTCAAGGCTAGCATCGCTGCTTAGGATGGGAGTCACCAAACTGTTCGGTGCCCGATTTACGGACAACGTGTAGGGTTCGCTGTAAATGGGTTCTTCAGCAACAATGTTGATGGAGACGACAGTCTGGCCGACATAGAGATTCGAGACAACAAATGTGCCATGATCGGATTCCAATCCTTCGATGCTTTCGCCATTTGGTGTTAGAACATCTAAATCAAAAGTGACGTCGACGTGATCTGCCACTGGCGTAATGGCTAGCGATTCCACTTCGTTGTCCAAGTTTATCGTGTAGTTCTTCTGTGTTCGGCTAAAATCCAAAGTCCCGTCGGACAGTCTGATATCGGACAGACCCCCAGTTATATCGGCTTCCTGTTCCTTGATATGTATCGGGTGGTCTGGTGTCAACTCAACCGAGGCTTGACGCACAACGTCCCCTGCTGACAGTGCCTTATCCAATTCAGATTTGACATCTAGTAGGCTCCGGGTAACCGCATCTTGCTCGTCTCTAAGGCGTTGCGTTTCGCTGAAAGAGGACCCCATCTTGGGAGCCGGATCATATACTTCTAGGAGACCGCTAAACGCTGTCAATCTCTCACGGACTTGAGCCACTTCTCCTGAGGACAAGTTGACAGGGGCTTCCCAGCTCCTCAAGTCAAGCTCCAGGTACTCCAACAGAGTGGAGTATTGGCGTAAATCAGCTATGATTGCATTGAGTGCTTGGACAACCGCGACCGACTCACGCTCGTTCCTTTTCCTGTCCGCGATGTCGCTGGCCCAGGATAAGAAATCAGGGACATCGGCAAACCACTCCGGAGCATCAGCGGGCAGAAGTTCGAAGAAGCTGAGGGCTTGCACAAGAACGTTCTGGTTCATCGGATCCGTCCCACCTCTCGATGCGGGTTTACTGCCATTAGGGATTTTGTCTGCCGCGAAGCATAGCATTAGAGCCACGTCATCTTCATTTAAGTCCTCGTGAACAGACAAGACGCCCTCTCGTTCGTACATCCAGTCGTCACGCGACCACGTTCCTCTGAAACTGTGGGCAACAAAATCAGGGTATTCAACGTTCATGTCCCTGCTGTAAAGGTAACCCTTTACAATCGCATATAACGGCTCCTGTGACGCAAACCAAGCGTGTAAGATCGCGTTGGCTAGTGGCTCTGAACTGGCCAGTTGGTCAATGATAGGGTGCTTCAGAAGCGGAGCCGGTGCTATTGCCGGCTGGTTGGGAAACTGTGGCACTTTTACCACAGAATTAATTGCGGCATCGAGCTCACGACGCACCTCGTTAGGCAATCCTTCTCTATGATTGAGGACGTGAACTACAATATAGTCCCCGTATTCCGGAGGCATCAGATCAAGGAGTGACCTGTGGCGTAAGTCTGTTGGCGTTTTCGGGCCGCGCTCAGCCATCGGGGCATAGCTCGCTTTCCTGGGGGACCATTTGACTGCCCTACCCAGAGTTCAACTCTTGAAGGATTATCGCAACGAGGATGTTGTTTGGCAATGAGACGGTCTGCCTCAATTAGATGTGGAACCCAGATTCTCGATTAAGAAGTCGTCCACGCTCTCGATGATGGCCTCCATCAGCTTGCCGGTGGGCGGAGTCGCCGGCGTGCTCGGTGATGGAAACCACACGGCAGCCCTTGCGCCGGAGCAAGGACTTGAAGGCCACGGCGTGCTCCCGCTTGCGGGTAAACCGGGAAAACCTCCAGACCAGAATCACCTGCAATGGGGCCGTAGCCTTGCCGCCCTCGTCGATCATCTGGCGGAACTGGGGCCGGTCGGCGATCATTCCGCTCTCTGCCTCGTCCACGTATTCGCGGGCGATAGAATACCCATTGTTCTTGGCGTAGCCCCGAAGGGCCCGTAGCTAGGCGGCCACGGAGAGGTCCACTTCGTGCCTACCGCTGGAGACCCGGGCGTAGAGGGCCGCCGAGGTCAGGGGTTGCACCTGTTTCTTCATGCTGTCCTCCTTCTAGTGAGTTTCAAAGTTTTCACCGTCATCGAGATGGGCACCGCTTCCAAATCGATGGCTTCCCAAAAGATTGTGTGCATGTTGGATAAGGTCCTCTTCAGTGCTAGGCTTGCTCAATCGCGGCTAATTCGAGCCGTCCGTCCTTTCTCCAACGACCGTGGCCACCGGATCTGTTGCAGCCGCGGCGGTCACTTGCAACTGCTGCCCGATAGCTCTCAGGGCAGCGTCCATCATGTCCAGTCCTGACCGGTGTTGAACATCCAGCACCCGGTCCACCTGCGGCAAGTACCACCCTAATCGACGGGCCAACTCCGCCTTGCCGACGCCCTGGTCTCTCATCCCCTGGTACAGGATCACCTTTACCGATGTCAGTGTCGGCAGGACGGCGCAGGTCTGGCCCTCGGATGGCGCTGGGATGTCCTTTCGGTCGTGAATGCGGGCCACTATCGCCTCTTCCAGCGCGTCGACGGCGCGGGCCACGGCCTCATCCGGGTCGTCACCGAAGGTGGTCAACTCGGGGAAGTCGGGAGAAGTTACCAACACGGTCCCATCATCGTCATCGAGCACTATCGGATAGGCAAGCATCAGTCCAACTCTAAGTCTTGATCTTCGCAACGAGGCCCCGCCCCAACTCCTTTCCGCCACCGTGCATCGGCAACTGGCTGGTGCGGTCTCCGAGCCGGACGGTGAGATGTCCGCTGCCTCCCTTGTGGGTATGGAAGGTGCAGCCCTGCCTTCTCAGCCAGCGTCGGAACTCTCGTGCGTCCATTCTTTCATATCATGCACAACGTCAGTGTTGTTGTCAACATCGGTGTTGTCTTTGATATGACGCTACGGCCACCGCACCGGCCACCAAGCCGACATTAGCATCAAGACATAAACCACAAGAATCGGGAAAGCCAAATCTCGCCTTCCGCTTGCGGGCCCTCAACGGGGACTGGCTTGCCCACCTGGGAGCCACCGCCTGGAATCGCCAGCCAGGAAGTGCAACCAAGGTCAATGGCGAGGCAACTCCACTTCGGTACGACACTAAACTGGAGAGGTCGGTCAACTGTCTTCCGCCAAGGTCCCGCGAGCCTCTTATCGGGAGGAATACGCACCATCTCGCCAGGCCAGGTATTCGGTAGCTTCGCCCAGTTGACGACCAGTTTTGGCGTAACGCCTTCCCTTGGTTTTATCGCCCAGCTCGAACGCACACTGTGCCGCGTACCGATAAACCGGTGCGAAATCCGGACGAACTTCAATCACCGCTTCCAAGTGTTCCAGGGCATCAGCGTATTGTTCGAGCATGGTCAGCACGTAGCCGGTGACGTAGCGGAGATGCGGCGTAGCTTCCGGGAGGGCCATTCGGGCCAGTTCAAGTTCACGGAGCGCGGCGTCGTACTCGCCGATATTGGCCAGCATGATGCCGCACTCGACGGCGGGACCATCCCAATTGGGCAACAACCCGGCCGCGATCTTGCATTCCACGATTCCCTCGTCCACCATTTCTCTGACGCAAAGGTGCTTACCGGCCATCCCCAGGAAGGAACCCAACTGATAGTGGGCTTCCGGGCTTTGCTGGAACTTGTGAACGAGGCGTCGTCGTCGGGCGATGCCGGCCTGTAGCAAATCGAAAATAAGGCGCGGCCCTCCTGAATTGAAGGGGATGGACTCCCGTTCCTTCGCCTCGGCCAGAAGGTCCCCCCTGATTGCGGCGGAGACTTCCGGATCAAGTCCGGCGTCGCTACCCGCCACGTCCGTGATGTCCTGGGACAAACCGGCTGCCGACCTTTGACCGTGCACTACCGCTGTGTGCTCGAAATGGAATTCCCAAGGTTCACTGGCGGCCAGTATGTCCCGCCTCCATTCCGGGTCGGGTTCCTGCTTGCTCAGCCACCACAACAATACCGGTGCGGAATCTTCGAGGCAGCCGAAGAGCAACAGGCGCAGTTCCACATGATTGGAGCTCTCTTCCCTGGACAGGGGGAAGTTCAACGACTCCGACAACATCCGGGCGAAACGCGCCACCGCCGTCGTTATCTCAGTTACTGACTCCCGACCAATCCGGGCCGCCAGCAGGTCTGCCAGTTGAGCCAAGGCGAACTGGCGGCGCAGTTCCTGTTCAAGTTTCTCGACGGCCATTCCGGCCTCCGGCGTTGCCAGTTCTCGGGCCAGGGCGCTGACATAGGCGCGATTGGGCCGGGTTTTCCCATCCATCCAGTTGTCCACCGAGGTGTAGGATGCACCCGCTGGGCGACCTGTGGGAGACGGAATAAACTGCTCCCGTCACCGGAAGAACCCCCGTGGAGGACCAATTGTTACACTGAACGCAAACTGGAGTGTGTAAGAGGGGGGCAGGGCGTATGGCAGCACG
>DAOUHE010000346.1:0-20749 GCA_034428715.1 Dehalococcoidia bacterium | reverse complement strand
TCCAGGCCCTGGTCACGGAGCGAAATGCCGCCCGAGCCACCATTAACTGGCGGTTCAACACCCAGGACGCCAGGGGCAAACTTCACCGCCTCTATCCCTTCGATTCCAAACATGACTGACTACTAGCTTGTTTCCTTGGCCGGATTGGCGGATTTCAGCTAATTTGACATCGTCCGGGGCTTTGTCAAATGGAGCGGTGCGAATATATGCAATCGTGGGGATGCTGGAGAACCACCATTTCCGCAAAAGTTCGGTTCGGAGCCGGCGTTCACCCTTTCCGGTTCCACCTATTTCGTCGTCATCCCCGTGCCCAGCCAGCTTGTTGAGAAGGCGCACTTTCCGAGGCAACATGCACCTGGCCAAACTGCTGGGTGCGTGTTGCCAGAGGTATTTTGGCTACCGAATTAGTCAGACGGGCGTCGCCGTTAAGGCCGTATACCCTTCGTGAGCCACCTGCTGGCCGACGCTAAAAAATTTCCGTTCATGCCGTGGATAGTGAGCGATATTTGGGTCTGGGCTGCCCTTTAAGTTCTGGTCAAAGCGTGAAGCTCAGGTATCGTCATCTTCATGGACACCGCAAACCCGTTGCCAGATGTGGCCGCCTTCGGATAGCAATCCGCCGGCGGCCGGTGGTCCCCAAGTGCCGGGCTCATATTCCTGGGGCGAAAGGAAGCCGGGATCGGTTTGTCGATAAAGTAGCGGATCGACTATGCGCCAGGCCTCTTCGATGTGGTCGTTCCGGATGAACAGCGAGGCGTCGCCCTCCAGAGAGTCTTGCAGCAGCCGTTCGTAGGCCTCGGGAATGGCCTGGTCCCTGAAAGCTGAATCGTAGTGGAACACCATATCCTTTGACTCTATGGTCAGGCCTTGATCGGGGACCTTAACTCCGATCTTCAGGTGCACCCCCTCGTCCGGCTGGAGACAGATGGCCAGGACGTTGGGGCTAAGTTCCTGGTCCGGGGCCCCGGAAAACATCATGTGGGGCGGGCGCCGGAACTGAATAACGATTTCGGTCACCTTGTCCGCCATGGACTTTCCAGTGCGCAGGTAAAACGGCACCCCTTGCCAACGCCAATTGTCCACATACAAACGAAGCGCGGCAAAGGTGGGAGTGGCCGAACCCGAGTCCACTCCGTTTTCGTCCAGGTAACCTCGATATTGGCCCAGGGCAACGTTCCGCGCCGTTTCTTCGGGGGTCCACCGCCGAATGGCCTTAAGCACCTCTACCTTGTGATTTCGCAAGGAGTCGGCGTCCATGGCATTGGGAGGCTCCATGGCGACCAAGGTAAGCAATTGCAGCAGGTGGTTCTGCACCATGTCGCGGATCACTCCCGACTGGTCGTAATAGCCGGCCCGGTCACCGACTGAGACGGTTTCCGCCGCGGTGATCTGAACGCTCTCCACGTGTTCCCGGTTCCAGAGGGGCTCGAAGATCCGGTTGCCAAACCGGAAGACCAACAGATTTTGCACTGTTTCCTTGCCCAGGTAATGGTCGATGCGGTATATCTGACCCTCTTCGAAAACGCGGTGGACCGACTGGTTTAGGGCCTTGGCCGATTCCAGGTCATGGCCGAACGGCTTTTCGATGACCACCCTGCTCCACCCTCGCTCTTCCCCAGCCAGACCGGACGTGCCAAGGTTGTCGATGGCGCTGCCGAAGAACCGCGGCGCTATGGAGAGATAGAACAGCCGGTTGACGCTGCCACCCCTGATTTCCAATCCCTCCAGCCGCCTCCTCAGCCCAACATAGGATTCCGGTGAGTCAAGTTCGCCTTGCACATAGAAGACGTTGCGGGCGAAGGCGGCCCACTCGCTGGTAAGCGGCGCCAAGCCGGCAAACTCCCTGACACCCTCCCCCATGAGTTCCCGAAACCCGTCATCGGAGAATTCCCTCCTGGCCACTCCGACGATTCGAAAACTGGTGGGTAAGCGTTCCTTGCACCACAGCTGAAACAAGGCCGGCAGCAGTTTCCGCCGGGTGAGGTCTCCGGTGGCCCCGAAGATGACGATCGAAGTTGTTTCGCCGGCTATCATTCCGGCTTCCCTTCGGATGTGCTCTTTGCGGGCCTGACTGCATGGCCGCCGAACTGTTGGCGAAGGGCAGCCAGCATTTTGGCTCCAAAAGGCCCGTCCTGGCGAGACCGGAAGCGCTGCTGTAGCGACAGCGTTATGACCGGTGCGGGCACGGCCAGGTCTATCGACTCCTGGACCGTCCAACGTCCCTCGCCCGAATCGTCGACGTAAGCTTCCAGGTTGTCGAGATTGGGGTCTTCTTCCAGCGCGGCGGCGGCTAGGTCCAGTAGCCACGAGCGGACTACGCTGCCGTGGCGCCAACCCTGGGCGATCTGGCCCAGGTCCAGACCGAATTCCTTCTTGGCTTCCATGATTTCGAAGCCCTCGGCGTAAGCCTGCATCAAGCCGTACTCGACGCCGTTGTGGACCATCTTCACGAAATGGCCGGCACCCGCAGGTCCCACGTGACTGAGGCCCTGGTCCATGCCGGGCGCCAGGGTCTGGAAGATGGGTTCCAGGCGTTGATATACATGCTTTTCCCCGCCGATCATCAAAGAATAGCCTTCAGCCAGTCCCCAAATACCTCCGCTGGTGCCAACATCCATGAAATCGATGCCGTGGCCGGCAAGTCTTTCGGCCCGGCGCATGCTGTCCTTGTAGTTGGCATTGCCACCGTCAAGGACCGTGTCACCGGCTGACAATAGCGGAATGAGGCTGTCTATGGTGTCTTCAGTCGGCGGGCCGGCCGGCACCATCATCCATACGGCGCGGGGCTGGGATAGCTGGCCAGCCAAGTCCTCGAGCGAGGATGCGCCCACTGCGCCCTGGGATTTGCTGGTGTTTACCGCTTCGGCGCTTCGGTCGTAAGTCACCACTCGATGTCCTCCGTTCAGCAAACGTTGCACCATGTTCCCGCCCATACGTCCCAAACCGACCATGCCTAATTCCATTTGAATCCTCCAGATCAGGATATTCGAATGTCGTTCGGATCACACCGGCGCCCATTCATATAGGTTCCAGGAGGCGGTTGACCGGCTTATTCAGGAATCTGGACCGATCTTTGAAATTCACCAGTGGCCGCCACAACACCACTCTATCTACCGGGAACCCCAGGCCGTGCTTGCCATCATCGGCTAAGCCGCTAGTCTTGCTCGCCGGCCATTCTGCGTATGGCTGCCTCGTGGTTAGAGCCCAGGCCGACCCGGACGGCCCGGCGCTTGGCAGCCCGCAATGCCCGTAGGTCTCCCACCGCCTGGGCGTCGGCCAACACGCCAAAGGTGAACGGAGCGTCAGGTATCACCACGTCCTGCGCGTGTTCCGCTGTGAGCTGAAGAAACAGCCCGGTACCGGGACCGCCCTTGTGGAGCTGGCCGGTTGAATGCAGAAAGCGGGGGCCGTAGCCGGCGGTCGTGGCGATGCCGCGGGTCTCCGTTACCTTGCGGCGCAGGGCGTCCAGGGCTTGGTCGATTTCCGGGGTCTGTCGAATATAGGCCATGATAGCCAAGTAGCCGCCCCGTTTGGCCGAGCTCAGAAGGCCGCTCAGCGAGCCCGATTCCTCCATGGCTGGAAGTTTTCCCGAGCTTTGGAACTGGCCCAGCACGCTATCGGTCATGTCCTTGGCGGCCTGAACGTTGGGTTGGTCGAAGGGGTTTATTGACATGATGGAGCCTGCGACGGCCGTGGCCAGTTCCCATCGGAAGAACTCGGCGCCCAGGTCGTATTTGTCGCGCAGGTCCAGGCGCACCAGTGGCTGCCCCGATGATTCGATGGCCTTTATGGCTTCGTCGGTTTCATCGTTAGCGTCGCCATCGAGGCGCAGGTACACGAAAAGCCGGTCATCGCCATAATGCTTGGCAGATACCAATGGCTCTCCGGCCACCGGAACGATTCCCAGGCCCTCCTTGCCGGTGCTTTCGGCGATAAGCTGCTGCACCCACAATCCAAAGCTGTTGATGGAGGGGGTGGTGACCAGGGTGAGCTTGTCTCGTCCCTGCTGGGCCAGGACACCCATCACCGCCCCGAGCCAAGCCCCGGGGTTTTCGTGGGCTGGAACACAAGACGCGTTCCCTTCTCGCATACAATCGGCCCTGTCAAGCAACTTCAATAGGTCAAGCCCGATAAGGGCCGCCGGCACCAAACCGAAGTAAGACAGCACGGAGTAGCGCCCGCCGATGTCCGGGGGATTCAAGAAGACACGCCGGAACCCTTGCTCCCCGGCCATCTTCTCCAGCGGAGTGCCGGCGTCGGTGATGGCGATGAAATGCTGTCCGGCACCCTCCTGTCCGGCTGCCTTCTCCACCACGTCCCTGAAGTAGGCGTAAAACATGTTGGGCTCGGTGGTTGAGCCGGACTTAGAAGAGACCAGGAAAAGGGTGTGGGCCGGATCGATAGCCGCTGCAACCGACTGCACCCAGGTCGGGACCGTTGAGTCCAGCACAATCAGTTCCGGGTAACCGGGGGCACTGCCGAAGGTCTGACGCAGTACTTCAGGTCCCAGGCTGCTGCCTCCCATACCCAACAGAACCACGTGGCGGATGCCGGCGTCCCGGACTTCATTGGCCAACTCCTGCAAGACCGGTACCTGTTCGCACATGACGTCGGTAACTGTGAGCCATCCCAGGCGGTCGGCTAGCTCAGCTGGGTCCGGCTTCCATACGGTGTGGTCCCCGCTCCAAATCCGGGAGATGACCTTGTGCCGTTGAAGGCCGGCCAACGTGGATTCCACGTCTGGTAGATAGGCCCCCAAGCTGACCCCGGAGTGCTCGTGCTCCCGGGTCAGCAGCCGGGCTTTCTTGTCTTCGATGTTGTCCATCAATTTCTCGAAGGACTCGGCAAAACCTTTCAAACCGTCGGCCAGCAGCCTATCCGTCACTTGATCTAGGTCTATGCCAGCGCCGGCCAAGGCCTGTATTACACGTTGGGCTTCTTCGACCCCTTCCTCGAGGGCGTTAGTTGCCTGGCCGTGGTCTATAAAAGCCGTCAGCGTCGCTGGCGGCACGGTGTTAACGGTGTCGGGACAGATCAGCAAGTCTAGGTACAAAACGTCGCTGTAGGCCGGGTTCTTGGCGCCGGTGCTGGCCCACAAAGGCCGCTGCACCCGGGCACCTTTTTCTCGAAGCGAGGCAAACCGGGACTCGCCAAACAATGCCATGAAATCCCGGTAGGCCAGCTTGGCATTGGCGATTGCCGCTCTGCCCAGGAGTGGTTCAAGGCCGCTATGCCCGCTTCGAATCGACTCCTCCAGTAATGCGTCGATGGCGGAGTCCACCCGGCTTACGAAAAAAGAAGCCACCGAGGCCACCCTGCCGACGTCTCCGCCGGATTTGGCCAGGTCTTCCAACCCGGCTATGTAGGCAACCGCCACCTGCCGGTAGGAATCTCGCGAGAAGATCAGGGTTACGTTGATGTTGATGCCTTGGCCGATGAGGCTCCGGATGGCGGGGATGCCTTCCGGCGTGGCGGGAACTTTGACCATTACGTTGGGGCGGTCTAGCGCGGCGAACAGGCGCTGGGCCTCTGCGACCGTGCCCTCGGTGTCATGGGCCAGATTTGGGCTTACCTCCAGCGAGGCGTAGCCGTCGACTCCTCCAGTTCGGTCATAAATCGGCCGAAGCAGGCCGGCGGCAGCACGGATGTCTTCGATGGCAAAGGCTTCGAACAGTTCTTGGCTGGTCTTGTTGCCGCTGGCCAATTCCAGCAGCGCCTCGTCGTAGTCGGTGCTGCCGGCGATGGCTTTCTCGAAAATGGCAGGGTTGGAGGTAACGCCCGTTACGCCAAGGTCGATCAGGGCCATGAGTTCGCCGGACTTGATCAACCCTCTTCGGATATTGTCGTACCAGATTGATTGCCCCAGGCGCTGGACATCTAGAATGGTATTCGTCATGCCACCCCTCCTCTGGTGAAACCTACGTGGCCATGTAGCCCATATCTCTTAATCTCTGCCAATCGGCTCAGCAATCATAGGCTTCGTCCGCCATCCGTGGGATCTCCTTGGCCACGAAACTGCGAACCGCGGCTCGCCTCTCCTACCAACGAATCCCCGCGACCCTTTCTTGCAGCACCTCTCCGAACAGGGTCAGTATCTGGTCAATCTGGAGAACCACCACCGCCGGTTTCACGGCCGGGTCTAGGGTCAACCCAGATTCGGCCAACCGGCGCATCACCTCGTCGTAAATTGGACCGTTGCGGTAAACGGTTGCAGAGCAGCGGAATTTCCAACCCACTTCCTTTGCGCCGTCGCGGAACACGACCACAACCTTTGGATTTCCTTCGACGTGGTCCAAGGGCTCACGGCCGCTCCTGTCCCGGTAGGCAAGCGACCCATCGTCGAAAGCCATCATGGTGCCGATAAACCCGGCGTTGGGCGTCCCGTCGGGCGCGGCCGTGGCGACCAGACAGGGGTTCCCGGCCGCTCGGGCTCCGTTCACCAGGCTGCGCATCTCTTCGGTCAATTGAATCATTTGCAACTCCTTCCGGTTCGCTGAGGCGCCACCGGCCACGTCTTTGCGTTCAACAGGTATCAGTATATTGATAGTACTGCAACGGAATCTTGCGTCGCCCATTTCGACACCCGAGCCGCTATGCAGATTGCCAGAGGCGCGGGCGTCCGGATGGGATTGGCCATACATCTTTCAAGCGCATCTTACCTACATATCAACGGCGCCGCACACAGATTGGGTTTTGTGGTGCTCTTGATGTCCCGGTCTGGAATGCTTGGTCCCAAAGTGGTTTGGTTCCCGGCAGGTTTGGTTGAATTAATTGTCCCGGTGTTAAACACCGGAAGGAAGAGGGCAGAGTTGAAATTAGATACCATTCAAGACGTCCTTGCAGAAGTAGAAGAGATCTATGACTTCCAAGGCCGGGACCTGCGGCCCTGGCTATACCGGGAAATACTTCTTAACGCCCTGAAGTGTAAACGGGACGAACTGGACATTTTAGACTTGAAGGTGATCAACCGGGCGGTGGATGAGTTCCGTTATGCGGTCAAAGTGTTTAAACCATACCGGTCTGTCCGCAAGGTGTCCATCTTCGGGTCGGCGCGGACCAGGGAAGACGAGCCCTATTACGATCTAGCTGTCCAGTTCGGCCGCCTGATGACCGCGCAAGGATTCATGGCGATCACCGGCGCGGCATCGGGCATCATGAAGGCTGGCATCGAGGGGGCCGGCCCAAAGAACAGCTTTGGCGTCAATATCCTCCTCCCGTCGGAAGAGCCGAATGGCGTGATGCAGGACGACCCCAAGATGATCATCTTCCGCTACTTTTTCATTCGGAAGATATTTTTCATCATGGAGGCGGATGCCTGCGCGTTGTTCCCAGGTGGGTTCGGGACCCACGATGAAGGGTTCGAGGTTTTGACGCTGCTGCAAACGGGTAAGGCCCGGCCGATGCCCGTGGTTTTGATGGAGCTTCCCGGTGATGACTACTGGGAGTCATGGGACCGGTTCGTGCGGGACCAAGTGCTAACTAGGGGCTTTGTTTCGCCGGAAGACCTCTCTTTGTATAAGATAACCCATTCCGCTGAAGAGGCGATGGCCTGGATAAAGTCCTACTACTCCACCTACCATTCCGTCCGGCAGGTCCGGGACAGACTGGTGATCAGACTGGAGCGGAAGCTTTCGGACGGCCACGTTTCGCGGCTTAATGATTCGTTTTCAGATCTGGTGGAGACAGGGCAGATCGAGAAGGCGGCGCCATTGCGCCAGGAAAAGGATGAGCCTGACCTTTGGTCCAAACCCAGAATATCTTTCCGGTACAATATGAAAAGCGCTGGGCGGCTGAACGAGATGATCCTGGCCATCAACGAAATGGGGCGGGAGATTTAGCTTGGCCGAGGCTCATCGGCGGGCGGTTTCCTAGCTATATCATGGACATGCAACTACTGCGGCACTCAGCGTTCCGGCTGAGTTTATGGTGATTCGGTGACATCCTGCTCCATCGGTATTTCTTAAAGTAATCCCCAAACCTTGAGTTTCAACAAATACGTCACCAGCAGTCTCGACCACGGTGACGGCAGTATCACTCAATCGAATCTTGTTGCTGGCGTCAACTACGGCATTAGCCCCGATGGCGGTGGCGTTAGTTAGGTCGCCCTGACTGACATCGACGGAGCGGCCAATACCCGTGTTGAACGAGCCCGTCGTGTTGGACGTGAGTGCGCCAAATCCAGCAGCGGTGTTGCTTCCGCCGGTGGTGTTCTCATGGAGAGCGTTTGTTCCAGAAGCCGTGTTGTTGAAGCCCGTGGTGTTGGACCAAAGTGCGGACGACCCAGTTGCAGCGTTGCCGCTACCCGTGGTATTGGCAACGAGTGCAACTGCTCCCGCTGCCGTATTAAGAGTACCCGTGGCGTTGGCCTCGAGTGCGCCTCTTCCAGTAGCCGTGTTGTCGAAACCCGTGGTGTTGGACCAAAGTGCCAGGAATCCGGCAGCCGTATTATGAGTGCCTGTCGTGTTGGCCTCGAGAGCGCCTCTGCCATCAGCCGTGTTTTCGTCGCCTGTGGTGTTGGCCTTGAGTGCTAGCATTCCAGTAGCCGTGTTCTTGGAGCCCGTCGTGTTACTGAAGAGGGCCCTAACCCCAGCAGCAGTGTTTTCGCCGCCCGTGGTGTTGGATCTGAGTGTCAGCGCTCCAACGGCGGTGTTGTTGTTGCCTGTGGTGTTGAGCTGGACTGCATCAGCACCGACGCCGGTATTGGAGCTACCTGTCATCGTCAGGTTGCCCGCATTCACTCCAGCAAATAAGTTATTCGTGCCAAAGTTGTGAATGAATGGATTCCCGTCGGACATAATAATCCCGGTGGCCGCAGTGGTTGCAGGCAGTCTAAAATTCCTGGTGATCTCCAGCTGTTCGTTGGGACTCGTCGTGCCAATACCCACGTTGTCTGTCAGGTTCGCTGGAGATAAGCTTCCCGTGCCTGCGCCGGACCAAGTGCTTAAGTCCAGAGGACTCCATCCCGCACCCAATGGCCATGGAGGGTTGACGCAATCGATATCTGCGTTGCCAGGTCCCGGGTGGACAATCAGCGTCTCTGCATTAATATCGTTGACGCAGGCATGGATCAGGTCAACATCGCCCCCGTGGGCGCTTAACCTGGCCGGGGTGTCCACACTCGCCACAGCCATAACCAACAGCAGGCAGGCCACCCACAACCCTCGAATTCCAAGATACTGCCCTTTCACGTTATACATCGTGTTAACTCCATCTATTCAGTAGGTTGACACCTTACATAAGATCTCAATGTAATGCTAATCGCCTAACCCTCACATCCATTCCGGCCGAGGCACAGCAGCATCTGGGCCTAATACGGCTCTACGGCGTAGTCGGTTCCGGCGAGGTTATCAAAACGTTAAAACCGGTGTTTGGATCAAGGGAGCCATCGAGAAGGCAGTCTCTTGAGGCTGACTCTTTCGTTTGAGACCATGGATGCCTGAAACAGGCGCGTTCGGGTACGGGCCGGTCGAAATTATATGACATAACGAGTAGATTTTATTTTCCCGAGAGTACTCGGTA
The DNA here is from genome assembly GCA_034428715.1 of Dehalococcoidia bacterium. Classification (GTDB taxonomy): domain Bacteria; phylum Chloroflexota; class Dehalococcoidia; order Lucifugimonadales; family UBA3495; genus Io17-Chloro-G2. The sequence continues at coordinate 11,230 of DAOUHE010000346.1, read as the reverse complement.
GGGCTGTGATGAGCTCAGCAGAACGTGTGTGTGGACATAGGAGGACAGATAGACGGCCTCCAACGCCTTCAGCCGTTCTGCCATCTTCTGCAACTGGACCCGCTGCCCACCGGCCAGTAGCTACAGGCCCGTAATGGCTGCGGTACGCTTTTACAGGGCCTGGAATCGCGAGTATCATAGGCGCCTCGGGAATTGGAGGGCGTTCTTGCCCGGCGCCACCACCGCATCTATCTGACCAGTTATCCCGTTAAAAATTGCCGCGCCATCCACCATACCTGAAGATGTGAAAAACACATTTTGTATGCTTCCGTGATGCGCGCCCTGGATGTCTGGCGCGTCAGTATCCAGCGGCCACCAACTCACCAGACCCGCTGGGGGCTAAACACAACCGGCCGCCGCCGCCGCCGCCAGGGCCGCTCCCTTTGATACCTGTGCGCTAACTGCCGGGGACGCTGCCGCGCCTATGGCCGGCACGGTGGCGACCACGCCCACGTCCAGCATCAGGGTGAGCCCGAGGGACGCTGCGATTCTAATCTTCATTGGTGGCTTTTCTTCGTTGTCTATGCCTTAGCTCCGAGGTAGCCTCCCTGGCGGTCCGGCTATAACATACAAGCCAAAAGGCGAGAGCCGCAGAGCACACCCCACAGGGTCTTTGCCGGCTCGCGGGCCGAAAGGATCTAATTCTTTTGGACTGCCACATTGTTGCAGTTACTCCGCATTATCACCGCAACGGGGTTCACGGCTTACACCGTAACTGAAATTCCCTCATTGACTACCTTGCTTCGAACGCCTTAAGCCGATTTTGACGCCCGGACGGCGGCCGTCATGGTTCGGGCCGGTCAACACCGTTCGGTCAGCAACCCGTTCCACCGCACGAACCGAATCAAAAGTTTAGTTGGCTTGGTTTCCGTGCGGCGGAACGGCTTCCAGGTTTATTTGCGGCATTTCCTAATGATGCCGCATCGCTCAGGCCTGACAAAATATCCTCCCCAAAGGCCTGTGAGCGAATTCCCGGTGCTTCTGAGGTCAGTTACGGTGACACACCAAAAGCTGGATATAGGGCGCGTTGGTACCAACAACAGAGCCGGCATCATCGACGGTGATGGTATGACTATGATCTCCAAGCAGGTCCTGCGTTTGCGGAGCGATATTGACCCTGAACTGCTGGCCGGCAGTAACATCCGAGTTTAGGGACCCGGCCGTATCTACCCGTGTGTGCAGGGTCGCACCCGTTGTATTCGAACTCGCGGAATGATTATGCTGCCCTACAGCGCGGTTTTCGAGGTTTGACAGAGCCGTCCCGCTGGTGCCAGCCAAGGTCCCTCCGGCGGAAAGGCCGACGAGGGTTCTGCCCCGTGCCGCTACCAACTCACTCCAGTCGCTTGGACAGCTGGCCAAATTGAATGACATGACCGCCCCCGATGGAATTTCATCATCCAGATCCAGGGGAGACCATCCCGCGCCGAGGGGCCACGGGGGGTTGAAACAATCTATATTTGGGCCTCCAATAGGCAAAGGATGGACCAGGCGTATTTCCGCGGTAGTGTCATTAACACAGGCGTGGTGCACGCTGACATCGCCTCCATGAGCGCTGACTCTTTCAGCTTTTTCAGTAAGATAGGCCCCCGCCAATGTACCTGCGGCCAGCAAGAACACGCCGCTTATGGTCCCCAGAAGTATCCATTTTGGTAGTCTCGGTATCTTCATGCCGTCCTCCTTTAATTTCCCGCTAGGGCCCAGATAAATGCCACGGTTACCCGAATTCCCCTGGCTCTTTTCGAATGCCTTCGACCGGCATCTCCCACAGTAGATCGATTATCCTGAACGTGTGCCACCTTGGGAGGCTGGGACTATAATTCGGCACCCTGGCCGCGTCAACTTCCTTCCAAGAAGGCCGGCAAAGACGGTCGATTTTCCTACCCATATGCCGCACCTGCAGCGCCTTCCGCGGTTCTTCCAGCCGCTGCCCTCGCCAGTCACTACCCTATTTCGGGAGCGTTGCGGCAGTGTTCAATGGCAGAAGCCGTGAATCAGCTTGGCTGCTGAGGCCCAATGCCAGTTCCAATTCGGCCAGGCGCGCTTCGAGGGTCGCATCCCGTTTTTCCAGCGCTTGAATTGGTAACATCATGATTCCTGCCATGCCGCCGCTGCTGATGGTGGTGCCCTGGCTTATCTAGATCCCGAACCCTTGGGTGTCAACGAACACGTCACCAGATGTTTCCACCACAGTGACGGCGCTGTCGCCCAAGCGAATCTTGTTGCTGGCGTCTACGACGGCGTTAGCGCCGATAGCAGTGGCATTGGTTATAGTGCCAAAACTAACGTCAGCAAAGTATCCAATAGCGGTGTTGTCGAAGCCTGTGGTGTTGTCCGAGAGTGCATTCCGTCCAAAAGCCGTGTTGTTGGAGCCCGTGGTGTTGATCGAGAGCGCGAACGCTCCAGTAGCCGTGTTGCAGCACCCGCTGGTGATCTCCTGGAGTGCTCTATGACCAACACCGGTATTCCAACCAATCCCTGTTATCGTTAGCTTGCCAGCATTCTTACCCGCGAATAAGTTTTTCGTTCCAATGCTGTGAATAAATGGGTTCCCATCGGACATGATGATGCCCGTGGTGGCAGTGGTCGAAGGCAGTCTAAAGTTTCCAGTAATCTCAAGCTGTTCATTGGGAGTGGCCGTGCCAATGCCGACGTTGCCGCCGCCTTGAATCGTCATACGCTCAGCGAGAGCGTTACCAGATGCTCCTGGCGTCTTTGTCCAAAATGAAATATCTGATGACCAGTGGCCATCATCTTCTAGTTTAATTCTAGAACCAATCTGCTGGGAAGCACCGTCAAAGTTTATGAAGTCAATATTAGCCGATGCTCCAGCCCACCTGCTCCATTTCTAAGAGTAAATGTGGGACCTAACGCTCCGGCTGCCGATTGTGTGACCTCCAAAAGAGTGGCTGGAGCCGCCGTGCCGATGCCCACGTTGTCGGTCAAATTGGCTGGCGACAAACTGCCGGTGCCTGCGCCAGACCAAGTGGTCAGGTCCACGGGGGCCCATCCTGCACCCAAAGGCCAAGGGGCGTTGACACAATCTATGGTGGCATCACCAGGTCCTGGGTGGACAATCAGCGTCTCTGCATTGGTATCGTTGACGCAGGCGTGGACCATGCTGGCATCACCACCATGGGCGCTGACGGTGGCAGGGGTTTCTACCCCCGCCACGGCCATCACCGACAGCATCCCCAGGGCCAACAGGATGCGAATTCCCAGTGCTTGTGCTTTCGAGTAATTCATCGGGCTGCCTCCGTTCAATCAGTCGGGCTTCAGCATACGTATTTGCTCACCTGAGCAGGCAAAACGTCTCACTATGACACCCAACGCCTTTACCTAATAAAACTGAAAGGTCACTCTATAGCTTCCTTCTGGGTCAATATCGGCCATCTCGGAAAATTTGACACTTATCAAATCTCCTTGACTCACACTTATAGAGTCCAGAGTATTACCTCTAGCATTTCTACCATCCCTATCCGTATGTGTAACGTTTAGAGCGGTATCTGAACGATTGACCCTTACAGTAACATTCACAATTGAACCCGCAACCGGCGCCTGACTAGGAACAACGAATAAATTGACCAACACACCATCACGAGGGGCTGCCATTTGAGCGCGCCCTTCACTGCTCGGCTCAAAAACGCCAGGCCCTATAGAAAACAATACGGGGGCCAGAGGTGTTATTCGGACGTCCTCAGTAACCAATACCGCACCACCGAAAACGACACCGGGTTCACAGGTGACGTTGCCGTTGATATCGACGCCATTCACCACCTGGCCCACCGCGCAGGCTTGGTTGCTCAGTGCGAAATCCTTGCCGTCGAAAGTGGTATCGGAATCGGTTTCACAGGACACTGTTCCATCTAGATTGATGGCCCGGATGCTGCTACCGACGGAGCAGATGCCGCTCACCCTCTGTTGGAGGAACGTGGTGTCGGCATCCAGCCTTACCGTACCGATGGTTCCTCCACCGATCAGCCCGGTCCCGGCGGTAACGCCCGAGATCGTGCCCACGTCGACTGGAACCCATCCGGACCCAAAAACCTCGCTACATTCGCTGCCAGGGTCGCCGTCACTGGTTGCAGCGACGATCCGCACCTCTCCTGTGAACTTATTGACGCAGGCGTGGACCATGCTGGCATCACCACCATGGGCGTTGACGCTGGCCGGGGTGTCTACACGTCATGGACATGCAACTACCGCGGCGCTAAGAGTTCCGGCTGAGTCCACAGTGATGCGGTGACAACCCATTCCAACGGTATCTCTTAAGATATTGTGGAGCCGTTGCCGTTGCCGTTGATGGTGATGGTGATCACGCTGGTTATCGACGGCAGGCCGTTGTCTCCAACAAAAATAATGCTGTTGTCCACCACGTCCAGGGTATAGGTGAGGCCAACGCCTAGCTCGATGGTGTCGGCTCCGCTGCCGGCAGGACATTCCCCCGCCGTGGCGCCCGAGGCCGTGTCGCTGTTGGCTGCTGTGATGGCTTCGCGCAGGGTGCAAACCCCGTCGTCGGCAACCACATTGGTGGTGCTATCGACGGTGATAGTCGCAGCGTGGGCCACTGGCACGTTTCGCGCTGACAGGCTTACCAGACTCAGCACGGCTCCGATAATGCACAGTGCTACCAGCATTAACAGGACTCGCATTTCCAAAGCTTTCGCTTTCCTGTTCTTCATCTTGTTACCTCGTTGCTCGTCTGAGTAGAAAATCAGGCCGCGAAAGTCATTAAAAAACCAGAGCGCGGGGTGTATCGGTTAACTGGCTCATTACAAAGAGCTTCCCCAAAAAATTACCTACAAATCCAACAGAAAGGTCACTCTATAGCTTCCTTCTGAGTCAATACCGGCCATCTTGGAAAATTTGACACTTATCAAATCTCCTTGACTCACACTTATAGAGTCCAAAGTATTACCTCTAGCATTTCTACCATCACGATCCGTATGTGTAACGCTTAGAGCCGTATCTGAACGATTGACACGTACCGAGACATTCATAATTGAACCTGCAGCCGGTGCCTGACCAGGAACAACGAATAAGTTGACCAACACCCCATCACGAGGGACTGCCATTTGAGCATGCCCTTCACCGCTCGGCTCAAAAACGCCAGGCCCTATGGAAAACAATACGGGGACCAGAGGTGTTATTCGGACCTCATCAGTAACCAATACCGCACCAACGCCAACGGGACCGGGTTCACAGGTGACGTTGCCTTTGATATCGACGCCATTAACCAACTGGCCCACGGAGCATTCCGGGTTGCTCAGCGCGAAATCCGTGCCGTCGAAGGTGGTATCAGAATCGGTTTCGCAAGACACAGTCCCATCCTGATTGATGACGCGGATAGTGCTACCGGGGGCGCAGATACCGCTCACTCTCTGCTGGAGGAACGCCGTGTCGGCGTCCAGGGTCACCGGGCCGATGCTGCCTCCGCCGGTCAGTCCCGTCCCCGCCGTCACCCCCGAGATCGTGCCTAAATCCACCGGGGACCATCCCGTACCCAAGGGCCAGGGAGGGTTGACACAATCTATGTTGGCATCGCCAACAGGCAAAGGATGGACTAGCCGCACCTGGGCGTCGGTATCGTTGACGCAGAGGTGGACCAGGCTGGCATCGCCGCCGTGAGCCTGGACGGTGGCCGGTGTTTCCGCACTAGCAGTCACCATCATCGATAGCATCCCCAACGCCAACAGAAATCGGATTCCCATTGCCCGCTTTTTCACCTCAAACATCGCGTCGCCTCCGACGGTTCGAGTGTGACCATTGCTCGCCAGAGCCGGAACCGCCTAAGTCTCGCATCAAACGCCGATTCTGTCGCCGTAGAACCGATAGGGTCCGACGGTGCCGGTTTAGTGGGAAGACGCGGAGTCTCCGTTGACTCCTAACGATTCGGCTTGCGATTGTTTATCCTTGAACCTCTGATTGCCTAGTTGAGCCACGGAATATCCATTTGCTCACCGGAGCCCGTGGATTTGAACCGGCGTGCACGCCGTTCGATCGCCGTTTTTCGGTCCCCGGTGGCGCCGTAAATAAGTGGCCGGCGCTCCGGGATAAATCTACTGGACTCCGGGCGCATCGTAAATATCATTCACCCGTTGATTTCGATGGAGGCAAACATGTCGCTCATTACCCGGTCTAGACTCACTTGCACCCACTGCGGCTTTTCTGAAGGTTTGGAGATGCCGTTGGATGCATGCCAGTTTTTCCACAAGTGCAGCAACTGCGGAACCCTATTGAGGCCGCGAACCGGCGATTGTTGTGTCTTCTGTTCCTATGGGGACACGAAATGCCCCTCGATGCAATAACGTCTGGGCAACAACGTCCGGGCAACAACCGGCGGGCAACAAGCAGTAGACAAGGAGCACACCCTATGAGAAGAATGTATTCATCGATTTTTTCGGCGCTCGGAAGACCAGTTCACTAGCTCTCGACCTCGACGGTAATCCCACAGTGGCTTACTCGGACCAAGCTCTGGTGAAGCTGGCCCGGTGGGACGGGACCCAGTGGAACGTGGAGACCGTGATGACCGCCGGTGAACTGCCTTTGGGACAGCAGGTTTCCCTGGCCATAGACGGCCAGCAGGTGCTTCACCTGGCCATAGACGGCCAGCAGGTGCTTCACCTGGCCTTTGCCGATGTGACTAAAAAGGGAAGCCCGGGCGTTGCCGGGACGGTCAGGTACGCCAAGCACACTTCCGCATTGGCGGCCACCACCGCCTCACCCAGCCAGTCCTTCAATCCGCTGCCCCAAAGCAGCCATCCAGTGGTGGCCAATCTGAAACAGTATCGCCAGTTGCTACCCAGGGACGCCATCCGTCCCATATACGAGCCCAAGTTTATTTCTGGTCAAGAAGCCGGCTTGCGTTGGGAGGAGCTAGTCATTGGGGTCGAGCTGAACGGAGAGAGCCGGGCCTACCCGATTGGGCCCTTGAATTCTCGCGAGATGGTCAACGACGTGGTGGGAGGGGTACCGATACTGGTCACATGGTGACCCATCTGCTATACCGGTCTGGTTCACGACCGGCGGATTGATGGCAAATTCCATACCTTCGGCAACCAGGGCGCCTTGTTCATGCGGGCGATGACCTGGTGGGACCAGGAGACCGGCAGCGTTTGGTCTCAGCCGTGGGGAGCGGCCATCGAGGGACCACTCCAAGGAACCCGTCTGGAAATGATCCCCGCTTCGGTGATTCCATGGGGCACCTGGGTAGCGGAACACCCCGGAACCTTGCTGCTGGACGTCGGAGGCGGCGGACGATTCCGGTCCCGGGAAGAGTTTAGGTCCAACTATGTTATCGGCATAAGCCTGGGTGACTTCGCCCGGGGCTATCCGTTTCCTCTGGCCAGCAGGGCCGGCGCCATCAATGACATGCTGGGCCCCTTCCCCATACTGGTGGTGGCCAGCCTTGAAACAAAAGCGGTGCATGCCTATATCCGCACCGCGGATGACCAAGACCTGGAGTTCACCGTTGAGGACGGGATCTTGAAGGACACGCAAACCAACAGCACCTGGGACCTGGTCCGAGGGATTGCCGTGGACGGGCCGCTGCGGGGGCAAGTCCTTCAGCAGGTGCCCTACATGAGCTCCTTTGATTGGGCCTGGATCGACTTCTTCCCACATACCGACTTTTATGGACGGACACGCTGAGGCATAATGACCCCCGCTTCAGCATATCGTTTTATGACGCCGGGCTATCGCATTGACTCCCAACGTTGAAGCGCTCCTTGGCATCCGAGTGTCCGGAGAGGAGACCGGCCGATTGGCCTGTCTGTGGACCAAAACCGGTGATGGGTGATCGGCCAGATCAAGCCAACGGTGCGGTGGAACGAAGGAGACCCTGAGATCCATATCGGAGTCCAAAAGTTACGGAGATCAAGGAAAGAACAACCATCACCATCCGCACTACGCCAGTTTCGGCAGCCCCATGCCGGTTAAATCGAAGCGCAGGCCATTTCCACCCTGACCGTAAGTTAGCAGTGGGCTAGTCTTCAAGCGTGGTCAATATTCAAATAGGCCAACGCTCCACTTAACGAGCGTGGTGTCGGTGGAATCGCAAACCTCCAGGGTCAAACCTCGCCGCAGATGGCTGGGGCCACCGGTTGGAATGCCTTGCCCGGCCGCCACCGCCAAGCATAGATGATCTTGGCCGCTGCCGCTGAGGCGTATCATGCCGTTTTCTCGTACCACGCCGTTTTCGAAGGTAAAGAGTTGATGCTGCGAGTCCGAGCAAGGCTTAAGACGCAAAGGGGACCCTGTCTGCGCTTCTCTGACCTCAACACATAGATCGTAAGCCGCCATATAGATCTGCCCTTCATTCGGGTGATCGATGGTGAAAAGCTCATCGGCGGCCGTCGCTATCGGCTTGCAGGTGTGGGCCTGTAAGTCACTTTCGAGCCTAACTCCGCGGCCCGCACCGGGCATGTCCACGCAATAGAACTCGGGTTCATCAAGGGGGTCGGTAAGCTGGATAAAAACCCTATCGGTCGTGGTATTTGACGGAAGACGAGCCGGTGTGGAAGAAACTTGGGGCGCCCGGGTTGGTGTTGAATTTGGTATCGTCGCCGCCGGTTCTGCAGGCAGCCGAGGAGTTGGCGTAGGCGTCGATTTTGGTATCGTCGCCGCCGGTTCTGCAGATGGCTGAAGCGATAGCGTAGGCGTTGAGGTTGGTATCGTTGCCGCCGGTTCTGTAGTTTGTTGCGGCGAAGGCGTAGACGTGGCGCTACAAGCCATCAATGAAATAGCCAGTACGGCGAAAGAGCCGGCCACAACAAGTTCCATTCGCGGGAAGTGAACTTTCACATTTATGTGCATTATCCGAAAAACTATGACGGGTTCGGGCCTTTTAGACGAAAGGCCGGTGCTTACCTTGAGGTGGAACCAGGTGAATGGGCATGGCCTGTAAGGCAAACACGGCCATCGCCGTAGTCTCCAATCGGCCTGCTTCTAGTATCTAGAGGGATGGCCCATCCCTTTAGATACTAGAATAATTTCGACAGTGGATTATTGATGGGCGGGATTCAGGGGCGCTGCACCAACTCGATAAGAACGTCGTCGGGTCCTTCGATATATGCCAGGCGGGTTCCACCAACCACCTCCGTCAGCGGCAAAACAATGCGAATCCCGGACTTCTCCAGACGGACCAGCTCCGCCTCCAGGTCCTCCACGTTGAACCCGAAATGCTCTAATCCCAGCCGGTTCAGTTCGGCGACAGGCCTTTCGTCAGACGACCCGGCAGGCTTGGAGGAAACGTTTAGCCGTACCGGTCCCCCTACTTCCATGCCGATGGTTATGGTTCCGGGCATGACCTCTCTCTCGGAGACGATCTTCGCTTCGAAATGTTCCTCGTACCACGCGGCCGTGGCGTGGGGGTCTGCCGATCTGATGTGTACGTGGTTGATGGCGTAAGGCATGTATAGCTCCTTCCCCTAATGAGTCAATGAAGTAGGGTAATGTTAACCAACAGAGCCGCCCATTGGAATACTATCCACGATCAGCATTTTGGACCGGCCTGAAGCCTCGCTTCATTCCCTGCATCCGCGCCTGCTTCTCGCTAACCAATTACTCCAACTCGGCGGCCCGAACCTTACGGTGTTCCAACGCCCAGATGGCTATCATGATGACGTCCGCCGGCTTCGCCGGTACCAGCACGCGCCAAATAAAAATACTGTGGCGGCGGAGCTACTTAGCAGGCTAATAAGGGAGACCATACCCATGCTGTAGCCGCCGGTGCCTACACTCGTCGGCCTTTGGTCCATTTGGATTTTAAGCTGATCGATCTCCTGCCACCGTGGCCGGGTGTAAAGGAATGGCAGACGAGACGGCGGGAGCCAGGCCCGCAGGCCGGGTTTAGCGGTTTGGAAGCCGTGCCATGAAGAAGGTATCGGGAGCCGCCCACACTATTCGCCGATAGCGGGAGGGAGCCGGACCATTCCGGGATGATATGTGCTAAGCAGGACAGATGGGTCCGGCGGCCGCGGCACGGAATTTGCTTTGCAGTTGTTTCATAGCTGCCTTCTTGCTACGGCGTCAAAACCGCCAACTATGCTTCCCCGCCCAAGGGTAGGGTAAAGCTGAAAATACTTCCTGTACCCGCTTCGCTCTCCACCCAAATCTCGCCTCCGTGCAATTCCACCAACGCTTTCGTTATAGCCAGTCCAAGTCCAGTGCCAGTCGTTGACCGGGTGGTCGAGTTATCCACTCGATGAAATCTGTGGAACACGTTGCTAATGTCTTCGCCGGCAATTCCCAATCCATGATCTCGTACGTCCACTTTCAAAAATGCCGATCCGCCATCAAAAGGATTTACATCGATTTCTATCGACGACTCCGCCGGGCTGTATTTCACCGCGTTACCCAGTAGATTGGCGAAAATCTGGACTACCCTGGGTCTATCACCCAGGATATTGAGGTGCGGTTTGTCATCAGACCACAAAACTTTTAGTTTCTTACCTTCTATATCGGACCTCATCTCACCGATAACTTGAGTCACGACATCCCCGATTGGGAAATTCCATTGTTTGAGGGTCAACATTCCGCCTTCGAGCTGCGAGAAATCGAGCAGGTCGTTGACCAGGCCCTCCAGCCGGTCCGTGTTGCGCCGCATCCCTTCAAGGTGCCGTCTCTGGTCCTCATCGAGAGAATCCGTTGAGCCATCCATAATGAGTTCAAGGAACCCGTTGATCGAGGTCAACGGGGTTCCCAACTCGTGGGACACTGTCGAGACGAACTCGTCCTTCATGCGGTCCATCGCCTTTTGGTCGGTGATGTCCCGAACGTTGGCGATGGCAAACTCCTCGTCCAGTTTGCTGAATCTGACATGGACTGGGAAAGTTGTACCGTCTCTTGTCTTATTGGTCCCGTATACTTCAACTACCTGCCCCACCGGGGTGTTCTCGTACAATTGCCTAACTTCGTCTTCCATCGGAGGATCGGCTTCCAGGTCGAAAATGTCCATGGTCAAAAATTCTTCGAGGGCATAGCCGTAATGGTCACACGCACGATCGTTGACTTCCGTAAACCGGCAGGCCCTTAACAAAGTCGGAAGTTTGCATGATTTTCTTATCCGCCATGCTTTTGCCTCCTTATACCATCTCGTCCTGATTACGCCGCAAAATCGCGTGGGGAGTCTCTGGATGGCGTCCTCGATCCAATCCCAGCCGGCAAGCCCCCGCACAAAGTCGGGGTTCGATTC
>DAOUHE010000345.1:0-7174 GCA_034428715.1 Dehalococcoidia bacterium | reverse complement strand
ATCGTTACTGCCCAATTCATATTGGCCGCGGCCAGATGGGTCGCCCTTAGTCTCAGACTTGGCCCAGTCCACTGGTTATCCTCCACCTCATCTCGTCACAGCAGGGCTTTTCAGCCGGGCTTCTAGAGGATACAAGCAGACGGAAGTAGGAAAAATTCCGGCGGATTGGAAGGTAGCGCGCCTTAGAATGTTCACCACCATTCAGGGCGGGTTCGCATTTAGTAGCAGCACGTTTCGGGAAAGCGGGAAATATCAGGTCGTCAAAATGAGTAATCTCCACGGAGGGATCCTAAATTTGACGAGAAGTCAGTCATTTCTGAATGAACTGAATGAACCGGGGAAACAGTATTTACTTCACCAGAACGACATCATTATTACGCTTACAGGCACGATATTGTTGACTACAAGGACCTGTTCAAGAAGGTCGAGAAAGCCATCGCCGTCTACACCTCCGAACTCGATCACGGTGACGGAGGTGCGGAGCCGGGGATTCTGCTGCATGACCGGCTGACCAAGGGCCGCGAAAGGTTGGAAAACGCACGGGAAGCCATCGCGATGCTCTGCGAACCCGTGGAACCGCCCAGGGGCGAACTGGAGCACATCCATTGCTTCTGTGGCAACACCGAAATTTCTGACGATCTGGCGGCCAAACAACCGCAACGGGTTGCACTGTACCAGGCGGCGGCGGCGTTGGTGCGTGCATTTGCTAACATCTCGGACGAGCTGGAGGCGGCCGGGTACAGCGAGTCCGAAATTAGCCGCATTAAGCAGGACCTTGACCGATACCTGAAACTTCGGGAGATCATACGCCAGGCAAGCGGTGAGACCATCGACCTGAAGGCGTATGAGGCCGACATGAGGCACCTTATAGATACATATATTGAGGCCGACGCGCCCAGGACCATCTCACCGCAAGATCATCAAGGAGCAGTTGAACGACCCTGCTTTCTTCAACAAGATGTCCTCGCTGTTGGACGAGATCATCAAGGACCTCAAAGCTAAGCGCCTGGACTACGAGGCTTACCTGAAACAAATTGCCGAGTTAGCTAAAAAAGTTTGGACCGGACACGCCGAGACCATGCCAGAAAAAGTCAATACGCCGGGACGTCGTGCGCTATACAACAACCTGGGTCAGGACGAAGTGTTAGCGATTCAGATAGATGATGTTGTAAAGAAGACCCGGCCCGATGCCTGGCGTGGGGTGCAGGCCCGCGAGCAAGTCATTAAAGCTGCGTTGTACGGAGTTCTTCAGGAAGCGGATGAGGTAGAACGTATCTTTCTCATCATCCACCAGCAGCAAGAATACTGATGGCAGAGACGATTGATCTGGGCTGCATAAATGTGGAGGTGATTCAGAAGGACATAAAGAACGTCCATTTGAGCGTATATCCGCCTACTGGGAGAGTTCGCATTTCAGCGCCCCTGCACATGAGTCTCGATACCATCCGGGTCTCTGCCATATCCAAACTGGGGTGGATCAAGCAAGAGCAGCAGAAGCTGCGCGACCAAGAACGTGAAACGCCAAGAGAGTACTTGGACCGGGAGAGCCACCGGCTGTGGGGCAAGCGTTACCTCCTCAAGGTGGTAGAGCGCGAGAGCGCACCCTTAGTGGAGATCAAACACGGCAAACTGGTGCTCCAGGTAGGTTGCGAAGCCGATACCGCCAAAAAGCAAGCCATCGTAGCCCGGTGGTATCGAGACCAAATAAAAAACGTCGTGCCCGCACTGATCGAGAAATGGTCACCATTGATAAATGTAACGCCGCCGAACCTTTTCGTCAGGCAAATGAAAACCAAATGGGGAAGCTGCAACTCCGCCGTCGGGAACATTCGTCTGAATTCAGAACTTGCAAAGAAACCGCGAGAGTGTCTGGAGTACGTACTGGTCCATGAGTTGATGCACTTTTTAGAACCAACGCACAATCAGCGATTCATAGCTCTCATGGACAAATTCATGCCTTTATGGCGTCACCACAGAGATGTGCTGAACCGGCTGCCAGTGAGACACGAAAAATGGATTTATTGAGTTTGGAGTAAGTAGGTACAACGGAGACACTATCAGGTCATAGTGTTTGCGATTCCCAAACGAGACTACATCCCCCTTGTGACCAAAGGTGGATTTGGTCCAATGGGGAAACGGCGTCGGGTTGACGTGACCTGGAGGCCGGCGGTGCTCCATTGCCTATGCCCGAGCTAATGGCTCAAATTTATTTACGCCAGGGCGGCCTGAGCGAATTCGGGCCGGACCACCCTGGCATAAGCCTGACGCTGCTTCACCATACCGGCGGCTACTAGAATGTCCTGAAGTCCTTCGAACTCCGGCTCTTGTAGATGTGGGTCTGCTGGCCAGGTTCCCTGATCTTTGTACCTGGCCACCGACTGAACAATGAGATCCTTAGCCACTCCCGGGAAGAAAGGCGCGACCATCTCGCCAACCGTTGCCGGTTCGTTATCTCGCAGCCAGGTTAGAGCCCGGGCATAACCCTTGATAAATCTGTGCACCAAATCCGGATTTCGATCTAGGAATGTATTGGTCGCGGCAAATGAGCTGTAGGCAATATGACCGTTGGCGGAACCCAACGCCACTGCCAAGCTGGCCGTCCCGTCTGCAATGAGTTGCTCCGCGGCCGGTTCAGGCAGGTGGATGAAGTCCCCTTGACCGCTGCGAAAGATGGCGATGGCTTCATCCATCGGCAGCCCAGGGATCAGGTTGACGTCTGCTGGGTCCACGCCGTTATTACGCAAAGCGAATTGAAACGATGCCGGGGGCATGGCAGAGAATCCCACGGGGATGACGGTGGCGCCCCTCAAGGATTCCCACTGGAACCTGGCATCAGTGGGTCGGCTCAATACGAAAAATCCATCTCGGGCGTTGATTTTTGCGATGTGGGCGGGCACGTGATCGGCTCCCCCATCGGCCGAGATGATGGAACCCATTACCCCGCTCCCCGAGATGTCGGCGGCGCCCTGGTCCAACGCGCTGGTCACATTGGCGAACTCAGGCGGGCAGGTCCTGAACGTGACGTCCAAACCTTCGCTCTCCAGGAATCCTCCGGCTACGGACACGTGAATAGGGGTGTAGAAGACCGTGCGGAAAACCTCCATCAGGCGAAGGGACCGGCGGTTAGCAGCCATGGGACCTCCTGCTCGAAGCATTGAAGGAAGTGCTTTATCCACTATAAAGCACCCCACCTGGCAACTTCCACGAAACCGGGACGAGTGGCACTGTAAATTAACTGAGGCATTAGGTGTAACGGCAAAGATCGTTCACGTTGCCCAGGAGACCCTGGTAGCTATATCGCCCGAACGGTTTAGCGAGTTGAACGAAAACTTCGGTCACACCCAAGTCTTCAGCGGCGCGAAGCCCTCCAGAGATGTCCCAGAATTCCGGCCGCGCACCCCATTGATTGAGAGTATTGCCGAATGTATCGCTTGGATGGATAAGCAAAATCTCGTGCCCGATAGCGATGCCGACGACCTGGAAGATCGAATCATCGCAGCAATACGCGGTTTGGCCGGGGGCGGTATGTGAAATGCCAATCAAGCGTTGTGCTTTCCGGCCAAGCGGGTGCCCGTACGCACACAATTGGTTCATAGTGTCTCGACATCCAACCCCAACTGTGAGCAACTACGCCTTAAGTATCTCCCGCCGGGAGAGCACCCGCTCCATCAACGGCCGCATTCCCAGTTCGCTGGATATGGCCAGAGATTCGTCCAGCAGGGCCACGGCCTTCTCCTTGTCACCGGCGCTGTTGCGTTCTCTGAGCGTGTCGGCGTAATCGCAGCAGGTCCAGGCCAATTCGGGCTGGAATCCCTTCCGGCAGATCACCAGCGCATTCTCAAAGTGGTCCACGGCATGGTCGAAGTTACCCATGGTTTGGGACAGGAGGCCAAGAATACGGTCCACCGCCAGTCCAGGGCAAATACTACTTTGAGGAGCCATGGTGCCTAGGATTGGCTGCAGGGCGGCATGAAGCTCGCTGGCTGCCATGGTGTCCCTCCGCTGCACTGCCATAAACGCCAGACTGATTCGGGCCGTGAGCCTAAAATCAAGCGTAGGATACGGAGAATCCAAGATGGATTGGGCAAGGCCTTCGGCCACATCAAACATGGCCAGTTCGCCCGTGATGTAGGAGGCTATAGGTATGATTAAGGCTGGGCCCATGTAATTTGGAGCATCTATCCGTGAGACTTCGCGCGGTAGGTTGGATCGGCCCCCCGGGATATTGTCTAAAAGCCGTTCCAAATCGGCCGCACCGGCAATAGACTCACCCAACTGGTACTCCAATAACGTCCTGGCGCTGAGGAGAGTGGATTCCTGTGGAGACATTTCTAGCCCTTTCTCAATGAAGTCTCTAGCAGACGGCCAGTCTCCCTTTGCACTGCTCACACTTTCGTTGGCAGTCATTGCGCGGACGCGCCAGATGAGAATCCGGGCTCGTTCCGCAGGCGCCAACATTGCTTCAGCCTGGCGGGCTGCTTCTTCGAGGTCACTCAACGCGTAGGAAGCGTGCTCCAGGTCGTAGCGGGCGTGGGCCTCATCAAATGGCCGATCGACTTGTGGGGCCAAATCGATGGCCTGCAGGTTCCGTTCCAAGCTCCGGGCATTTCGGCAACTGTGATGATCCACACAGGCGGCAGCAACCAAGGCCTGCATCTCCAGCGATTTGTCTTGTTGTTGGTGTGCGATGGAAAGGGCCTGATGGAAGGCTTCCTGGGCCTTTTCATAGTCGGTGCCAATGGGAAGAATGAGATTGGCAAGGAGCCTCCCTGCATCGTAAGAGTCCGGCGGTACTAACTTTAGCGCTCTTCCGATAAGTTCAATTCCGAGGCTCAATGGTATGGAAACGGACAGAGCGGTTGTCACGGCTCGCTCCGAATCCCCCGCAGTCAAGTAATAGTCGAAGGCTCGGGTGAGGCTTGCAAGCACTTGGGTCATATTTGTCCTGGCAAGGGTACCAACCTGTGCCTTCCCCAGACCCGATAACAATGCGGCCGCCTCCCCATCTCCGGCTGGCTCTGAGCCTAATAGCTCTATTCCTTTGGCTGTCAATCCCCGTTGAAAGTGAGCCACTGCCTCTTCGTAGGCCCGGACCGTAACGGCTCTTTGGCCCGCCAGCAGGGAATACCGAACCAGTTTTGCGGTTCCTATGACTGCTTCAGCTTCGACGAAATGGTGCGCCAACTCCGCGGCGTGAGCCTCGGCGTCGGCCCCGTACAGGTTCTCCAGTGTTTCGGCGATCTGAGCGTGGAGACGCACTCGCCAGGTCAACGACAGCTCGTCAGCCAGCGTTTCTTGGATCAGGGCGTGGGTGAACTGGTAGCGGCCCACGGATCGCGGTAATTCTTCAATGACCCGAGAAGCCAGGGCCTCCTCCAGGACTTCAAGCAACCGATCTTCGGAGGTATCTTCTGAGAGCCGTTTCAACTGGTCCAGGGTGAACTCCCGTCCGATGATCGATGCTACAGTAAGGGTTTCGTTGCAACGTTGGGAGAGCCGGTTCAGACGCCTACCTATCAACTCCCGAACTCCCTCGGGAATGCGTACGGTCCAGGAGTTTGTCTCCCCCGGAGGGGAAGGTTTAAAACCTGAACCTGCCTCCCCCTCTTGCACCAAGAGCCGAACCACCTCGGTGACGAACAGGGGGTTGCCTTCTGTCTGCGAATACACGGCCTCGATCAGCCCTGGTGGAGGGCTGTTTCCCGAAGTCAGTTTGATGAAGTTGCCCACGTCCTCCTGGGTCAACCCCCGAAGGAGCACACGCTGGAATAACCGCTCCCGAGTCAGTTCACCGAGGGTTTCGGCGAGGGGATGTTGACGGTTAAGTTCAACGTCCCGGTAGGTTCCAACAAGCAAAAATCGGGCGCCGCCAAGCTCCCTTGCCACGAACTGAAGCAACAAAAGTGACGGCTGGTCGGCCCAGTGTAGGTCGTCCAGCACCAACACTAGGGGCCGTTTTCGGGAGGCCGCCTTCATAAAGGTGGTTATAGCATCAAACAACCGGAACTGGGCTTGTTCCGGGGTCTCCGACTGGGCCGGCGGTCTCAAATTCGGTAACCGGTCCTTCACGTCGGACACAACTTCGGCGATGTCGGCGGCCCCTGCCCCCATCTCAGAACCCAATTGCTCTGGGTCAACGTCCCTGACGTAGGACAGGATGGCCTGAACCCAAGGCCAATAGGGCGGAACACCCTGCTCTTCATAGCACCGCCCCCAAAGTACTTGAGCGCCCCGCAGCCCAGCATAGGTAGCCAACTCTTGCGCGATACGGGTCTTGCCTATTCCCGGCTCTCCCACCAAAGTCAACATCCGGCCCTTTCCTGACAAAGCGTCTTCCAGGGAGGCCTTCAAGTCGGCCATTTCCCTTTGCCTACCAACGAAGACGCCACCGGCCAAGCCATCTAGTGCCTCCTGGTCCACCCGCAGGGGAGCAAAGCCTTGCTGGCCTACGTTTACAGCCACGTCTGTGGCTTCCAGGGCAGCCAAAACGTCTGAGGCTGACTCAGGCCGCTCCAATGTGTCCTTGGCAAGGAGGCGCATTATCAAGGCTTCCAAGGGCCTGGGGCACTGACCGTTGTGCCAGGTAGGACTCACCGGGGGCGTGTTGATGTGTTGGCCTATGATGGCCACTGAGTCGTCGCCCAAGAAGGGCGGTCTGCCGGTGACCATCTCATAGAGCATGGCGCCCAACGAGTACAAATCCGACCGGGGTGTGACCTCGCCGCCCATGGCCTGTTCCGGCGGCATATAGGACACGGTGCCCACCATCATGCCTTCGGTGGTCAAGCGGGACCTGTCTAGTGCCACGGCTAGTCCGAAGTCGCCTATCTTGGCTATGCTGTCCGATGTTAGCCACACGTTTCCGGGTTTGAGGTCCCGGTGGACGATGCCGCGGCTGTGGGCGAACTCTAGTCCCCGGCATGTTTCAACGGCGATGCTAATAGCCTGCTCCAACGGAAGACGATGGCTTTCGGCATCCTCTATCACGCCTTCCACGTCGCCGCCACCCATCAACTCGGTGACCATGTAAGGTTGATCTCCTGGATGGAGGTCTGGTGAGCTCCCTGAGGGCCATGTTGTAGCGTCGTCGCCGTTCGGTGGTTTGAGCCTTCACCTCCTTCCTGCGTTGTAGGATCTCTTGCCGTCTTCCCTTGAGCACGTCTGATGGTGTCAC
>DAOUHE010000344.1:0-22466 GCA_034428715.1 Dehalococcoidia bacterium | reverse complement strand
AACGGTACATGACGGTTTGACGTTCGGCTGGGACAAGATTAGCAGCCGGGTTCCTGACATAGTAAATCCGCTGTCCGGGACTACCATAGAAGTCGACAACCGCCAGGATGAACTCTTCTCCATATTCCTTGGCAGCCCGCCATTCCTCGTCGGTTAATTCCGGTGTGCAGGCCCCAACCGAGGATTTCACTTCAACACGCAGCGTCTGTTCGTCCTGGTTTGCCCGTAGGTCATAGCCCCAAGAACGCTAGTTTGAAGCCCAACACGACGATTCGAGCCAGGAACAAGGATTCCTGGGAAGCGTTGGAATGGATCGTACGATCCTGGTTTATGGCCTGGGGGATTCGGTGGCTTCCGGCCATGGGCTCAGCGGAGCGGAAGGCGATTGTGTGCGAGCCCCAGGAGCCTATCCTCTTCTCGCTACACTGCTTTTGGCCGATGTCGGCGCCATCGAAGGCGGCCATTTCGCCTGTAGTGGAGCAACCACTGAGGACCTAACTGGACAAGTCGACGAGGTACTAGCGGACCTAGCCACTAGTATTACAACGACGGTTCGCAATAAAAGGATCTTGAGCAGATCTCCATGGCTACCTGCTCACGCGCTTGCCAGCCTTGTGGCCTTTCCTCCCGCGGAGCGATTTCCGACCAAGAACTGGGCAAATTGAGGAAGCGTCGTTGTAATACTAGAGTATTGCCGGAAAATACTATACCGCTGGTAATAATCACCATTGGCGCCAACGACTTTGGCTGGACCAATATTGCCGAATTAGCCCCGGTATTTTGTGGCTCGGATGCGAAGTTTCAAAACTGGGTCGACGATACAAACGATTTAATCAAAACAAATGTGTTCAGAGAAGGAAGTCGACTGGTCATTGAAGGACAAGCCAAGGTGATCATCACCGAGTACCACAATCCGCTGAACAGGGAAAGCAACTTTCTGAAGGTCTTTAGCCTCTTCCCAAACTGCTTGTTAAGGTCTTTGTCGGTGGCAGACCTGTACGGCCGCGCTGAAGACGCCTTGCACTCGACCAATTCAATGTTCAAGGCCATGGCAGCCGACGCCGGACCGGCGCGAGTTCGGCTGGCTGAGGTACACTCAACCTTCCACGGTCACGAATCCTCCCGGCCAATATGCGGTACGGCTCCACCTGATATAGGCGACACCTGGATTCAAGTTCTCGATTGCTTTCACCCAAATCCCACCGGAGCAGACAACTTTGCAAATGCTGTCAATGCAGCAGTTAGGCAACCTTTATCCAATTAAAACCCTGAAATTTACTGAGGGGGCGCTATCCAGCCGTGAATCCAAAGATCCGGTGATGATCCATACCTGCACCATATTTGTGCCTCGCTAGCTAATTCACTCCCACTACTCCCTCCCTGTTCGGTCAAACCCATCGCCGGGAGTTACTCCAACGCCCCGTCTTCTTTTAGAGACTCGTACTCCTCTTCCGAAAGGCCGACGATTTGGGTCAGGGCCTCGTGGGTGTGCTGGCCTAATAGGGGAGCGGGCCGGTCCAGGCTGCCGGGGGTGAGGGAAAGCTCCATCTCGCTGCGTTCGGTGGCGTAGACTCCCATTTCCGGGTGGTCCAGATACACGAAGTGCCCCCGGTGTTCTAGTTGGGCGTCGCTAAAGAGGTCCCGGGTGTCGTTGACCACGCCGGCGCCGACTCCCGCGGCTTGTAGGGTGTGCATCAACTCCAGGGAATCCCATCCAGATGTCCACCCTGCCATCAGACGGTCCAGGTCATCCTCATTCTCTTTCCGTGCCTCGAACGTGGCAAAACGTTCCTCGTTGGCCCAGCCTTCGCCCAGCCTCTTGATCACGCCTGCCAGCGCTTGCCATTCATCGTCGTTGAAACAGGCGATGGCGATCCACCGCTCATCTCCCAGACATGGGTAGACGCCGTGGGGGGCGCCGTCGCGGTCACGGTTGCCCATGCGGGCGTGTCCATGACCGTTGACCGCTTGGTCCAACATCAAAGGCGCGGTGAAATGAAGCGATGTCTCTAATTGGGACATGTCCAGGTGCATGCCCTCGCCGGTGCGCCGGGCGTTGTCCAGACCGGCCAGAATCGCCGTGACGGCAAATTTGGGACCGATGAAATCGGTGTAAGCGCCGTAGGGATTCACCGGGTCCCGGTCGGGCCATCCGGTGATGTGGGTCAGCCCCGCCAGTGAAGAAAGCACCGGGCCAAAGCCGGGCTGCTTCTCCATCGGACCGCCCCGGCCCAGCATGGAGGTGCTGAACATCACGATCTTGGGGTTAACCTCCGTTAATTGGGCGTACCCCAATCCCCAGTCCTCCATGGTGCCGGGGGTGAAGTTTTCGGTGACCAGGTCTGCCCAGGAAACGATGCGCAAGATCAGGTCTTTGGCCCTTGGGTGGCGCATGTCGATGGTGATGCCGTACTTGTTTGCGTTGTAGTTGGCGAAGTAGCCGCTGCGGTTGATCCCAGGAACGCCGCCGGTGAACGGAGCCGCCCGCCGCAGGGTTTCGGGCCGTTTGGACGACTCCACCCGAATCACGGTGGCGCCGTATTCTGCCAGGTACTTGGTGGTCTGGGGACCCACGGCTACCCAGCAAAAATCCAATACCTTCAGGCCTTCCAACGGTTTAGGCGCCATCAGATAACCCCGCCGGCTTCCAATTCCGCCATTTCAACGTCGCTCATTCCCAGTTCACCCTGATATATCTCGCGGTTGTGCTCCCCGATAAGGGGTGGCCGCCGGCGGATGCTCAAACGCTGGGATGCTTCATCCCTGTCGCGGTCTTTGATGAATAGGCCGGGGTAGGTGGCGGTGATACCCAATTCGGGATGTTCCAGTTCCTGAAAATAGCCTCTGGCTTCCAACTGGGGATGGGCCAGGATATCCTCCTGGGTGGAAACTGGGAATAAAAGGATGCGCTTCTCCACGCTGCCGGCCACCAGCTCGGCCCTGGTGTGGGTGGCGAAAAACCGGATCAGCGGATCGACCGCCTTGTCCATGATCTCCGACCGCATCTGGCCGTAGCCCAAGTCCTCCCAGTCTACCGACTCCAGGTATTCGTCGCCCAAGCCCTCGTCATCCATCCACGCCAATAGCGCCCGGGTGCTGGCGGCCACTCCGGCCCCGCCGCCGCCGGGGGAATAGTTGATGAAGCCGTCTTTGCATGGCCACGAGGTGCGCACGAGACTGTCCCCGGAGGTCTGACGGAAAACACCGTTGCGGGTGAGAATGTTGCCTTCCACGTCCCAATGCTGGGGAGCGTGGGCCAGTGTCCGGGCCACCGCCTGCTGGCAAGAGACGTCGACATGCTGGCCTTCACCGGTGAGGGCACGGTGGGCGTTTGCCAGCATTGCCCCGGTGGAGCCGGCGGCCGCGCCGTGAAGGTAAAAATGGGGGAAGCTCACACGAACCGGGGGCCGGTCGCTGTCGCCGGTGAGCCACATGAATCCACTCATGGCGGTGCCGACGATGTCCGGCGCTTTGTAGCCCGCATATGGTCCATCCTTGCCAAAAGGAGAAATGGAAACCATCACCAGGCCTGGATTGATCTCGTCCAAGGCAGAGTAGCCCAGGCCCAGGCCGTCCAGGTATCCGGTGGAGAAAGACTCAATGATAAAATCGGCCTCCATGACCAACTTTAGCAGCAAGCCCTTGCCGCTGGAGGACTCTATGTCCAGCGTGATGCCTCGCCTATTGGCAGCGTAGGCCCACCAGAAAAGGCTCTTTTCCGGCTCGGCCTCGTCATGGTAGAACGGACCAAGTTCCCGGGCGGGGCTGCCACCTGGAGGCTCAATCTGTATGACGTCGGCGCCCAGGTCGGCCAGGATCTTGCCGCACAGCAGGCCGCGATGGTCGGTAAGGTCAAGCACCCGGTAGGGGCTTAGCAGCAAGTGAGCCGCGCCAGATTCATCGGACGGGTTTCGGGGCATGTTGGCGCCTCCAAGGCACGGTTTCAGTGGTGGCCGCGGCCGGCGGTCCAAAGGGCGTTCCCGAATGTCGGTACCGAGTGTATTGTAGTTGGGCCATTCCTTTCGTCAAGGCGGTCCGGCCGGGTGTAACCTAGGGTGGGCGTGAGATACTTCCCTTCCTAAAGCGCACGAGTTCCCCTCCTTACGAAGGAGTGGATAAAGGGGAGGTCGTTCCCCGTGGTGGAGACGACCCCCTGTAGTCCCCCTTCTAAAGGGGGACGGTGCGCTTTTCACCAGCAACAAACCGACCAGCAACCGCCAAGCCAACCCACAACGGACGCCCTCTCACCCGGTCCGCGTTGACCCCGCCAAACCTGTCCCATACAATACGCCCAAACTCGCCTCGGCAGGCATAGAGGAAAACCTAGAGATCGACCGGGAAATCAACAACCAAGGATTTAAAGAGGAGGAAATATGAAGCTGGTATTCTTCGACGATTTCAAGCTGGGCGTTGTAAAGGACGGTAACGTGGTGGACGTGGGAGCGGCTGTGTCCGGCATCGTCCACACAGCTCCTCAGGATCTGATCAACCAGGTAATAGCCAACTTTTCCCAACACCGGGCGGCGCTCCAGGCAGCGGCCGACAGCGGCCAAGGCAAGTCGATGGACCAGGTGAGGTTGCGGTCTCCGCTGCCCACGCCCGGCAACATCGTTTGCATGGCGGTCAATTATATGGAAGACGGCACCAGGTCAGAGCCCGCTCCCATAAACGCCTTCCACAAGTCGCCCAACGCGGTTATCGGCAACGGCGACATCATGATTTTGCCCGACGTGCCTGCCACCATATTTGAGGGAGAAGCTGAGTTTGCCTTGGTCATCGGGAAACACGCCTCCAACGTCAAACCTGAAGATGCCTATGATTACATCTTCGGCTACATGGGGTTCATCGACGGCTCTGCCCGTGGTTTGACTCCACCGGGCAACACCTTCTATCAGATGAAGTCCCGGGCGACGTTCGCGCCCATGGGCCCTTGGCTGGTGACCGCCGATGAGATTGCTGATCCGCTAAATCTTTCGGTCAAACTTTACGTGAATGAACAGCTGAAACAAAACTACAACACCAGCGACATGGCCCACAAGATTCCCCGGATCATGGAGTGGGTCACCTCCATCCACGACCTGGAGCCCGGCGACGTGGTGGCAACCGGCACTAATCACCGGGGTCTCAGCTCCTTTATGGATGGAGATAAGGTAAACCTGGAGATCGACGGTTTGGGCAACCTGAACTTCGGCATCCGCGACGACCTGAAGCGCACCTGGGCCCGGACGACGCGGCTGGAAATGGCGGAGTCGGGCAAAGAAGGGACCACGCCCCAACTCACCGGCAAATACTCTTAAGCATCAACTATGGCAAACCGGTCCCGACGGCGTAGGATGAGGCCACATTGAGCTACTTGGGGGCTCGCCGGGTCATCGGGACCACGGTGAATAGACCGGGGAGAGAACCGTTTGCGTTTGTTGAATAGGTTGGTGCCCGCGTCCGCGTTAGCGGCTGCGGCGGCCTGGTTGAACCGGGGCCTCGCCCTCGCCAATGGCGACGACCTGCATTTTGGTGACCTATCCGTCGGCTCGTTGGCGATTCTCATTGCGGCCGGAGTGATTGCAGCGCTCGCCTTGGGCCTTTTTATTTTGAAGTGGTTGCAGTCCCCGGGGAATACACCAGATTCAACAGCAGACGCACCTCAGGATTCTGACGACGGAACGGAGGGATAGCCTTTGGCCTCGTTAGCAACGCCTCCGGAATCGGGGGACCCCAAACGCGGGCTGCCAATCGTGGGTGGTTTGGTCGAATACCTGGCCACGGCCCGCCGGTTCAGTCCCAACGCAAAATTGTTCTTGGTTTATGCCTTGGCGTCCCAGACCGGTTCGGGCATCTGGACCGTGATGTTCAACCTGTTTCTTCTGCGGTCTGGATTTTCCACCGGTTTCGTCGGACTTTTCCTGATGGTCGACATGTTCGTCCACGGCGTGGTCGCCTTTCCGGCCGGCCTCATCGCCGACAAGATAGGAAGGCGCCGGGCCTTCTTCTTCTCAACATGCCTGAACTTGGCTGCCCGGGGCGCGCTGCTATTCACCACCGACCAGACCGCCCTATTGGTATTGGCCGGCGTTGCCGGCGCCGGCCAGGCGTTTCATGGGTCGGCCGGTCCGCCTTTCATCATGGAGAACAGCCAACCCGAGGAAAGACCGTTGCTGTTCAGCATGAACGCCGTCTTCCAGTTGCTCTCCCGCTCCCTGGGCAGCGCCGTGCCCCTGGTTTGGGCCGTGGCCGTCGGGGTTCCCGATCTGGATCTGGGCATGGCCCGTTGGGTCTTGGTGATATCGTTGCCTTTGACCCTGGTTGCCCTAACGCCACTTTGGTTCATGAATGAGGTTCGGGTGAAGTTGGCCGGCGGTTTCGTCGACCTGATAATGCTGAAGAACATCGTCAACTTCCCCACCATTGCCAAGTTGGCCTTATGCAATTTGGCCGTCGGACTGGGGCTCGGGTTGGCCACCCGGTTCTTCAACGTCTATTTCGACCTGGGGTTGGGCGCTACCGACCGGCAGATATCGGCGATCTTCGCCGTGGCCGCCATTGGAGGGGCCACGGCCATCCTGTTGTCCGGCATTTTCGTCCGTAGATGGGGGACGGTGAGGAGCATCGCCGCATCCCAGGCCGCCTCGGTGCCCTTCCTGCTGCTGATGGTGTTTGTGCCATTGGTGTTGCCGGGGCTTCCCATGGTGGTGGCGTTCTTTATCATTCACGACGCGTTCTACAGCATCTCCAATCCCATTCGAAACCAACTGGCCATGGAAACCACCTTAGCGCGTGAAAGGGGAACTACCGCCGGACTTACCCACATGACCTTCGACGTGGGAGGGGCATTCGGCGCAGGAATGGCTGGCGCGTTGATTGGTGTCGGCGCGGCCGAGGTCAGCCAGGGTGTGGAAGTGGCCCGGTTCGTCCCGGCCTTCGCCGTGGCCGGATTGCTGGTATTGGCCGCGGCGGGGCTTTACTACTTTTTCTTCAGAAGTTGGGACGGGCGTCCCCAGCCGGTGGTGGAACCCGCTGGAGAGGCGGTCATCGTTGCCACTGGAAATTGACATCCTAGGAGCAAACGTTCTAGGCTGGACCAACGGCCCGCCAGGTTATACGGCTATTTTGTAACCGCAGGGGTTTGGAGGAACATGAAATTCTATAGCTTTGACGAAACCACCTATCCCGGCATTCCCGATGAGATAGGGCCGGAAACCCGCCAGACCAACAAGTTCTGCGATCCGCAACTAGCCGCCCTAACCTATCAGGAGCACCTAGACGAGTGGGCCTTGTGTGAAGACCTGGGGTACGACGGCGTTTTCGTCAATGAGCACCACTTCACCTATTTCAACATCAACCCTTCATGCACCGTGCTGGCGGCGGCGATAATTGCCCGCACCAAAACCATCAAGGTCGGCGTCATCGGCCACGTCCTTCCCTTGCGGCATCCGGTTCAGACCGCGGAGGAATTCGCCCAACTGGACGTTTTGTCCGGGGGCCGGTTCATCGGCGGCATCGTTCGTGGCGTGCCACAGGAATACGTGTCTTACAACGTGGATCCCTTTAGCAGCAGGCAACGGTTCGCCGAGTCGTATGAGATCCTCAAGAAGTGTCTCACCGAGGAGATATTCGACTACAAAGGGGATTTCTATGACCTCAAGGCCATTTCGGTTTGGCCCAAACCCCTGCAAGACCCGCTTCCCATCTGGATGCCCGCCGGCTCTGCCGAGACCATAGAGTTCGCCGCCGAACGGCGGATACCCATCGCCAGGGTCTGGAACCCCACCGTAGTCTTTCAAGACGCCTTTGAATACTACCAAGAGGTGGCCAAGGAGAAGTTCGGGTGGGAGGCCGGTCCGGAGCAGTTCATCGGGTCCCGCTACATCCACGTGGCGGAAACCACCGAGCAAGCCATTGAGGAATGCCGCGAGGCTATGATGTACGTTCGCCGGTTGAGCACCTTTAGCCGGCCGGTGCAGGTGCCCGCCCCGGTGCCGGGACTGCAAACCGACCGCTCCTATGAATACCGCAAACGGTCCTCGGGCGCGGAGATGCCGGGACCGGGTACGCCTTTTGAGAAATTGCGCGAGACTGGGTTCATCGTCTGCGGAGACCCCGATCACGTCTCCGAATGGCTGGCCAACGACATGCGCACCGCCGGTTACGGCCACTTCATGGGCATGTTCCGCATGGGCAAGATCAAGCACGAGAACGTTATCAAGTCCAAAAAGCTATTCTCCGAACACGTCATGCCCAAACTCAAAGATATAAATGTTTCCTCCGGAGTCCAGAAGACCGCCGCAGGGTAGGTTTGCATCACAACCAAGCATTTCGATAAAAATGGTTCGACGGGCTCACCACGAACAGGAGGGGCGCCTTGATCGTGAAGGGGAGCCGGTACCTTTAACGTTCGCCCTGAGCCTGTCGAAGGACACAGCCACGGGGCATAAATGTTTTTGAACCAGCCCCCGCCTCAGAACTGAGCCCAGATCCAACACCAGGTGAAAGATGTCCCTTCCCCTATACGACGAATTTAACTACAAGCTGACCAGGGAATCCCCGGAGACCAGAGGTGAATTCCAGAACGCCGGCGAGGGCCGGGTCACCGTTGGCTGGGAGATTTTGTCGCCGCCGGCGGGCCCCGATGGGGTGCCTTACCAGCTGATCTTCGTGGGACCAACCTCCGAGCACCGGGGCTGTGCCATGCGGCTAAATCTGGTCACCCGCGATGGCGATCAGGCGCCCGATGACGCCGAGGTCCTGTTGGAGACCTATTACCATACCGGCGAGGAACGGACCGTGCTGTTTGAAGGGCGTTACGGTGATTTCAAAGCGGTGCCTGACCAGCGTGCCGCCGGCGCCGCTCTGGCGATCCAGAAGCGGGCAGAGGCGGGAGAGGACTACGTCATCCGCCTGGGTGTGAGCGTCCCTGAAGGCGGCCAGACCCTGGACCCCGAGGCCGACGACTCTTACTTTGAACTGGAATGCGTTAAACTCTGGTGGAATGAAACCGCATGACCCGCCCATGACGGGCATTAATTCAGCTTAAATCAACGCAGGTGATCCCATGGGCGCAGCCGACGGCTCTATCTTTACTCGGCATACGGTTTCGGCGGGCGGGTTCGACATCTCCTACTTGAAGGGCGGGGCCGACGGTGATTTGGACCCGGTCCTCTATCTCCACGGCATGGGTGGCGGGGGGAAATGGGAAGCTTTCCATATGGCCCTGGGAATGACGGCCATGACCTATGCGCCCCAGTTGCCCGGCTGGCGGGAAGGCCAGGTTCCTGAAGGCATCTCCTCGGTCGACGACTACGCCCAGGTGGTGGTGGGATTGCTGGATGCTTTGGAATTGGACCGAGTGACCCTGGCGGCACATTCGATTGGTGGCTGGATCGCCCTTCAGGTGGCGTCGCGGCATCCCGAGAAGATATCCAGCCTGATCCTGTGCAACAGTATGGGTTTGGATGTCCCATCGGCCCCTACGCCCGATCTGGGGGCCATGGATGAGGACGCCTTCGCGACGGCGGTGTTTGGAAAGTTGGGAATGATCGCCACGGCTCAGGCCTACGGCTTCGGCGCCGAATGGGAGAACGTCCGCAAAGGCCCGGAATTCGAACGCCAATGGAAGGGACGCGGTCTGGTGGCCGAGTTGATAAAGGACCAGCCCACTGACCCTGACCTGACCAACAAGCTGCCCGGTATCATGGCTGACGTTTTGGTGATTTGGGGCCGGCTGGACGGTATAGCTCCCCTGGCCCACGGGGAAGCATTGCGAGCCGCGCTGCCCAACGCCAAGATGGACGTTATCGACCGCTGCGGCCATCTTCCCATGGCGGAAAAACCGGAAACCTTCAACCGCCTGCTAAGGGACTTCCTGGTGGGCGTTGAGGAAGAGATCCCCGACGTGGCCAGGGTCTAGATCTGCTAATCCCGGCGCGAGCCAGAATTCGGCGTGCACCAAAGCTAACCAATTTCCCCTCCTTACGAAGGAGGGGATCAAGGGGAGGTCGAACTCCAAGGGAGACGACCCCCTGTGGTCCCCCTTTTAAAGGGGGACGTGGCGACTCTGAACCAAATTGGAGGAAATCATGGCCAAGATCAAGCACATCGCCATCCGGACGCCGGACCCGGAGAAGACCGCTGCTTTCTACATAAAGGTTTTCGAGATGGAAGAGGTTGGCAAGGCGCGTTCGGGGGTCTACCTTTCCGACGGTTACATTAACCTGGCTATTCTCAAAAGCAGCGATCAGAGTAATGGTGATTCTCCCCGGGACGAGCCTGGATATGCCGGCATCGACCACCTGGGATTCGTGGTGGATGACGTGGATGCCACCAGCAAGGTCCTGGAGAGCGAAGGCGCCAGCCCAATGGGAACCCTGGATCTGGGGCAGGCAGCAGGCGGCCACTCCTATTACGAGGTCAAATTCCGGGGACCCGACGACCAGGTCATCGACATCACCGCCGCCGGGTGGATTGGGACTTAAGGACTTTTCGGGCTTTTTAGAAAACGGTGGAAATCCCCCCAAGAGCCCCCCTTTCGCAAAGGGGGGCTCTTGGGCTTTTGGTGTTTCCTAGGCGGAAGTCAAAAAGAGTGATGGTGGAGGCATATGCAGCTGGAAGGAAAGACGGCGCTAATCACCGGCGGCGGTAGAGGGATTGGCCGGTCGATCGCCCTGGCCTACGCCCGGGAGGGAGCCGACGTGGCGGTGGTGTCTCGCACCGGGACGGAATTGGATGAAGTGGCCGGCCAAATCCGGGCGCTGGGGCGAAAAGGCCTTGGAATCAACGCCGATCTCACCAGCAGCGGCGGCGCGCGCCGGGCAGCCACGGAGACCATCGATGCCCTGGGGAAGGTGGACATACTGGTCAATAACGCGGGTGGGTACCGGTTGTTCACCACTGATTTGACCCATCAGGTGAATGTTGCCGATATCACTGAAGAAGAGTGGCAAATGGTGATGCACTCCAACGTGACCACCACCTTTCTTTCCTGTAAGGCTGTGCTGCCCTATATGATGGAGCGGGGAAGCGGCGTGATCATCAACCTGACATCCCGCAACGTGGCCCGCAGGGGGCGGGCCGGCGCGGCCGCCTACAGCGCAGCCAAGGCCGCGGTGGAGCGGTTGGGTGAGTCAATGGCCGAAGAGTTGAAGGAACATGGTATCGCCGTCAATGCCCTGGACCCCGGCTGGGTTTTGACCCGGCCCAACGACGACTACGACGACGAGGTGCACAAGCGTATGCGCCTGCCCGACGATATCGCAGAAGCCGCTGTCTTTCTGGCTCTACAGACCCCGGAAACACTAACCGGGGAAATGGTCGCTGCTCCAGACTATGACCAGGAACATGGCATACAGCGGCCATCGGCCTATGAGAGATTGCACGTCTAGGGCCTTTCGTTTACCCGATTCATACCAACGATCCATCAGAGGCTAAATCAGCCCAGTTCTAATCCCCCGGCTGCTCGGCCCGAGCCTTGCTCCCAGGCTCCTCACGGGCCACACTCAATTCAAATGAATCCGGCGTCTTACCCGCTTTGACCGCTGATATGGCCATGGCGGCGAACAACAGGCACGCCATGGTTCTATAGGCGTTGCGCAAGCCCACCGTAAAGGCATGGGCGCCCGCCGGACCAGTAACCGCGTCGAGACTGGGTTCGACGTCCAGCACTGCCATGGTGGTGGTGACGATCACGGTGGCCATGGCGACGCTGGTGACGTTGGCCCCGTTTCTGACCAGCGTCAAAAACGCCGTCATCACCCCGTACCGATGCCTTTCAACGGCGCTGAGGATGGAACTGGTGTTGGGGGAGTAGAACGTTCCCATGCCGGTGCTCTGGAGCATCAGCGCCGCCATCACCAGGAACCAGGGCGAGGACTCATCCATTTGGGACAGGATTGAAAGGCCGGCGACTCCGCAGACCAACCCGCCCACGGTGAATCTGCGCCAGCCATAGCGGTCGGACAGTTGGCCGCTGATGGGTCCCATGACCGCGATGCATAAAGCTGCGGGGACCACGAAGAGCCCGGCCCTTTGAGGGCTGTAGCCCAAGACACTTTGCAGGTAAAAAGGGGTCAGAAACATTACGGCGGAGCCTCCCAGAAAAGTCAGGAAAGCCGCCGAAACTCCCAGCGAGAAAACCCGGCGCTGAAATAGCCTCAAATCAAGCAACGGTTCAGATATCCGCAGTTCCCACCATACAAACCCGCCCAGCAGGGCCACAACACCAGCCATGGCGGCCAGGATAGGCGGGGAGCTCCATCCCACCTCTTGTCCGCTGGTGATGGCCAAAAGCAGGGTTAATAGGGCGGCACTGGATAACGCTGTGCCCAGCCAGTCGAAATTCCTATTGGACTTCCTATCCAACTTTTGGCCCGAACCTCCGGCAGCCGTATCGCCGGTCCGTTCTTTGTCAAGGATGGCTAGGGCCGCAACCACTCCCACCAGCCCAAGGGGAACATTGACGTAAAACACCCAACGCCAATCCAAGACGCCCACCAGAAGTCCTCCCACCGCCGGCCCCGCGATGGCTCCGACTCCCACCACGGTCATGACCATGCCAATGGCCTTACCCCGCTCTCCTTCGGGGAAGGTGGCGGTGACGATGGCCATGCCGGTGCCCTGGCTCATTGCCGCGCCGCAACCTTGGATGATTCGAGCTACGATGAGCACTGTCAGGCTTGGGGCCGCCCCCGCCAATCCGGCCGCCAGGGCGAAGATGATACTTCCCGCTATGTAGACCTTGGTTCGGCCTATAATGTCGGCCAGGCGTCCCATGGGTAAAAGAAGGGAGCTGATGGTCAGGGCATAGCTGATCACGATCCACTGGATGGTCTGCAGGCCGGTGTGAAAATGGCCCGCCACCGTGGGCAGAGCGATATTTACGCTGCCGTGGTCCACCACCGAAGAAAACATACCGATGGAAAGGGCGCCAAAGGCCCAGTACTTGTAGTTAGCGCTGCGTTTTACGGTGGCAAACATCGATCCATTCCTGCGGGGAAATTGGCTGAGATTCCGGGGAGAAAATGCCTGGCGCGAAATTCCCGTTACCCAAGGGCGCAGGCCAGTTGGCACAGTTGGGCATGGGCCGCTGCAAATTTTAACACTGTTAGACAGCTTTACCGGTTGAATCGTCTTGACCGGCTTGCTTCGTTGGCACCAGCTGGCCCCGTCATGTTGCCCAAGACCGTAACCAACCTCCTAGACATTGTCTTTCCCGCGTATTATCATCAGTTTGCATTGGTGCAATTAAACGGGGTAGCCACAATTGGAGCGCAGGCGCTCATTGACCGGGTATCCAGCTATCTGCCCAAGGAATCTACGGAGCTGGTGGCCGAAGCGTACTCCTACGCCGACGATTGTCACCAGGGCCAAACCCGAAAATCTGGTGAACCCTACATCGCCCACCCCCTAGAAACCGCCCTTTTCCTCGCCGGCCTTCATTTAGATCCCAATACCATCGTCGCCGCCCTGCTTCACGATGTCGTCGAGGATTGTGGCGTCACCGTGGAAGAGGTCGAATCCCGCTTTGGCCCCGAAGTCAGCCGCCTGGTCGACGGAGTGACCAAGCTGACCAACCTTAACTCCCGGTTTAATGACTCCGATGATCATTCTTTGGCTCTGGCCGACGATCCAGACCCCCTTTATGCCGAAAGCTTGCGCAAGATGTTGGTTGCGATGGCCGAGGACATACGGGTTGTGCTGATCAAGCTGGCCGACCGTCTTCACAACATGCGGACGTTGGACGCTCTTCCCCCGGAAAAACGCCGCCGCATCGCCCAAGAAACCCTGGACATCTATTCACCTCTGGCCCACCGGCTTGGCATCTGGGAGATCAAGTGGCGCCTGGACGATCTGGCCTTCCAGCACCTGAACCAAGAAAAGTACAAAGAGATTGCCGACATGCTGGCCGTCAAACGGGAGGAGCGGGAATTATACGTTGAGAAGGTCGCCGCCACCCTTCGGGATGAGATGGTCAGATTAAACGTGGCCGGAGAGGTCGCCGGGCGGCCCAAGGGAATCTATAGCACCTATTTGAAAATCCAAAAATACTCCACCCAGGGCAAAGAACTCAGCGATATCTACGATCTTTACGCCCTGCGGGTTTTGGTGGATACCACCGAAGATTGCTACAAGGCCCTGGGTGTCATCCACCAGCTATGGCATCCGATCCACGGTCAGTTCGACGATTACATCGCGAACCCCAAGGAAAACTTGTATCAGGCCCTGCACACCACGGTGATCTGCGATGGCGGGAACCCCCTGGAAGTCCAGATAAAGACCCATGAGATGCACCATTTGTCCGAGTACGGAGTGGCCGCCCACTGGCGTTATAAAGAGGGCAAGACTGGAGACGTGCGCTTCGAAGAAAAAATGACCTGGTTGCGGCAACTGCTGGACTGGCAGCGGGAAGTAGCTGGGACCGCCGAGTTCATAGAGTCGGTCAAGCAGGATATATTCCATGACCAGGTGTTCGTCTACACCCCCAAAGGCGATATCGCCGAACTGACCGCGGGCTCTACACCAATAGACTTTGCCTACAAGATACACACCGAATTGGGACACCGCTGCATCGGCGCCCGGGTGAATGGCCGTATGGTGTCGCTGGACACCGAACTGCAAAACGGCGATACCGTGGAAATAAGAATCACCAAGCACGAGCGTGGCCCCAGTTTGGACTGGCTCAACCCCAACCGCGGTTACGTCCGTTCCGCCGGGGCCCGGCAAAGCGTCCGCCAGTGGTTCCGAAGGCAGGCCAGAGGCAGCAACATTACGCGCGGCCGAGAACTGCTCAAGCGAGAGCTTCGCCGTTTCAACCAGCACCTCGATGACGCTGAGATCCTGACCATCTGCAAGTATGAGAATATCGATGACTTCCTGGCCGATCTTGGCTCCGGAGGCATCACTGAAAGCCAAGTTGCTCACCGGCTGGCCCAAGCGAGGCAAGAGACAGAGCCGGCGTTGGAACATCCCAAGCCCAATGTGCCCCTGTCCAGCCCCAGTTCCGGTGTTACGGTGCTGGGAGTGGGCGACCTCTTGATTCGCATGGCCCAGTGTTGTAATCCCATCCCTGGGGAACCGATCCTCGGATTCATCACCCGCTCCCGGGGAGTCACGGTGCATAAGAAGGACTGCTCCAGCCTAAGCAACGAGGACGAACAGGAGCGCATAGTGCAGGTGGACTGGGGCCAAACCCAAGATCTTTACCCCACTAGGATAATGATGAAGGCCTACGACCGCGTTGGGCTTTTGCGGGACATTACCGGCCAACTTTCCGAAGAGCACGTCAACATCGCCTCGGTCATCACAAAGGAGCTGGCTGACGGGTCGGTCACCGTGGAGTTGACCGTCCACACCACCGGTCTGGACCAGTTGGGCAAGGTTTTCGCCAAGCTTGAAGGCGTCAGCGGCGTAACGTCGGTATACCGCGGCCGTTCCAGCATCCCCTCTTCCGCCTCCCTATAAGCCCGCGATCTCCCCGGTTTCCCCATCGACCCACGAAATTAGTCTAACTTTTTAGAAGCTTGGCGGGGATTATCCTGAGTCCTTCGCCCGCGCTCAGGATAAACTCCGCCAAGAGATCAACGCGACATGGCCTAATGTGTCGAAGCCTAGGCCGGCCCATGTCATTCCGAGCGCAGCGAGGAATCTAAATTCTCCGGTACGAAAACCCCATGTCTCAGAGATCTCTTTTGTTTATGACCAGCGGCCTGCGCTGCCTGGCACAGGTACGTCAACCGGCGGATGACCCCTTCATCTGGCTCAGGGTAACATGAATTCGCGCAATGGCCGGCCCCGAAGGATTTTCACTCGTCGATCTTTAGCTGACGAAGAGCCAGGGACCGTGTGGTTTTGGGTGCATGGATGTGTTGCTATAATCACCAGGTATCCGGCAATCGAAATATTTATTGAATCAGTTTAATGTGGAGGCGTTATTCATGCCAGAAAGAAAACCGATCATACCCCCGGGCGCTTCGCTCAACCCGGCTCTATCCCCTGGGATCCAAGTGGGTGATACCTTGTACGTGTCTGGACATGTCGCGGTGGATGCCTCGGGAAAGGTGGTGGGCGAGGGTGATTGTGAAGCCCAAACCAGACAGGTCTTCGCCAACATAGAGGCGGTGGTTAAAGCCGTCGGTGGCAGGATGGATAATGTGGTAAAGATCACTTGCTTCCTGACCGACGTGGCCAACTATCCCGCCTACGGCAAGGTGCGGGCGGAGGTTTTCCCCAGCAATCCCCCGGCCAGCTCCACCGTCATTGTGGCTGGTTTGGTGCGGCCGGAACTACTGGTTGAGGTGGAAGCGGTAGTGAACTTGCTCTAAGCTGTCCTAAGAGACGAGTTACAAGCCTCATCAAATTGATTCGGCGGGTTCACCAGCAAACGGGTATATGAATTCGCCCGTCGTGCGAACCCGCCGAATCACACGCTGCCATCCGCGAGAACATCTTGTTCCAATAGCTACGCTCCGGAGGTGTATATCTCCGCCGTGTTGGTCTTCGGGTCGTAACGGTGGCGGAGCATACCGGCCAGTTTCTGGCCCTCCAGCCGGACCACCAGGGTCCGCTCATCAGAGACGCCGTGGGTGTTATGGATCTCACCCGGCAGGAAGAATGCGATGTCGCCGTCTTTCTGAACCCAGCTCTCCAGGGCCTTGATCTCGGGAGACGTCCTGTCGGATTCGGGGTAAGACCACCGCCACTTGGTCTGCTCTATGGCGCCTTTGTACACGCCGTATACCACCCAGGTGGTGCCGTGGTCGTGGGGGATGCCGGCCGGCTTGCCAGGCTCTGAGACACCGCACATCAAGAGGAACCCGCCCTCGGGATGCCCATACTCTTCATCTTGGTGAAGATCGTAGCGTCCATAACCGCCCTCGGAGGGCAGGTTGATCTTTTCCTCCAACCAACCCGGCGTTTTCAGTAATACCTGCATCTTCCGGGCGACGAACTGGGCCTGGGCCTTTGGGTCCTTGGTGTTCGCGAACATCTGCCGAACTTCCTCGACGAAAGCCTCCATGGTATATGCCTGTGTCTGTATTTGTGTCTGCGCCATGACGATCCGCCTCCAGAATTTCAAAAAATTCCTGTCAACCTCAACCTTGGGGGTTAGTATAAACCATTCTTAAAAGAACCATCCGCCGGCATAAGGCAAAATCCGTTATTTTACGATGCTCAAGTATGGGCGTGTCATAAGAGTCCAACTGTTGTTGGCGGCATCGAACGTGGAGTTGACGAAGACCCGCCAATTGGTGTCGTCCAGGTCGGGGTAGTCGGACCGGTAGTAGTATCCGGGCCAGCGGGTCTCTTTACGATGCAACAGGTGACGCATATGAGCTTCACCGACCCAGGCCCGATGAACCATTTCCCAGCAGCGCAACAACTCATGCCGGTTCCGGGCGGCCAGATGTTTCAAATCTTCCCGCAGCATCTCGATTAGCTCGATTCCCCGCTCTAAAGTGGACGCGTTGGTGGTGTACCAGGTGGAGGTACCGGCGGCGTATTCGTCCATGATCTTTTGTAGCCGCACCAAGGCTTGCTTAGCATTGATAAAATTGGGGTTAACGGTCTCGGAGGTCGAAGCTCCCTTGTATTGGTCGAATGTTTCCATCGGCGCCCAGATTTCCTCGGAACGCTGCCGCACCTGGGAGTCACTGACCGTGGGCGCTCCCGGGTTATCCTGAATAAAGTTTACGGCCGCTTTAGCGGCCAAACGGCCCTCGGTCAATGAGCCCGAAGAGAACTTGTGCGGGGCCGCGCCCACGCCGTCTCCAGCGGCAAAGAGCCCCCGGATGGTGGTCATCTTGTTGTAGCCCCAGAAGTATTCTGGCGGGGAGAGGTCTTCCGGGCCGCTGACCCATGCTCCTGCTTCACCCGAGTGCGAACCCATGATGTAAGGCTCGGCCAAGACCACTTCTGAAGGAGTTAACTCCGGTTGGATATTCTGGGAGGCCCAGGTGAGCGCTTGGGCGACGGTCATATCCAGGAAATCTTCCCAGGCTTCCTCTCTGACCTTGTCCATCTTGGCTGGGTCGCCACCGGCTAGGGCCTGCATGGCCAAGTCGGTGCGCATGTACATAGGGCCTTTGCCTTCCCGAATGTCCAGGAACATCTGGTGGTTACGCAGTGGCGTGGGAGTGGGCACCGCCGACCCGTATGGCTCATACTTCCTTAGTTCATCTTCCCGGGTAACGGTATAGTCTTCGCCCAAAGAGTTGGTAACGTGGGCGTGGAAATACTGGAACCACATGCCCACAGGACCGTAGCCGTCCTTAAATCTGGTGGGCACGAACCGGTGCTCCATTTGGGTCATTTCGGTGCCGATGGGAATCATCAACCCATAGGCGGAACCGGTGGCGAACACCGAGTACCAGGTGCGTCCCATTCCTTCGTTGACAGACCGGGGGCGAAAGACATTGGAAGCGCCGCCAGACGTTATGATCACCGCCTTGGCTTTGAAGACAAATATCTTGTTTTCACGCACGCCAAACCCAATGGCTCCCGCGATGCGGCCTGAGTCTTCCGCATCGGTCAACAGGTGGGTGACGGATACTCTTTCGTAGATGTTTTCCTGGCCAACGGCCTTGCGGGCCGGCTCAGCGGTGATGGGTTTGATGGACTCGCCGTGGATGGGGATCTGCCAGCGCCCGACACGCTCGTACTCACCGTTGTCCTTCTTCCAGATCGGAAGTCCCCAATCCTCCAATAGATGCACGGTGGCGTCTACATGACGTGCTACATCATAGACCAAGTCTTCCCGGGCCAGCCCCATCATGTCGTTGACCACGTAATTTACGAAATCTTCCGGGGTGTTCCATCCGTATCGTTGGCCCATGTAGCAGTTGATAGCCGAAAGCCCCTCGCCGGTGGCTCCGCTACGCTCGATGACCGCCTTCTCAGCGATCACCACTCGAAGGTTCTGGCCCCAGTACTTGGCCTCGAAGGCGGCGCCGCAACCGGACATGCCGCCGCCGATGATCAAAATATCGCATTCAACAGTTTCTATAGCCGGTAATGCCATGGAAATTCTCCTTGTAGTAACTAAGCCTGTATGGTGGGCAGATGCTCTATACCCAGCCAGATCGAATCACCGGCCAAGCCTTGGCCCCTCAAATCGCCCGCCGGATCCTCGGTGAAATTCCTGTACGGTTCTGAGGAGCCCACTGGTGTAGAACGGGATGGGTACGTGAACTGGAGCTCGTGGCCATCGCGGAACTTTACTGTCCAGGTCAAGCCGCCATCCACTCGCTTCGGTTGCACTGACGCACCCAGTGGCATGAAATCGGCATACCCTCGGACAAAGATGGCGTCCTGTGGGCAGAGCTTGACGCAGGCGTAACATTCGGAGCACATCTCCACTTCCTGGTTGAAGCCCTTTTGGCTATCGGCGTCAAGCACCATCAGATCGTTGGGGCAGATATACACGCATTGGGGCCCTCCGTGCACTCCTTCACAGGCGTTGCAGGCGTTAGGGTCGACAAATGTCGGCATGTTTGCTCCTCCTTTAAATTTTGCGGCCCGTTATTCTTGGACTCTCGGCATCTGTAATCCCGGCATAAAGAAGCCCCCGCTCTGGTTGCGGGGGCCAAAAAGCCCGGGGCGCTAATGTTGATGATTACAGGTACAGTCCGTACACTCCAAAATGGGCATTGACATGACCGGGGTCCGCTTTTCCAAATAGGTTTCATCGACGAAGGGGGACCCAAACCCGTATTTTTGGGAGCACTTCTGGACCACCTCCAGGACCTCCGCCCTGAGGGTCAACGGATCTGGTTTCGTTCCACCTTGAATAATGCTGCGAATCAATGTTCCAGAAAGGTCTTGCTTTTGCGACGGGTGGCCGCAGAATCCCTCGTAGGCGACGCCGGCGCAAACTGGGCAATACCACCATTCTTGGACGGGAATGGGATGGATGCCTAGGTCGGGCAGAGTATCGAAGATGTGATGGGCGGCGTAGGTGTCGTAGTAGTTGCCAACCCCGGCGTGGTCTCGCCCGAACATGTGGTGGGTGCAGCCCAGGTTTTTGCGCACCAGGGCGTGGAATACCGCCTCCCTGGGCCCGGCGTAGCGCATATCCCACAGCAAGATCGAAGTCAGGTGAATGTCTTGCCGAAAGAAACCGGCCTCCCGCAGCCGGTCGTGGCCCAGGACGATTGCCTCGTCGATATAGTCGCCGGGCTTTTTCTCACCGACCACCACGCTCACCAGTATCCCGTCCGCCCCGGCCGCCAGCCACGCGCCCTTCATCAGCCATTCGTGGCCGGAATGAGGGACGTTGCGGCTCTGGTGGGCCACCGCCCGGTTCCAGCGCATATCCGCCATGATCTGGCGGAGTTGACGCGGAGTGCTCCAAAACTGGTCGAAAGGCGGGTTGATCACCGGCGGATTGACCAGTGTGATAGGTCCGGCGACGAACCGGTCCTGATATGCCTGGGTGCGCTGAACTCCCGGATGGGCCATGTCGGTTGTGCCGTAGATCTGCTGGGCTAGACGCTCTTTGTCATAGGAGAAGATCTCCCGCACCTCTAGCACCGCCAGCGGCTGGTCTTGGCTGGTAAGCAACAGGGAATCTCCCGGGCATATGCCCAGGCGGTCCAACTCAACGGCAGCAACGTCGCAAACGATGGGAATGCTCCACACGTAACCGGTGGCCAGCGTCATGTTGCCGGCCACCGAATCCAGGTCATCGCTGCCCATGAACCCTTCCAAGGGCGAGAAGAAGCCATAAGCGATGTCCACGCATTCGTGGGCGATCTGGTCCCGCACCGCCAAGCGGGGCAAACCGTGGATGAGAGCAGCCACCTCACCGGGAGGGGAGACCCGTTCCACCAGACCGCCGCCGTGGGGTGACAGGCTATTATCTACCATGATATCGGCCAATAACTCCGCGCGTTAACCGGTTAGTTGCCCCGGAAATTTAATAAGAATGTTATGTTGATTCAACGTGTAATTCTGCCTGTGCTGTGTTCGAAATGTCAACCGGTGGAATGGTACACATATTATCAGCAGGCGGTATCCCGCTAATGAAAATCTATCCAGATAACACGGACAAGACAGGCTGGCGTCCGATGTGCCGACCGCGTTCTACTGACTCGTTCCATCGATTGTGCTCTGGACGCCGAGTAAGCAAAAACATATACTATACGTAGGGAATACGTATTGATACTGGAGATTAATTGCATAAAAAGCTAACAGTAACGATGGACGAAAAAGTGTACGAGGCGATGCACAGAGTAATCGGCAGGGGTTCGATCAGCCGGTTTATCGAAGATCTGGTTCGGCCCCATGTCATGGAACAGGACCTGGAGGCCGCCTATCGTGAAATGGCCATGGACGAAGAACACGAAAACGAAGCCTTGGAATGGGCCGAGGCCATGATTGGAGACGTTGATGGCCAACCGGGGTGAAGTGTGGTGGGTTAATTTCGAGCCTTCGATTGGAGGAGTAATCCGCGACCAGCGCCCGGCCGTCATAATCAGCAACGACGCTTCCAATAGGAATTTGAATCGGGTGCAGGTTGTTCCGTTAACAAGCAATGTCAGGCGCCTTTACCCCAGCGAAGCCTATGTCACCGTGGATGGGAGGCAAAGCAAAGCTATGGGCAACCAAATCACTACCGTGAGCCGGTTGCGGCTGCTGAACCTGGCCGGCTTCCTGTCTCCCCACGATATGGATAACGTCGAACGAGCGGTCAAAATCCAGCTGGGGCTTATCTAGTGGAGTTGGCAGGATCTTAAATGACGTTGGGCAAAAACAAACCACAATTGGGGTGAGTGACTAAATGACCCTCATAGATAATACGCATTACCTGCCACTAGAGGATTATGACAAACCGATAGAAGACCTCCGCCGATTCACGGGAATCGTTCTCCTTTTATACGCCGACCACTCTCAGGATCTGAAAGATAGGATCATTCGGAATTTCATTGCCCGCGGAATGGCTTGTCTCAAGAGCATCTTGGGTACCTGGAGGCTTGGAAACATCCAGGATTGCTGGATTCTTCATCGGTCCTTAATCGACCGGCTACTTCATTTGAGGTCCATCCGAGAAAGGAACGAGTTCGAGGTGTTTGAGAAATGGTCTTTCCTACGGAAATTCGAGAATAAGAACAGTTTGGTCAGCGATCCGGAGATCCGACACAAACTTAACCCGGAATGGTCGTCTTTTAGTAGCACCGATCGCAACCGGCACGACCAACTAAAGCGAGAGAAGATTCAATGGAAAAGGCCGAGTGCTAAACAGGTGTTTAAGGACATGCACCTGTCATTGTTATACAAGGTCGGGTATGATTTTGCATCTTCTCATGTGCATCCTATGGCCAACGATGGCGAAGAAGATTTTCTAAAATTGACTGGCCTAGTAGTCAGTCATGTTTGGAATCGAAGGGATAGAGGCGGTGAAGTTTGCCCCTGGCGTCCTGGGTGTTGAACCGCCAGTTAATGGTGGCTCGGGCGGCATTTCGCTCCGTGACCAGGGCCTGGAC
>DAOUHE010000343.1:0-2859 GCA_034428715.1 Dehalococcoidia bacterium | reverse complement strand
CTACGCCCGCGCTCGGGCCTGCATAGCATATCGTGTTTCCCCGTTGGCGATAAGTTTGGGGATTATATACCGGAGTCACAATCCGGTCGTCTCACTCATCCTCTCCGATGGTCTTGACCGTCATAGGCTGAAGCGCCACCCGCGCAAGCTCTTCGGGCGTCGTGTCGATGCTTACGTCTTCCTCTAGCTCCGCCTTGCTTGGCTGGTAGGTCGCGGGCCGCACCCGCACTTCGGGCTTGTCCTTGGTCATCGTCGCCTCCCTATGCCGCACGCGGCATTTCCGGTTTTCGTCCCTCGAAGAAATCTTCGATGGTGTAAATCTGAATCGTCGGCACTTCCATGAAACGGCCCGCGCTGGCGGCCGCATTGCGCATGTTAGTCGTCACACGTTCGTCAAAACATGTAAACACGCCCAAGTCAGCCTCGGCTTGTTGGCGGGCGCCATTGAACGCCTGAACGTCGCCAGGGCTGGTGCCGCCGCCCTTCAC
The DNA here is from genome assembly GCA_034428715.1 of Dehalococcoidia bacterium. Lineage (GTDB taxonomy): Bacteria > Chloroflexota > Dehalococcoidia > Lucifugimonadales > UBA3495 > Io17-Chloro-G2. Next base: position 2,371 of record DAOUHE010000343.1, on the reverse strand, counting down.
CTGCGAGACGACATCAATGAACTGGCCCTTGCGGATGGGGAACCGTCCGCGCCCGTCTATACCTTTGTCGCCGCGCTGGCGTTTGTTTGCTTCCATGCCGTCCACAAGCGAGGCGGCCCACCGCTCAAAGCGGAATTTGTCGAGGTCAGCTAGCGTCTTAGCGTCATCGCGTGTCTTCGGCAGCCCTATAAATTCTACATCATCCCATAGGCTGTCGAAGTGGCCCCGCAGGCGTTCTTCGATCACCTTGCAAGCGTTTACGCAAATGTCGATCCCGATCCAATTCCTATTAAGGTTCTGTGCGGCATGGACGGTAGTTCCACAACCACAGAAGGGGTCTAACACAAGGTCGCCCTCGTTAGAACTGGACCGGATGATGGGTTCCACTAGCGCCGTCGGTTTCTGTGTAGGGTAACCTAAGCGTTCTTTGAGATTCACATGTACTGGGGGGATATCATCCCAAATGTCTTGCAGTGCCTTTCCTTGCATTTCGTCAAGATAAATCTTGTAGCGAGGCGTCCCTGTGCGACTATACGCAATCCGCCCTTCCGCCTCTAAGCGATCCATGTTTTCTTTCGAGTAAGCCCAATAGCGTCCGGCTGGAGGGAGTTTTCCTCGCCATTCGTAACGAGTATCACCACCAGGCTTTGCGGCGTGTAGGGGTTGGGTTTGGTAACGACGCCCTGCCTCGTCTGTATTGCGATACGCCGAATTAATGTATTGTTGGTCGTATGGAACATAAACAATGTTCCATGTCGGTGACGTGCCTTTTGAAAACCTCAATATTGTGTCGTGAATGCGCCCCATATGGCGGGCTCCTTGCGATACGTCACTATGGGCGCCAGTTCTTTTCCAAACGAGTTCGTTCTTGAAATTCTCAACTCCGAAAACTGCATCCATAACCACCTTAAGGTAGTGACTCATGGTGGGATCGCAATGGAGATATATTGAGCCAGAACCCTTTAGCACACGGTGGCATTCGCGAAGCCGGTTTGCCATGTAGGACAGATAGGCCAGTTGAGAGTTCTCACCCAGTATCCGACGCAACCCTTCAATTGCATCAGCTAGACGAGTATCGGACGCCACCTCGTGGAAGTCATCAACAGCCTCATGCCAGCTCCACGTATCATCGAACGCCACCCATTGAGCACCGCCGATGAAGGCGTTGTAGAGCCGCTTAGAGTTGAATGGTGGGTCGAGATAGATCAGGTCGACTGACTCGTCGGTGATATCCTCACGCATGACATCAAGGCAATCGCCGAAATAGAGCCGGTTGGTAGCCGGAGCAGACATGACCCCGCCCCTACGCGATCAAGTCCCGATACGGCAGGTGCTTCCCTTCCAAGCCCTTCACCACCCCGCCCATGATGTTGATGGTATCGGCTTCCCGATCATTGTGCCGGCCAGCGAACTCGCCGACATACCGATCAAGGTGCTTTTCGCTGAAGTGGTGGAAGGTGCCGTGGTAGCCCCGCTTCAACATGGACCAGAAAGACTCGACCCCGTTGGTGTGCGCCATCCCGCGAACGTACTCACCGGCGGAATGGCAAACCGCCTCGTGGTCGAAGGGCAGCCCTTCGTAGGCGCTGGCATCGTCGGTGAACACCTTGGCGTCAGGGGCCGCGTGCTGGGCAACGAAGCCTTGGAGGGTCGGCTTGTCGGTGGCCGGCACTGATCGGGCCACGACGCGATTGGTGGCCCGATCCTTCACGCCTACGACGGCAGTCTTGCCGACTGCGCCGCGCCCCGTCAGCTTCGGGCGCTTCGCCTTGGGCATGTTCTTGCGCTTGCCGCCGATGTACGTCTCATCGGCCTCTACGGGCCCGGTGAACATGCCGCCATTGTCGGCCTTCCACCCTTCGCGGAGCCTGTGGGCCAGATACCACGCCGACTTCTGCGTGATGTTCAGGTCACGATGCAGCTTCATGCTCGACACGCCCTTGAGGTTGGTTGCCAGCAGGTAGATGGCGATGGCCCACTCCCGGTAGCCGAGCTGGGTGCGGTGCATGACGGTGCCGGTCTTCAGGGAGAACATGGGCCGATTCGGGCAGCCCCGGCAACGGTGCGTCATGGAGCGGTGCTTGATGCCAGCTTGGACGTTCAGGGAGCCGCAGTGCGGGCAGGTCGGACCATCGGGCCAGCGCTGGGCCGCAATCCACTTCTCCGCAGCCTCATCGGTCGGGAACATGGCGGTGATCTCGATCAGTGAGATACCCTTGCGGTGAGCCTTCCCCGGTGCCTTGCTTGCCATGTCTCTGCCTCCCTAAATTGTGACTCCCTTGTAACACGGTTTGGAGTGGGGTGCAAGAGGAAATTGTGACTCCGGTATATAATCCCCTTTCTTTTGGGCGCGTTTCAGGTTGGACAACGG
>DAOUHE010000342.1:0-7107 GCA_034428715.1 Dehalococcoidia bacterium | reverse complement strand
GTTACGACGGCGGCTCCAGCCCAGGCGTATCTATTCGGGGCGCTCCACGGGGTCGCTTCGGGCGGATCCAACACCTTGGCGCCCATCCTGTGGGCCAAATATTACGGGAGAGATGTCTTGGGCAGCCTGCATGGTGTCAGCCGGGCATGTCAGGTAGCTGGATTCGCCCTTGGCCCTCTGGTTTTGGGAGCGGTATACGACTCTACCGGGGGTTACCGGCCCGCCCTGATATTTGCCGCGGTGGCCGCCATGAGCGCTTTCTTTTCGGTCATGCTTTCGCGGCTGCCCCAGAACACGAATACTTAGATTCGGATACTTACTAAGACTTCCGGGCATAAAAGACGCAGTGGTCTACGCCTTTGGGGTCGGTGAAGTACATCAGGCCGCCCAGTTGCGCTGGGTCTTCGTCTTCAATCAGCGTCATACCCAACCCACGCAAGATCTCAAGAATCTCGTCCTCTTGGTAAAGACGAAAGCTGCGGTCGACGCCGTAATCTTTATCGAACACGGTGGTTATATCTTTGCCGCACTTGAACATCAGTTGCAGTACGCCACCGGGCCGGATCACTCTGGCAAAATGGGGCAAGACCACGTCGCGAACCACGTCTGGCTCGATATGCTGGATAACCGCGTTGCAGGCGACGAAATCAAAGGACGCGTCGTCGAATTCCAATGGTTGGTTCAAATCGGCCACGAAAACCCGGCCGGCTATTTCTGGGTGGAGTTCGCGGGCGGCATCGATGTTCTCTTCAATGGAGTCGATGCCAATGATGTCGTAACCGTCGGACCAGAAGTGGAACACGTCACGGGCACCCGCTCCGCAACCCGCGTCCAGGCCCCGGCGGCCCGGCGCTAGTTGCATCAGCCGTTCCCACAGGTCCCAATCGTTCTTCAATCCTGGGTGAGAGGTTTTGGCGTACACCGATTGGAGGAACTGGTCGGATACCCTGGCATATTCCTGGGCGTATTGGCGATAGAATCCGGTGGAATAATCAGGCGATGTCACGACATGTCCTCGATTCGTCATCGCCTTTTTCCTCACCCAGAATCCAATCTTATCCAGGGCATCCCTCTCCCACCGGGAGAGGTAACGAGGGTGAGGGTTTTGGCGAGAGGCTACCTTGGTCTGATTTTGCCGGCCCTGCTCACAACAATTTGCCCAGCGCGCTAAGGAAACCTCGTACGTCCTCCTGGGAGATTACCCCCACGGTGCCGAGGCGGAAGGTGGTTTCGCTGAGATGTCCTTGGGACTTGTAAATCAGGTATCCCTGGTCCTTCAAAGGCTGGTGCAGGCCGGAATAAGTGATCCCTTCCGGCAACATCACCGTGGTCATTGTGTTGGACAGATGCTCCCGCGGCACCAGGAACGATAGCTCCAACGCGGATAGTCCGTCGCGCATGGTCTTGGCGATATCCTGGTAGTGGGTGATTCGGGCCGAGACGCCCTCTTCCAGCAGTTCCCGCAACGCTTCACGGAGCGCATACATCGTTTGGACCGGAGGCGTGAATGGCGTTTCGCCGGTTTCTTCACGGTCCAATGTGCTAACCAGGTCGGTGGAGAAGGCCACAGCCCGGCGCTGAGAGATCGCCTCCCGGAACGCATCGGAGACAACCACGAAGCCAATGCCTGGGACTCCCCTAATGCATTTATTGGCGGAACCGATCACGAGGTCTACCCCCCATTTGGCCAGGTGCAGCTCCTCGCCGGCCACGCTGCTCACGGCGTCCACCATGACCCATTTCTCGTGGCCCTTGGCTATCTCGGCCACACCCTGCAGGGAGTTTAGGACCCCCGTGGTGGTCTCGTGATGTATCAAATACACCGCCCCATGGGACGTGGCGGAGATGAGTTGCTCAGCCCGGTCCAGCGCGATGGGCGCGGTCCAGTCGAACTTTTCTAAGGTATGGGGAATTTGAAATACCTGGGCGATCTGGGCGGCCCGGTCCCCGTAAACTCCATTGGCCAGGATCAACACGCCGTTACTTACGGCCGCCAAGGATGTGATGGAAGCTTCGATGCCGGTGGTGCCAGACCCGCTGAGCACGGCGCAGGCATATCCCTCTGGGACGCCGCAAATGTCCAACAGCATGGACCGGGTCTCCTGGAGCATCTCGGTAAACTCGCTCTCTCGATGGCCGATGTCGGGATTGGACATCGCACTGCGGACCCGCTCTGAAATATTGGCAGGACCCGGTGAAAAAATAATCATCTGTTTCAGTTCTCCGGTGGTTCAGTTGCCCGGCGTTTAATTTTCGGGTTGCACCCTGGCTTTGAATCGGTCTCTGATCTCAGTGGGAGTATGGGAAACCCTTGGGATATCTTTCACTGGAGCGATGCCTACTTTCACCAGTATCAGGTGCGGGCCCGGGCTTTTGCCATTGTCCTGGAGGGCGCCTTCCAGGCCTTCGATATCGTCCACTCTGGCAACGCGGGCGTAGCCACAACTCTTGCCAATCTCCGCCAGGTCGACCTTGGAGCTGATGGAAGGCTGCGCGCCGGTAGATTCGTAGGACTCGTTGTCTAGAATTATGTGGATCAGGTTTTTAGGACGTTCGCTGGCGATGAGCGGCAGAGCGCCCAGGCTCATCAGCGCGCTTCCATCGCCCTCCAGCACGTAAACCCGCTTTTCAGGTGCTTGGAGCGCCAGGCCCAGCCCAAAGGATGACAGTAAACCCATGGATCCAAGCATATAGAAGTTGGATGGCCGGTCATCGGTCACGAAAACCTCCCGGGAGATCATCCCGGTGGTGCTGAGCACCAAGTCGCCGGATCCCACCCGCCGGACGATCGCTTGTATTGCCGTGATGCGGCCGATCAACCGATCATTCCAGCGCGTACCAGCAGTGCGCCAGGTACCGAGTCCCGCCGTATCTTGCCCAGCAACCGGTCCAAGCCAGCCTCCAGCTTCTCAGGGTCCATGATCTCGCAAGGGATTCCCAGGAGGTCTAGTATCTCAGGGGTTTTTACGCCCATGATCCAGTGTTCCGGCGCGTCGTTGGGCGGGCCGCCAAATCCGCGCCACCCGACTACGAGCAGCACGGGGACCTTGTACATGAGGCTGAAGGAAGTCAGTGGATTGACGATGTTGCCTATGCCGGAGTTCTGCATTATGACTCCGCCAAGGCCACCGGTGAAATAAGCGGCGCTGGCTACCCCCAAAGCCACGTCCTCACGCACGGCGGGGACGTAGCGAATCTCAGGGTCATTGACCATGTAGTTGTATGCGTCCCCGAAGGTGGAATCGGGTACCCCGGAGAAGAATGTTAGGCCCCGCGTCTTGAGGACGCCCCAAAATGTCTGAGAATCCATTCGGCTAATGCCGGGTCCCCGACGCTAGCGCTGCCCCATTGGTCTTGCCGTTGAGGAGCCTTCGCGACGTGGCCCGCTCCCGGTCTTTACGGGTGATTCGGTCGTGGCCGACACAGTTGAAAATCTCAGTAACGGGAGCGCACAACGGATTCGCGTCCAGGCTGCTGCCCCCGGTCAATATGGTGGCCGCCACTTCTTCCATCGCCTTGTAGGCGGCCCGAAGCATGTGGTTGGCATGGATGATTATATTGAATCCATTGGCTACAAGTTCATCATCGCTAAGTGTGTTATACGTGGTCGGCACACTGACCAATACCGGCCGCCGTCCCATCCGGGAGCACAATCCCTTGTAGGCGCTGGCGAATTCAAGGATCTCATTCGGGTCTGACTTGTTGGAATGGATCATTATCCCGTCGGTTCCGGCTCGAATGTACTGCTCGGCCCGTTCCAGGGCATCAGCTACGCCGGCTCCGGCAATCAAGCTCTCCAACCGCGATATGATCATAAAGTCGTCGGATATGGCGACCTCTTTTCCCGCTTGTATCTTTTCCGCGAAGGATACCGGGTCTTCCAGGTCCTGGTTGGCGGAGGCGTCCAGGCTGTTGCGCTTGGGATATATCTTGTCTTCGATTATTACCGCCGAGACTCCCAGCCGCTCTAGATTTTGGACCAGGTATTCGAACTGGGCCGGTTCGCCCCCGGTATCCCCGTCAACTATGATTGGCTTGTACGTGACATTGAGTATTTCGTCGATTGTATGGATGCGAGAGTCGCAACCGACTATGGAGGCATCGGGCATCCCTTTGGATGCCGAGTCGGTCAAGCTGCTTTCCCAAAGACCGTCAAATTCCAGGGTCTGACCGTTTTTACGCACCCGGGCTTTCTCCGCCAGAATGCCGCTGATGCCGTTGTGGGCCTCCAGGATTCGGGCAACCCCCTTGCGGTCGATGCACTCTTTAAGCGCGCTGACCCGTTCTGAAGGTGTGACTCGTTGCTCAACAATCATGATATTCTCCCCTTCTTGATCACTAGGCGCGGCGTATCGCGGGCCTGTGATTTTTTTGCCAAAAGTCCAATGATTTTGATCAGATATTCGATCGGTATTTCAACCGGTCAAGCCGCGGGCGGCTTCTCCGCGATGACAAGGCCCAGTTGGGTGGGCAATGGGACCGTTTTAGAGTTTCTAAAGCCGGTGTCTTCTAACCACGACGCCACTTCCGCTCCCTCCCGGTCGCCGGCGCCTGGATCGAAGGCAACCAGAACATAGAGATCTTCCAACGTATCTAACCGCCGGCGTTCGGGATGGTCTTCTATACGCATATAGTCTTGAATGACCACTAGGCCACCCGGCTCAAGGATATCCAAGGCGAATTGGAACAGCCGTCGGGAATCCTCTTCCGGCTTGATCAACACTACTCCTGAAATAAGGCAAACGTCGTAGCCGGTTCCAAGGTTGGTGTCAAAAAAATCGCCTTCCAACAGAGTGATGCGGTCCTGCAGATTGCTCTCCTCCACCAGGGGCTTGGCTACGGCAAGGGGTTCCTTTTGGTCGACGACCACCGCCTTTAGCTGGGGGTTTGCGGCACAGAGGGCAATACTGTAGCTGGCCGCCCCGCCGCCCAGGTCTATGAGCTTACGCTTTTCTTTAAGGTCTAGACTCTGCACCAGGTAATGGGCTTGCCCGGAGGTTGCCCGGTTATGCTGGCCTATCATGTAGTCGTTCCAGTAGGTGTCCGCGTCAACAAACCCCGTCTCATAAGGGAGAAGGGTCTTACCTTCTTTGATCACCTCGTCAAGCCGCCCCCAAGATGCCCAGGTGTTGGTATGGTGAAGGGCGTGGTCGCCCACGTATGCCGATTTCCCCTTGACTAGGAATTTTGAGGCCATATCGGAGTTGACGTATCTGCTGTCCTTCTTGTCCAACAACTCCAATACCACACAGCAATCCAAAAAGGATTGAGTGTATCTGGGTGACGCGCCGATGCGAAGGGCGACCTCCTGGGACATCAACTTATCGTTTTCCAGCAGCGAAAACACATCAAGTTTTATCCCGGCGCGCAATATCGCCGAGTACCAGAAGTTTCTAGCTAACTCGTTTACCTGTTCCGCGCCCAGGTCCACGGGCGAGCCGACTTGATTCATTGTGCGATTTCCTTTTTCCTTACGCTCTTCTGTTGCCGTTGGAGGCCAACGGGCCTTGGCCCAAGGTGCCAACCTTCCAACATACCGCTGCGGCTGAATAGCCGGAATGAAGAATCTTTAGATCAATCTGAAATGACTGAGTGGTGTCCCGCTGCGGGATGGTGAGGAAGAAAGCTATGGTTCACAAGGGGTGGTGTGCGTCAGGCGCGAACGGGCGGTGGAGTTATTCGAAATTAAATGTCCGGAGCTACCGACAACATCCCCCGTGCAGAAGGTTAGGCCTGCAGCCAGATCGCGATATAATGTTTCACTTATTTTCATGACGTCACCGTGGACACGAGGGCATTTACCGTATGATTCCGATTTGGAATACATTTCATTTGGAGTAGCGGTGGGGATGGTGGAACACTAACATCTACCGCCGATGCTGTCAAACGGAGGATCAAGGGGAATACCATGGTTTTTTAACGGGTTTTCCGTGTTTGATGACTTTGTCGCCGCTGTCTAGGTTGCGAAAATGGATGACCACAAAATCCTAGGGATGGAATCCGATGTGGCGCTGGATGCCGCGGCACAGGCTAAATTGGGAAGTTTCGTCGGCCTAAAACATGGAACGGCAGTCTCGGTGGCATCCAGCATGCCGGGCGTTAACGTTCCGGCCTACCTGGTTTATCGCCGCTAGCGATGGTCCGAACATGCCTACGCCTTCAGAATCTCCCGCCAGGACAAGACCCGTTCCATGAAAGGCCGCATGTCCAGCTCGCTGGAGATCGTCAGGGACTCGTCCAGTAGTGAGATGGCCTAGGCCCAGTCGTCCTCTGCGTTGCGTTGACGCAGGGTGTCGGCATAATCGCAGCAGGTCCAGGCTAGTTCAGGGCGGTACCCCGCCTTGCGGCAGAAAGCCTGGGCGTCTTGAAAGTGGTCTATCGCTTGGTGCAAGTTGCTCATCGTGTGGGCCAATAGGCCCAACAAACGGTCTACCGCGATCGAAGCGGAAAGCAACGCCGTGCCTTGTGCCAACTTCAAAGGAGCATATTGGATAGTAGCTGCGGCTGCGTCGGTTCGCTGCACGGCCATTAGCGCCAAGCTGGCTCTGGCAAACGTGTTGTAAAGAGGATTTACCGTACGTGACGATGAAAGTACACCTTGGGCGAGTTCCTCGGCAACGTCGAAATGCTCCACTACACCGGCAATCCGTGCCGACAGAGACACCGCTAATGAGGTGCATCCATGTAAGGGGCCCGCTGATTCCACCGGCCTAGAGCGCGCGAGTTCCAGACGTTGCTCCAGATAATCCGCCCCCTGGACAAACTCTCCTGCCTCGTACTCCAAGAATATCCGCCTATATAGCAACTGAAAAAATCTGGGAGATACGTCCAACCCCCGGACGATGTATTCACGGGCGGTTCTCCAGTCCCCTCTGGCACGAAATGATATGCTGATACCGCACAACTGAAAGGCCAGCCATTGGCGGTCCCGTAGCTTCTCTGCCAAAATCAGACCAGCTGCCTTAGTTTGCTGCGCCCCTTCTAGTATTACAACGTCAGTTAGTTTGATAGGATAACTGTGTAGCTGGAGAGGGAATAGGCAGGTGAGGTGGGGATGTGGATGCGGCAGCTTTCGAGCAGGTGTACGGGTCATTTCGGGATTTTCAC
>DAOUHE010000341.1:0-2224 GCA_034428715.1 Dehalococcoidia bacterium | reverse complement strand
TGCAATCAGATGAACAGTCAAAAGAGAGGAGGTGGCTGCCAACCAGAGCATTGGTAGACCTTGGAAAGACAGCGGGACCCTCACTTAACATTGCTCCAATACTGTCCAACTGATGGGGTCCACCTTAGAACTTCTCATGTCCGGAGTACTTCCAAGGCAGGGCCAACACCATCAAGAAGTAAACGGATGAGAGTGAGCATACGACAAAAACTAACTCTTTCGTTCTTGCTAGTTGCTCTGCTAGTTGGGGTTCTTGGGTTTGTTGGGTACTCCAATATGAGAGAAACCCGGTGAATTTTGAAAACATTCGACGCATGATGCGGGACCTCGGCTACTACTGGCTGATTTGGAACCAGCATCCATGATGACCCTAGGCATGCCCGCAACCGCGAAGACCGCCATTTCATACCGGCCGGAATTGGCCAGGGGACGGTGATGAACGAACAAGTAGCTCACATCCTGCTAGTTGGAGACGAGGTGGCACACGCCGACCTGGTGCGCCGAGCCTTCGAGCCGCACCGTGGGCAGTTCCACCTGGCCGTCGCCGGCAGCCTGGCGGAGGCGAGAGCTTGCCTCGCGGAGGCCAACCCGGCCCTGATCATCGCCGACCTGCACCTGCCCGATGGGCTGGGCACCAGCCTGTTGCCGGCCGAGGGAGAAGAGGTTGCGGTTCCGCTGGTGGTGATGACCGCCCATGGGGACCAGGCGGCGGCAGTTGAGGCCATGAAAGCTGGAGCGCTGGACTACCTGGTCAAATCGGAAGAAGTCCTGGCCGACACGCCCCACATCGCCGAGCGCGTTCTGCGGGAATGGCAATACATCATCGAGCGCAAAGACGGGGAGCGGGCTAAGCGCGATAGCGAAGAGAGATTCCGGTTGCTGTTCGAAAACGCCAAAGACGGCATCGTGATCTTTGACTTGGACGGCACCATCAACGACGTGAACGTGGAAACCGAGTTGATGTCGGGCTATTCCAGGGATGAGCTTATCGGCAGCCAGAGCATTATTCATCTGACACCTGTTTCGGCCCAATTGGCCGAAGAGCGGATGCGAGATTGGCTGGCCGGCGAGCAGATTCCACCGGTGATCGAACTTGAGGGCGTGCGAAAAGACGGGAGCATCGCCTATTTTGAAGGGCGGACCCAGTTCATACGGGACCAGAACGGAAATCCCACAGGTTACCAAGGGATTTTCCGGGACATTTCCGAACGCCGGCAGGCCGAGGAAGCACAACGGCGATGGGCCGAGGAAAATTCGGCCATGGCCGAAATTGGCTGGATCCTCACCTCATCTTTGGCTATTGATGAGGTCTACCCAAGGCTGAGCGAGGCGATTGCGCGCCTGATCCCCTTCGATCAGTTGGAGATCACCGTGATCGATCAAGTTCGGGAACGGGATAAAGTCGCCTTTAGCACAGCGCTGTCAAAAAATATGACCGGATCCGGTGAGTCCACTCGGTTGGAAGGCTCTATCACCGGACGATTGGCAGACAGTCGCGCCGGGCTAATAATACAAGGAATGAAATCCGGCGACATCGAATCGGAGTACCCATGCCTCGAATCAATGGTACGCGCTGGGTTTCGCCCTTGGTTAGCCGTACCGCTGATCAGCCATAACGAATCAATCGGCGCGCTTTTTCTAGCTTCCCGCACGGAAATGGCCTTCACCCCAGGTAACCTGGACCTAGCCGAGCGTATCGGTAACCAAATCGCCGGCTTCATCACCAACTCGGGGCTGTACATGGACTTGAAGCAGGCCGAGGAAACCGAGCGGGAGCTTTCGGGCGAGCTGACAATACTTTATGACATCTCGCGGATTCTCTCTCAATTAGGGGATTTCGAATCAAAAGCCGCCCGGGTCATGGAGAGACTTGCCATATCGACAGAGGCGGAATGGGTCACGCTCAGATTGGAAACAGTTGGTGAGCCGGGCCTGCGCCTCGTGGCTGCGGCAGGATCCGCGGTGTCCACCACGCCACCCATTCCGGTGCTTACCAGTAAAGAAACACTGGCCTATGGGGCACTGCGCGAAGGCACGCTTATTGTTTCCAACGACTATCCGAATGAACCCAACGCTTCGCCGAACATAGTCGCCCTGGGTATGAAATCCATGATCCTGATACCCATCAAGGCGGGCGACCACACCATGGGGTTGGTGAACGTTGTCTCAAGGAAAACCAACCATTTCACCCCGGAGCTAGTCAGGCTTCTGACAGCGGTGGGAG
>DAOUHE010000340.1:0-19002 GCA_034428715.1 Dehalococcoidia bacterium | reverse complement strand
CCAGAAGAAAGGACTGCGGTTGCTGTTCCGGGGTGACGCTGCTTTTGCCAAGCCGGAGCTATACGAGTATCTGGAACAAGGAAAGATCGGGTACGCCATCCGGCTTCCCGCCAATCAGGTAATTCAGGGTTAGACATGCTGTCGACCAATTCCAACTCCCGGCTACCGCTGGCGTTTTGCAACTCATTGACCAGATCCGCGGCCCGTTTCTGCATTTCCTGGGATTCCCGGTCAGTCATACCCTTAGGCACCACGGGATCGGAGGTCTCAGCCGGGGCCAAATCCTGAGGGGCCATTGGGGCCAGTTCGGTGATCTCATCCTGCTGTTCGGGGCGCTCTTCTGTAGCCATGATTTCTGCCTCCTACCAACTCGGGTGGGTGTCCCCCATCGAATTACCTAGTTCACACCGTGAGGCCGAGCTTAAAATCCCAGCCTCCGCAGCTCTTCTTGAACCTCTTTTGCGTGGTTGATGGTGCTTTGGAGACTTTCGGTGACCGATCTGACGCCGGCTTCGGAACCCCCTGCCTGGAGCGACGCAAGCTCCAAGCGGGTCTTGGACAAAGATGCCTCACAGAGGTCACATTGAAAGAAAAGTTCGTCTACGCGGGACTGTTTTTGATTGAGCAGATCGAGCAGCTCTTGGTGGCTGGCCAACTTCTGCTCCCTGATATTTACCCGCTTTTCTTGTTTGGGTCCTTTCCCAATGTCTCGATCTCCCTTTCGATCTGGGCGATCTCTTCTTCTAGCCTCCCTTTTTTGGAGGCATGGATGGCAGTTGAAAGCCGAAGCCCGCTCCCCAACACGTTCAATCCTTCAAGGTAGGTTTCTTCGGCCAAGCCTGGTATCTGTGTGATCGATAGCGAAGCGGTATCACCTTGCCGGCTCAGGTCATGTTGAAGTTGCTCATATTCGTTGTTTAATCCCGTCAGCGCCTTCATACCCGCCTCGGAGTCGATACCGGTAAAGCCATTTTTAAGGTTTTCCCGCGACCGCCGAACCGCGGTTTTGCTGGCTTTCTGGTCGAGCTGAGTTTGCTGCTCCATGATCTCGTCAACCAATTTTTTCCAAGCGTCATCGTGGCGTATCGAGTAGATCCAGAAAAAAGAGCCGGCTCCAACCACCAACGAGCCGATCAATGAAATCAGAGCCCACATGGTTGCCACCGGAATCGGAATGAGATCGAGAAGCTGGAGTAGCGACAGCGCGGTAACAGCTAAAGGAATCAAGGTTCTAGGGTTCTGTAGCGCCTCGGAACGCAACTGCTTCTTGATGGATGCTTCGGAAAGGAGCTCCACCGCATCTCGATTTCCGTCGGACACGTCATCTCTCACACTATTACCTCCCCCATCAGGCATCTTGAGCAGACCAATGACTTGCGTCATGGTCTCAGCTTCCGATGCAATGTCACAATAATACCGCATTACTTTCAGGTCAACTTGATGAAAGAGATACCACTGAATGATGGAGATAAAGTACCAAATCGTCAAAAATCACGAAAACCGTCAAATTTCGAAACACCATATGCCCCTCGATAGAAACGTTCCCGGCAATATCAGGTCACCCAGCGCTTTAGTGATAACCTCGACATTGCCGAGGGGCCCGACCCCAATGCCTCAAAATGTGTCAAGAAGTTCCTTCTACGCTGGTTAAGGTAATTGCTATCACTCTAAGATATTAAGGCGCTAGAAAGATATCATACTGATATCATAGTGTCAATCCCGGATAATTTTTGGAATGTCTTGACGCCCGGTTGATGATTGTCAAGGCGTAAGGGAGGGTTGTGATTTAGGGTTGAAAGCGATGCTTACTACCTTAGGTGCCCTTCAACTACCCGCTTGGCATTAAGTGATAATGGCTTGTTTTTGATTTTCCCTCCTCTTGGGTCTCTCTCAGGTCAGGCACCGGCCAACAGGCTCATACCGGCCCGTCGTAGACAATCGGAGGAGGTTGAGGGTAATATCCCGGGGTATCACCCAAAATGGCACATGAATGCAAGGTGGGATGAATTATGAAATACGATGTTGTTATCGTCGGAGCCGGATCCGCGGGATGTGTACTGGCCGCCCGCTTGTCAGATAACCCTAACCGATCGGTGCTGTTGCTAGAATCGGGTCCGGACTATCCCGACTTCGAGACGTATCCCGATGACCTAAAGTATGGATACGATCAAACCGCTTCGGCGGTGGACGCTCCGCACAACTGGTCTTTCTCGGGAAAACCGACCGAAGAGCAAGGGGTAACCATGCCTGTGCCAAGGGGCAGAGTGGTCGGCGGTTCCAGTGCCATCAACGGACAGGTCCTGCTGCGGGGCGTCCCCGAGGACTATGACAACTGGGCTTCATGGGGCAACGATGAATGGTCCTTCGTCAAAACCCTGCCCTATTTCAGGAAGCTGGAAACCGACACGGATATCAGGGACGATTTCCACGGATTCGACGGGCCGATACCAGTGCGCCGCCATAAACGGGAGACGTGGCTTCCGGCCCAAGTAGCTTTTTATCAGGCCTGCAGGGACGACGGGTATCCGGACGACCCAGACATGAACCATCCGGATTCCGCTGGGGTCGGCCCCATCCCGATGAACAATCCCGACGGGATTCGTATGAGCACAGCGCTGACCTATCTTAACCCTGTGCGCCACCGGCTCAACTTGACCGTCCGTGCCAACGTGACGGTGCGCCGGATAATATTTGAGGGTAACCGCGCCACGGGCGTGCAGGTGGAAAGCGGAGAAGAAACCTTTATCGTCGAAGCGGATGAACTGGTAATCAGCGGCGGCGGCATTGGCTCACCCCAATTGCTGATGCTGTCAGGCGTTGGGCCGGCCGATCATCTTAAGGAATTGGGTATTCCGGTTCAGCATGACCTGCCGGGAGTCGGCCAGAATTTGAGAGATCATCCCAACGTGAGGGTGCCGGCGCGAGTAAAGAAGGATTTCCCTTTGGACCCTGCCGCGCCCCGCACTCAGGTGGCCCTTCGGTACACGGCAGCGGGATCCAGCAACCGAAACGACATGCAGATCTTGCAGTCCTCGTTCTCATCGCCCATGGGAGGCGATCCCCTAGAAGGCGAAGGAATTCGGTTCACCTGCATTCTAGAGCTCGCCGTTGGCGCCGGTGAACTGAAGTTGGCCTCGACGGACCCTCATGAGCAACCGGTTCTCGATTACCGCTACCTAAAGGACCCTTGGGACCGGGAGCGGATGCGCGAAGGGGTTAGGATGTGCCTGGATCTCATGGGGAACGACGCGTACAAAGACATAGTGGAGGAGTGCATAAGCCCGACTCCCGAAGACCTGGCGTCCGACGACACCCTGGACCAGTGGCTTTTGCGCAACGTTTCTACGACCCAGCATATTTCGGGCACATGCAAGATGGGTCCCGATTCCGACCCAATGGCGGTCTTGGACCAGTATTGCCATGTCCGGGGATTAGAGGGATTGCGGGTGGTGGACGTTTCGGTCTTGCCCGACTGCATCCGGGCCAACACCAACGCAACCACGATCATGATCGCCGAGCGTGTGGCCGACTGGATGAGCTAACGGCCCCATGGACGGAAGAGCCCCGAAATCAGCATCTTTGACCGTCTCAGCTAACTCCCAGCTCTGAATTCATCTATGCGGGGAGTTGGGCCTATGCCGAGGGGTTTTCCATCAACCATTCAACCACTTTGCGTGACCACGGGTTGCTCAAGTCTCCGTGGTCCAGGCTGATCTCGAAGTGATTGTGTCCCAGGCGTTCTATCTCTTCGACCCTCCCGGCCTCAGACTTGAGGTCCTTGATCATAGCTGGATGCTGAATCCGGAGATTTGGGAAGTCGTTCTCCCCTATTTCCAGGAAGAATGGCACGGAATTCCCGGCGGTGTTGTACAAGGGGCTGGCTTCCCGCGCTTGATCCAGGCCGGACAATAAAGCCTCCTGCCTCTCTGTGGGTGAGTCGGATACGTCAAAAACACCACTCACCGGAAAGCATCCCTTTACGATGTCCTGCGGAAGTCCGAATTCTGCCAAGCGGCCGCGCTGGAGGGCGATCAACGACGCCAGGTGGCCGCCGGCCGAATGTCCACCAACGAAGATGCGGCCGGGGTCGCCGCCATACTGAGCGATGTTCTCAAATGTCCACTTAAGGACGTTCCGGCAGTCGTCAACCTGCTTCGGGTATTTGGCGGCCGGGGCAAGCCGGTAGCCGCCGGACACGAGGATGGCGGGCGCCAGAGTGATGGGAGGCGCCATGAATCCGAGGGTGTCTTTATGGCCAAGGACCCAATAGCCGCCGTGAAAGAATATCAACACGGGCATCCCGGAGGCGCCTGTTTCACCTGGCAGATAGACATCCAGCTTCTGACGTTCATCGTTCCCGTAGGGAACGTTGAGCAAACATCTGGTCTCCTGGCGGACACATTCTGACCAAGCTAATGCCTTTTCCAGGTACTCTCTTGCGGTGAGCGGCGAGTCCTTCGGCTGGCCGGCAGGTTTTGCCATCTTCAACCTCTTTGTATAGCCAGTGCCGTGCGAGATCGGTGGTTTCTCGGAGATAGGAAATGAGACACTCGGGCACTAGCGGGACGGCTACCCCGGTTCGATGATGCTACCCGGTGGATTTGGACGCAGGGGCGCCCGTCTTGTCTTCGAACGCGCCGGACTCTGGAAATACCTGACGGTAGACCAACCGCTGGACCTTGGGCCGAGTGAAGTTCATAGGCGTGGATTCAGCCGCGTTTTTCAAGTAAGCCTCGCCCTGTAGAACTTCTGCATTTTCCAATTCATATACGGCCAGATACTTGAGGGCGCCTTCCCCATCGCACAATTTGTAGCGCCGGGCGCTGAGGATGCCGGGCACGGATACTCGCTCCGGCACATGGTTCTGGTTATACCACTCGTTGAACTCCTTTTCTGTCCCCGCCGCTGGTTCCATGAATACCACCATGACCGCATTGCCTATTTCCTGCTTCATGTTTGCTACTCCATATTTCTTTCAGCGGCGACGGCAACCGCCGGAAGTCGCATACTAGGTCAAGTGTTCCGTGAAGAACTGGCCCACTCGCCGGGCCATCATTTCCTCTTGTCCCACCCAGAAATGATCCGCTCCAGGAATAAACTCGCAGGTGAAGGGTTTGGCAAACGAATCCAAAACAGGCTCCAGCCCAGGCGACTGGATAAGCCGGTCCTTGTCGCCGGAGATCACAAATTTGGGGCGGTGATTCGATCTTAAGGCCGACTCCTCGAGCCGGGCGATTGACGGCGATACCAAGGCGTAGACTTTAGCCCTTTCTTGAAGGGAGGAATTTCCAAGGATGACACCGGTGCCGAAGGAGTAACCGGCTAGGCCCAGATTATTCATGTCCACGCTCTGCCAATTCCCCAGGAAATCCATCGCGCCCAGCGCTTCCTGGTGCTCCAATTCACCCTTGGCATGCTGACCCTGGCTGTTACCCACGCCGCGGAAATTGAACCGCAGGGTGGCGAAGCCCTGCTCGACAAGCGCGGCGGACACCGCCAGCACCACGTTATTGTCCATGTTGCCGCCATTCAAGGGACCTGGGTGGCAAATGACCACGCCTGGAACTGGGCTAGCCACGGCATCCGGTTCGGCGACCACACCTTCAAACTTGAGACCATCAACGTAGAAACTTACCGCGCTTTGACGCATATCTTGAACCCTCCAGTATTCTTGGCTCGCCGGATTAAGGGCGTCATCTGGCCGGCCTGCCAGCGTGATCAAAGCCTTCAACACCGCTACTACCATCAAGGCCGGGATGCCCGTGTTGAATGGATCGTATTAGGGATGTAGGCAGATCGAAGAAGGATGGCGCTACCCAGCGTGGGAGAATAAACGGGAACCCGTCGAAATTGGTCTCCCCAAGGACCTGCTTGCCAACAACTAGGGTTCGAGTATCAGGAAACGGTCAGCGACGCCTTGGTCCGGACACACTTCTACCGCTCCCGAAAGGGACTTCATCGAACCCTGCATTCATAGACCTTAAAAGTAGATTGTATTTACCCGCAGGCCCGAAATTCAGTCAGCCAAAATTTCGGGCCTGCGGAGGCCTGTCTCAGCGGGCGGCCGTGGCGGGTTGATGCGCCTTGAGGAAGTCGCGCACCTGGATTATCGTCTTGGCGCGGATGTCATCTTGCTCTTTCCAGGGATATACCGTCAACTCGGCTTTGGGCGCCAGCTCCGCCACTTCGATGGCGGCCTCGTACGAGTGCGACGGTGTGTTGTCGGGCATGACCAGCATCGGCGTTTGGCAGGAACGCACGAAGTCGCGGGTCACGCTGTAGACGAAGTCAGGGTCGGCCCGGTAGAGATTGTGCAGGTATTTATCGACGGTCTCCATGGTCACGTCGGGCCTCCGGGCGCACAGCTCGGGCCCCCAGCTATCGTGGCCAGAGTCGTACATGGAGTCTGGGAATGCCGGGTTGTGCCCCACCGGTTGGCAGAGCACGCCCGCCAAGATGCGTTCGGGAGCCCGCTCCATCAGCTTGAGGGCAAACGGGCCACCGATGCAGTAGCCTATGAAGAAGAACTCCCGTATTCCGAGGTGGTCCATCAGCCCCAGTTGGTCGTCGGCGAAGGCTCCCCACGGGTCATCGACCGGGATCGGCCCGGTGGACTCGCCTCCGTTGGCGTTGCGCTGGTCCATCGTGATGCAGCGGAAGTCGTTCTTGAACTCCTCCATCGCGTTGAACACTTGCCTAGGCCAACCGCTGGCTAGGGAGTTCAAGCCCCCGCCGGGGGTGGCCAGAAGCGGGAAACCGGACCCGGCCTCCTCATAGTAGATGCGGACATCGCCTTTGGTATAAGACGGCATAGCAGTTTCTCCTTATTTAATGGTATATCCCGTGTACCTGTGCGCTTCGGCGTCGCGGCACTCAACCCTGGTGTCTTTGCTATCGGGAAATCTCCATATCAGCAGCCCCAGAGCCTCCAGCGGGTCCTCAGCTCGACAGAGCGAGTATGTGACACCCTTGGATGGCTGTCAACCTTGAGCCTCCGCCTGCAATTTCGATTCGCGTCATCCCCTACGACTGCGCTGATGGTTTCCTTGGTGGGCACCGGCGCGGGCCTCAGATGTAGACAATCCGTGCAGCGACGATTCTGATTGCCATTGTAAGCGTGGCCGTTTTTCCTTATGCTTGGCGGACTTGAAACTAGGGAAGCCGCGTCTGATGTCTATGGGATGCGTTTACCCCTACGGCGAGGCCGATGGAAATCGACTTTACCTTTGGCCATGGCAAGCCGGTGAAATCAAGAGGAAAGGAGTCCGATATGAATTCGAACCATAAACCGGTCGCCGTCGTGGTGGGGGCGACATCCAAGTGGCAATCAGACGGCCGCAATACCAAACTGGCGCACGGTAGGGAAATCGATGACAGCGACTTGCCCGTCGGGGTCCGCTGGGGCGTAGGCGGCGCCATAGCCCAGAAGTTTGCAATGGAGGGCTTCTTCGTCGTGCTTACGACCCGTAATGCCTCCAACGCGTTTCCGTTAGAGAACGCGATCCGGGAGCAAGACGGCGAAAGCATGATAGTGGAGTTGGACCTGGTGTCGCAGGACTCCATTTCAAATGCGTTTGCCCAGATTAGAGATCAAGCCGGTGACCCCAATGTCTTGGTCTACAATGCCGGCTACCTGGAGGGCCGTGACCTTCCGCCGGAGAAGGAATTGCTCGAATACATGCCCGTCGAGATGTTCGAAACCGCCCAGCACATCTCCAGCCGCGGACCATTCTTGGTCGCCAAGGAAGTCTTGCCCGCCATGCGGGAGCGAGGCGAAGGCTCTTTCCTGATTTCCAATAACCCGTCGTCCTTGCGGGGGAAAAAGCGGAATACCGGGCAGTCACTGTACTATCCAAGGGTTATGATGCGCACGTTGGCCCAGGTGCTGACGGAGGAATATTCGGAGTACGGCGTGCATGTTGCCAACGTCATCATAGATGGCACCATCGACTCTCCGGGAACCCGAGCCATGCCGAGAAATCAGGAAAATCCTGAAAGGGTGATAAATCCCGTCAAGATCGCCGAGGCTTTCTATTACCTACACACCCAAGACAAATCCTGTTGGTCGCACGAACTCCAATTGACCCCATTCCCGACCAAGCCGAGCTTTTAAGGGCCTCAATTTGGGGCCGGAACCAGCCTCAATTCGGTGTTCCCAGTTGGTATCCAATACGATGCCGGGAACTACCGGTTGTACCTGAACCTGGCTCATTTTGGCAAATCGTGGAAATAGGAGTGTGCCATGTCCATTGCACGTGATTTGGCGGCCTTCTTAACGGGGGTCTCTTACGCCGATATCCCACCCCAGGCCATCGACCACGCGGCGATGTTGATCTCGAGCACGCTGGCCAGCGCTGCCGCAGGCTCCGGGATCGCTTCCTCATCGATAATGCGTGATCTTGCCAAGGAGCGCGGCGGAACACCCGACGCGTCAATCTGGTTTGATTCAGGCCCCATGTTGCCGGTGGCCGGCGCAGCTCAGGTCAACGCTGTCATGAGCGATGCCGCGGCCTCCGACGACAGCGATCTGCGGAATATCGTCCATGCTGGAACCACCCTTGTCTCCACCTCGCTGGCCATCGCGGAGCGGACAGGTGCCAGCGGCCAAGACGTTTTGGCGGCCATCGTCCTGGGCTACGAGGCGTCTGGGCGCATGGGGGAAGCGATCACTCCCGCCTTCCAAACCCGAGGCTTTCACGGGTGTCTCGTCGCCATCTTTGGTGGCGCGGTTGCCGCCGCACGGCTGTTGCGGCTAGACGAGGCCCAGATGGCCCAGGCCATCGCTCTTTCCGCGACGTCCATCGGCGGGCTCAGGGCCGCGGCGGACACCAGTGAGTCCCGCGAGTATCACGCCGGGTTGGCAGCGATGCTCGGGATACAAGCCGCGCTCGCCGCACAACGGGGATATGCCGCCGAAGAGAGTATCCTGGAGACGCAACGGGGATTTTTCACGGTCTACGGTGACACGGATGGCTCGAGCGTGACGCGAGGCCTGGGGGAAGCCTGGGATATCATCACCGATATGGCCATCAAGCTGGTGCCGGGCGGCCATCCCTCCCATTCGCTCGCCGAGGCCGCCGCCAACGCGGCCAGGGCTGGCCAGATCACTCCGGATGACGTCGAGACGATCACCCTGTCACGGCCCGGTGTCACGACGCTTAGCGGTCCCATCCACCCCGCTAACCTTATCGACATGGCGCACAGCCCTGCCTACTTCCTGGCTGCTGGCGTAGCCGATCACGGGTTCTCCTGGGAGCATGCGGCCGAGACCAAGATCGACGATCCTGTCATCCATCAGCTCATAGATAAGGTCCGGGTCGGTACACCGCCAACCCAACAGGTCGAGCAGTACAAGCAGGGTGCTACGGTGACCATTCAAACCAAGGACAGCAGGACCTTCTCGAGCACCGTCTTTGCGCCGAAGGGATCAGGCGCCCTCGGGATAGACTGGGCCGCCGTCGACGCCAAGTATCGCTCTCTGCTACCACGGGCTCAGGTGAGTGAGAAACAGGTTGAAAGTAGCCTCCGGGTGATCCACGATTTCGGCAGCGTTAAGCATGTATCTGAACTGGTGGACCTGCTACACACTTAGATGGCGATGGGATGATAGATGAGATTGAAGGTACCTATAGATTCTTCCCGGAGTCTTCTGAAAGGAAACGTCTTCTTCTCGGTCTGCTTGTGATATGAACGGTCGCAGGTTCCCCTGGCAAGAGAGCAGGTGGCTTACTTGTTGGACATGGCCAAACCCGAGATTCTGGACCTACTTGGCGAGACGCGTCAGGCGTAGGAGTTGGTGGTCCAGCACGTTATTTTGCGCTGAAATCTATCCATCCCGTGGACTCTCCGTACACCGCCTTTCGGCGAGGGTGGTTACACCTCTCGACGCTGGGTTAGGAGTCCCCGACCCCAACCGGAACGCTCT
This sequence comes from Dehalococcoidia bacterium, assembly GCA_034428715.1. Lineage (GTDB taxonomy): Bacteria > Chloroflexota > Dehalococcoidia > Lucifugimonadales > UBA3495 > Io17-Chloro-G2. The sequence continues at coordinate 9,077 of DAOUHE010000340.1, read as the reverse complement.
CCTGCTGCTCCACCGCGACTCGGGTAGGTGGATGCTCGGAGCCGTAGGCCCCGCCAAGGCGCTGGAAGTCCCGGGACCGTCTGGCCAAATGGCGGCGGAAGTATATGACCACGGTATCCAGTGTGCTCAGCTTTTGTGGAAGGTCATACCGCAGCCGGTCCCGCTGGAAGGTCACCAGGTCTTCCCACTCGTTAATCCTGGTGATGGTATTTGGCTTGCGCCACAGGACGTACCAGAGGTATTTGTTAATCCGGCCCAAGATGGTCTTGGGCCGTGGACCGATGGTATAGGTCCATACCCGGCTGGTTTTAAACGTCACGGGCACCATCCACCGCATATGGAGGCTGATGGCGGGCTTGTGGCTACCGCTGCCGGTACGGATCTTGGAGGGTAGCTCCACACCGTGGGCGAAGCTGGGTATTCCCAGCAAACTGGTCCCTGGTGCGCCCATGAGAGAGAAGCCCGTCCGCTTGCGCCTGGGGAGGAACATATACCAGCGTTTGCGGGGCCAGCTGGCGTTGACGCCCGGATGGAAGTCCTCGCCGTAGGCGACGTTGACCGGATTGCTGCAAACCCGCTTCTCGTCCTCGTAAGTAACCTTGATACCGCCGTAGTTGGCGACCCTGGGGCGGAAGAAGGGCAGCTCCTTACTCAGCAGGCCATGGAACTTGAATTTCCATGGCATTTTCCAGCCGCCCATGTAATTGAACGTCTTGCGATGAAGGTAGGCCTCATGATAGTCGATGCCCTGATTGACCGGCTCGGTCTAGTTTGCATCCCACTCGCTGACATGGTTGTACCAGTGATTGCGAGGGTCCAGGATCTCCGGGGGCAGGTCTTCCTCCAAGGGTACCGGCTCCGTCTCCCCCATCCAGACGTAGACGATGCCGCCATGCTCCCCAGTAGGGTAGGATTTGGCTTTCATCTTGCCGATCACTGGAGTGTTGGGGTCGTCGATCAACCCTGCCACACACTCCCCCTTGCCATCGAAAGTGTAGCCGTGGTACTCGCAAGTAATGGTACCGGGAAACACGGATTCGCCTTGGGACAAGCGGGCGCTTCGGTGAGGGCACCAATCGAACAGGGCGTAGACCTTGTCCGCCTTGCCCCGGAAGAACACGATGTCTTCACTCAGCATCTTCACGAACACAGGCTTTTTCGTTCCTACTTCCTTCTTGAACACGCCGGGATACCAATATTCCCGGAACCCCAATGGGGGCACAAAATCAAAAGGACCAATCTGAGAAGCTCCCTGGGCTTCGCGCCAGGCCATCTCCGCATCATGGGCCAGCGGTGTCCCGTCGATGGTGCGTCCATTGCTACCGTTTGTGCCGATGGTCACCATGTTACGACCTCCTCGCGAATCTTGGGAACTCGTGTCCCATTTGCTGGGTTAACTTTACCATTATTACAATACGGAATAGGTTAATGACGACGGCTATCCCCAACGCAGATTCTTGGTTGGTAGGATACGCCCCGCGGCTTCAGGTTTCAAGAAGTGAATCCGTATTTTCGGTATTTTGGGGAATGTAAACTGATGCCAAGGCGCGCTTGGGCGCCCTCATTTGATGGTGGCTGCGGTAGTAACAAGGTGTTGACAATCGACCAATATGCAATCGTTCCTGGGACGGAGCAACGCGGTCATGCCGTGAGGCGGAGGCTTCTAAAGCAATGTCCCATCGGATTCTTTCCGGTTCCTAAGCCGTCATTTGCGTCCTGACGGCGAAGGCCTCGCTACGGTGCAACGGCTTAAATGTTAGATGCCGGTAGGATGGCGGGAGCTGTGCCCACACACGCTTGCGCGAATAGTGCCAGGGATTTCGGTCGACATTTGCTTGGGTACTGTGTGCACTAAATCCAGTAGAAAATGGCCGGGTTATTAGTGGTCGTTGTAATTCCGCAAAGGAATATTGTTATACATTCGGCATGTGCGGATCGGAAAAACGCTGTGGTATGAAAGTACACTATGGTTTTTATGGGCGACGAAATCGGACCAGAGGACCTGGCCAGCTAGGCGGCACCATCGCCTTGGGCCGCAATGGCGGGTCCTAGGTCAGAGGTCAGCATCACGTTTCCGGCTAAGTGAACCAAATGAGCACGACCATGGAACAGGTGAAAGTTCTGATTGTTGAAGATGAGGCCATCGAAACGATGGATTTGCGATGGCCCAAATTGCACGCGCTGACGGGGCCGCGCTCAGGATCCCAGATAAATCCGCCGGCGGATTTATCTGGGTGGCATCGACAAGCGCCCTGGACGCGACTCCTTCTGCCGAATTAATCCCTTGGGGACAGGGGTTGGTCAGCCGAGCCTTCGAGAGCAAAACGGTGGTGGCAACCGACGATTATGCCAATCACCAGGATTCTATACACCATTTGAGTTGGACTGGTACAACATCTGAGGTGGCGGTGCCGGTTCTATTTGATGACCGCGCCATAGGGGTAATCACCCTTATCAGCCGGACTGGGTGGGAATTTGACGATAGGTTTGTGAGTCTGCTCAACACCGTAGCCAGGCAGATAGCGGAATCATCGGGATGACGTCTGTTAATGTTTCATGGTGTCTAGAAACTGCTCTCCAACTGACGAAGTCCGTCGTCCTGATTTTAAAAGCGCCGCGTTGGTTTCCTGGCCATGAGCAAGAGGACCGCTCCCAGGAAATTCAAGCCTGCCAGAGCCTCAAAGGCTATGGTGTAGTTACCCTTGAGGTCATACATCAGCCCGGCGAAGGGCGACGCTCCCAGCAGCAGGATGTTCATGGGCACCGACGAAATTCCCAGAATCTTGCCGAAGGAGGCCCGGCCAAAATAGTCGCCACGGATGGAGGTGGCCAGCGGGCTGGTGCCCCCAAAGCCAACGCCAAATAGCACAGCGAAAAGATACACCATTCCGATGTTGGAGGGGAAGAATACGATGATCAGCATCGCAGACGCCTGAATCGAAGAAAACACAAACATGGCCACATTTTTGGGCACACGGCCGCCCACGTAGCCCCCGACAACCTGAAACACCATTGAGACGCCAGTGTACACCGACACCACCCAGCCTGCGGTCTGGAGGGAGAATCCTTCGTCGGTCAGCAATGGGGCAAGGTGAGTCATCAAAGAGACAATCACCATGGCCGTCAGGCTATGTCCCAGGGATATGTACCAGAATGCCTTGGTCCGTATAGCCTGCCCGACGGTAAAGTCAGGGCTGTCCAGGCTCAACTGCTCGATTGCCGCGGCACCGTCTGCCGCCAGGGGCGGCGGCTCCTGCGTTTCACCATCGGGCCGCAGGTTGTAATCCTCGGGCCGGTTGCGGAGAAGCCGGGAAACCGGCAGGGCGGCTACCAGGAAGAAGACGCCCAGGATAGTAGCAGTTAGGGTCCAGCCCAGGCGCCCATAATCGGGATCGATTGCCCAGGCCAGGAGCGGAACCAGCAGCAGCCCGCCCAGGCGGCTGCCTGAATTGGACCACCCCATCGCCATGGCCCGGCGCCGCACGAACCAGTTGTTCAGCATGGTGGTTATCGGCAACCAACCGGACAGGCCCTGCCCCAGGGCCATGATGAGGAAGGCCAGGTAAAACATCCATAAATGACTGACCTGGCCAAAAAACAAGAATCCCGCGCCCATGATCAGCAGCCCGATCAGCACCAGACGGCGAACCCCCAGCCGGTCGGTTAGATAGCCTTCGACCGGGCCGAGCAAACCGCCTTCCACCCGGGTGAAGGCGAAAGCCAGGGAAAGCTGGGTTCGGTTCCAGCCAAACTGGGCCTCCAGCGCGACAAACCATAGCCCCATCGCGTGGAAAAGGGGCACGCTGGACGTCCGGATAAAGCTACTGATGCCCACCAACCACCAGCCGTAGTACACCCTTCGAACTCGGTGGGGCAGATACGCGATCTGGCTGATTGGATTCAAACCCTCTCCTGTCCGGCAAATCCACCACTGCTGCGCTGGGATTCTAGGCGGGCAGCGGACATTTTGAACACGGTGGTCAACCCTGAACCAATTTACTAAGCATTGCATTGATTGCTGCACGTCGCGAGCAACCGGGCCAGAGTAGAAATCCCCCTTAATCCCCCTTTGCGAAAGGGGGAGACCTGGCCTCTTTATAAAAGGGGAGATCTGGCCCCCCTTATAAATGGGGGTTAGGGGGATTTGGCCCCGAAGTCCTGGCTATCGGCGAGTTTAGCAGCCTTGCAAGTCTCAGTTGAAGGGCGGCGAGTCAGTACAGATCCCCACCGGCTTTTAATTGGGCTGGCCCAGGTCCGCTGCAACCCAGTCGGCCACGCGTTCGCCGATCATGATCGTCGTGGCGTTGGTGTTGGCTCGAATGACGTCAGGCATCACGGATGCATCAGCCACTCGCAACCCCTCCATGCCGTGAACCCTGCAATATTGGTCGACAACGGCCATGGGGTCGCTGCCCAGTCCCATTTTGCAGGTACCGGACAGGTGTTGACCGATCCATACGTTTTCCAGCATCCAGGAATCCAGAGCCTCATCCGTGGCCAGGTCTCGTTCGGTGGGAGAAATGAGGCCATCAACGATTTTGCCAAAAGAATCATGCTCCATCAATCTCAGAGCGATGCGCACCCCTTCCCTCATTCGTTCACGGTCCCACGGCTCTTCAAGATACCGGCAATCGATGAATGGCTGAACGCCAGGGTCTATCGAAGTGAGGCGTAGCTCACCAGAGCTTACAGCCAGCTCCATCATGCAAGTGAGCCTGATCCCCTCTTCGGCAAAGGGGTCACCACCCAAGGGAGTGGAGAAGGATGACGGGAAGATCTGCATATCGTTCCTGTGGCCCGACCCGGAGGAGGTATAACGCAAAACCGTCTGAATTCTGGGTGCGTCTGAATCTAGCAGGAAATCATCTTTGACCGCAACCCGGATCGGAATCAATGGATGGTCTCTGAGATTTTGGCCTACTCCGGGCAGATCTCGGACAACCGGAATGCCAAGGCTTTGCAACTGAGATTCAGGACCAACCCCGGATAACATCAACAATTGAGGGGAGGCAATGGCCCCCGCGCAGAGAATGATCTGGGCTCCCTCCACGGTGAATCTCTCTCCTCCGCTCTCCACCTCCACGCCGGTTGCCCGCTGACCATCGAACAGTATGCGCCGGACCTGCACGTTGGGCCTGATGGTAAGGTTGAGGCGATGTCGGTTGGGGTTGATGTAGGTCAGGGCGGTGCTCATCCGGACACCATTGGGGTTGTTCATGGGGAAAGGCCCTATGCCGCCGGAATCCGGATGGTTGTGGTCGTAGGTCTCCGGATACCCTGCGTCCAAGCATGCCTGGTGGAAAGCCACCTGAAGTGGTGACCATGCTTCCCGCTTGTGCCTGCGCACGGGAATCGGCCCGTCGAACCCGTGGAAGTCGTCCCGTATATCCGTGTCCGTTTCCAATTTTCTGAAAAAGGGCAGCACTTTGATGTATTCCCATTCCTCATTACCCCAGGAGGCCCAGCGGTCGTAATCCTCCGGCACGCCCCGAAGGAAGACCTGGCCGTTGATGGCGCTGGTCCCGCCGACTACCTTGCCTCGGGGCACGGCCACCGGCTCGGACTGGCTCCGGGAACCCCGGCCTTCAAATGACCAGTTGTGGGGCGCTCCCGCCTGCGACGCGGTTGGGGCGTAGCCATACTTGAGGTCATCTGGGGTTTGTTCCAGGTCCGGATAGTCCGGGCCGGCCTCCAAGAGCAAAATCGAGCGGTCTGGGGATTCCGACAGGCGGGTAGCCAGAGTACCTCCCGCGGACCCGGCTCCAATCACGATCACGTCGTATTTCACAGTCTTACCCCGTTATATCGAAATAGATTTACATGAAAGATTCACCGAGGCCGGGAGCCCGGTCAAAGGGCCTCGATGAACTGCTGGGTGGTAATAACCGTACCCTGCCGCGGGTACACTTTCTCCGTGAGCACCCGGTGCACCTCAGGGTCCGCGTCGGAGCAAGCATCTGCCAGCACGATGAACTTGTAGTTGATGTCGTTGGCCCATCGCACGGCCGAAAGGACACAGCCGCTGGTGGCCACTCCCATGACCACCAGGGTGTCTTTCCCCATTTCCCTGAGGTTGACGTCCAGCGCCGTGGTGGAGAAAGGACCTGGTCTTGTCTTGGTAATGACCGTTTCTCCCGCTGCCGGTGCCACGCCTGGGTGGATTTCCACGTCGGGCGCGTATTCCTGAAATGCTCCGCCACGATGGACCACGTAGATCACCGGGATGCCGGCTTGCCTTGCCGCTTGGAGCGCCTGAGAGGCATTCTTCAACACTCTCTCTGGGTCGCTGGCTACGTTGTTTACGATCCGCTCCTGGAAGTCCATGATCAAAACCACGGACTTATCGCGGTTTATCGTTACTTGCTGCGTCATGTCGAAGACTCCTTCACCCGATTATTTGAGTATTCTAACCCGGCTGCGTGATTTTCGTTGCGTCTGGGCGGCAGCCCATTTTCAAAAACGATGCCCGGTGCCCCGGCAATCGTACTGGTATACTCGCAAAGAACTCGGCCTGCAACGGCATAATCCTCTTCGAGGAGTATCTAGAATGGGCAAAATCTACCTGTTGGGCACCGGAACGCCCACACCGACACCCACACGATTCGGCTCCTCCCACGTCATCGAGATTGGCGGCGAATATCTGATGTTCGATTGCGGACCCGCCACTACCTACAAGCTGGTCCAGACAGGCCTGTGGGCCACCCAGATAGACTACCTGTTCTTTAGTCACCACCACTTCGATCATGACGTGGACTACCCTTGCTTTCTGCTTTGCCGGTGGGACCAGAGCATCGGCAAAGAGAACCAGTTGCAGGTGTATGGTCCCACCCTGACCGAGACCATCACGGAACGGATCCTGGGTGAGGACATAGGCGCCTTTGCCCATGATTGGAAGACGCGGGTAAACCACCCGGGCAGCCAGACCGTGTTCGTGAACCGGGGTGGCTCATTGCCTCGCAAGCCACCTTCGGTCGACGTCCGCGACATTGGACCCGGTAAGGTGCACTCTGGCAGGGACTGGAAGGTAACGGCCGCCAGGGCCGAGCACGCACAACCTTGGCTCGATTGTTTGGCCTACCGCCTCGACTCATCGGAAGGCAGTGTAGTGTTTACAGGTGATACCACCCCTTGCGACACAGTATTAGAACTGGCCCAAGGCGCCGATGTCATGTTGTGTTGTGCATGTGCTGGGGCGACTCGGACGTGATGGACGCCATCGGCGAGGGGGTAGGCAGTATGTGCGGAACCAGAGGAGCGGCGGAGATGGCCCAGGAAGCCGGAGTAAAAAAGTTGGTGCTGGTGCACACCGGTCCCAGCCTTTGTGAACACGGCGCTATGGAAAAAGGAATCGGCGACATCAAGAAGATTTATGACGGGGAATTGGTATTCGGGGAGGAGCACATGGTCTTGGACATGCTTCGCAGATAGGCGCCAGGCGCAGTTCTCGAAGTGGTCTTTTGCATCGAATAATGTGGGACCGTGTAGGCTATTCCTACAAATGCCAGCTAGCCAACGGCCATCGATCAGGGCTGCTACAAGCGTGCCACGGGACCAGGAGCATCTTCCTCGGCCAGTTTACCGGTTGGTTTTGACTGGCTTGACGGTAATAGGACAGAGATCCCTCGAAGTAGCCTGCGTTTGCTGGAAGTGAACAAGGCTACTTGCCAGGATACACAGAATCCAGTCCACTTTAGTGTAAGCGGCCAGATCTATCATGCTGCTGGCTGGCCCCAGAAATGGATGCGAGGCCGCAATCCTTTCGCAATCCCTTTCTGGCACCGCCAACCCCAAACCGATGTAAGTCGAGGTTTGATATGGGGCTTTGAAGGGGAAGAAAGAACGTCCTTTAACGACAGAATCCTGAGTGCGTCAACTGCCCTCCGAACGGATCAATCGCGCCACGCTCATGACTCGACGATGACAAAGTTAGGGTTTTGCCAAGCAGACTGCGTTATATATTACGGATCTTGGTGCCGCAAGGGAAATCCAGGTGAATCCTCCACCTCTATGAGCGGTTCCAGGCTGTTTTTCGAGCATAGAGGGGTGCGCGGCACGGAAAAGAAGTCTTTTGGGGCCCCCTAATTTTACACCGCCTTTGCCTATGCCCCACAGGACTCCGTTGTATGTACGAGCGGCCAGGGTCTAGAGCGGTCTTATTCTGGTGCTTTGCGGGCCTATCCGCCGGGTCACCGCCTCAAAATCATGCGCCTAATCAATCGCTTCAACCTGCTTGTTGCTATCTGCATGCTAGATGTTTTGCAATGTGGAGCTAAGTCAGGGACCTGGAGTAGGCGAGAACCAGGCAAAGACTGGACGGAAATTCGGAGTTCGCGCTGCAGTTCGGCTAAATCAAATTCCACAGGCCAGCGTCTCTTGCAGGTATGGCAGTAGAGATCGTTTGATCTCGCACGGTACTCCAACCCCTTGGTCTCTCCTCTGCTCTTTCCACAACATGGGCACTTCCCCTGCTTGTACCTTTCTATAGCCAGGTCCAACGTCAGGAGCCCGCCAACGGTTTGATTGCAGTTTTCCCAGATCAAATTGACCCCCCAACCAAGTGACCCGGTAGAATGCCTCGGACTATAGAACGGCAGGTCGAGTACGTCAAATAAATTCGATACAATCAATCCACACGTCATCTACCAAGAACAAGGGCAAGACCAATCGTCCGCATAATGATTATCACGGCCAGCGTGCCAATATACCCGGACAAGGACCGTTGGGGGCTCTTCTCGATGGACCTGGCCAGGCAGGATGCTTTAGATCTGCTATCCAAGCAGTGGTGACGCCAAGAACGCGGTCCACCCTCCAGGTTCCGAAATTCCGGGGAGTGCATGCCGGGGAGTGCATGCCGGTGGGCTGACGTGTACGGTAGACAGAACCGAGGCGTCAAGGGCTACTTTCTCAGTGGCCCGCCCGGCCAAAAAACTGTCGTCCGGCATAGGCACGGTATAGCGTATGAGAGCGTCGCCGGGAATGACGATGATCTCTTTGACGAAGGACTCAATGAAGGACCTGCGCTCGGTCAGCTCGCTCTCTTGGAGGAAGTCCTTCATGTCCTTGGCGTAGGCGGAGAT
>DAOUHE010000339.1:0-16434 GCA_034428715.1 Dehalococcoidia bacterium | reverse complement strand
GAATGACGGGCTGTGCTTCCTCCGTTCTTTTGACATGTCCCACTCCTCCTTCACAGCCACAGCTGCGCTTATTTTAGGAGCAGGATTCTCACTTAGCCACCTGTCCGAATTTCCGGGTCCACCTCAAAGATCCTGAGAAGTTACCGGTTACAAATACAAATTTAGGAAGGTGATGACATGAATTCGATGCATGTTGGAAAAGGTTATAAGCTCACTGGTTTGGCCATACTTTTAGGGCTCTCCGTTCTCGTGATTGGGTGTGGCGGCGGGGTGTCGGCGGATGATTTTCTGGCGGTTAAAGGGGAACTGCAGACGGCTCAGACCCAGATGCAAGGGTTACAGAGTGAGCTCCTCACCTTGTCGCAGGAGGCACCATCAGGGTTTGGTCAGGTGGCTTCCGTCGCTGATCTCGCATCGGCCAGAGGAGTATTGTATGACTATGCCGAGACCTGGGATGAAAAGAACGATACCAGGGAGTGGCTGATTAACGGTGAATGGAGCCTTGATTGCCAGATACCATGCACCAAGGCAAACCCCGAGCAGGTGAAGTTTGATATGGCGTTTGCCATGGTGAGGCCAGACGGAAAAAGTTCCCATGGTCATACCTTCTGGGGATTCGAGTCGAGCGGCGTGAAGGTCGTGCCAGGTGACAAGCTAGAGGCTCTGGAAATCAAAGGGAATATCACCGGTTCTGGGGGCATCAGCACCGGCGGTATAACAGTAAAACTGGAAAAAAAGGACGTCGGACACTTCACCATTTTCTTTAAGTTGGACGATGGAAACGTTCTTAAAACGGAAGTCGGGGGCGCAGTTTTGGAATCAAATGGGTCCTGACGGTTTATTGAAATGGCAAGGGCGCACCCGTGTGTGCGCCCAGGGAGGATCGGAGCTAAAGCCACTGTTGATCCACATGGATAGCATGATTAGAACTCGCTTGAGCCACCCCGGAGACGACCTCCGAAGTGTGTGCTAAACCGGTCGGCCGTGGTCGACTTCCAAGGAATACCCAAGACGAGGGAAACCGGGCAAGGGCAAGAACTGCTAAACGATATACTTGCCGCCCACCACGTTCAGCCGGTCGCCGGTTATGTAGCCCGACTCGTCGGAAGCGAAGAATAGGCAGGCGTTGGCGATGTCTTCCACCGTGGCCTGACGGTGCATTGGGATCTCTTTTAGGTGATCGTCGCCGCCGCGGCCACCGCCGCTGAATTCCGGGTACCACTCGGGATTTCGGCGTTCCGTGTCCGTCGATCCCGGATTTACCATGTTGGCCCTGACGTTGTAGGGGGCCATCTCGGCCGCCACCGACCGGATCAACCCCAGCAGACCTGTCTTTGCGGCGGTGACGCTGACAGTTCCCGGCCGGCCCGTGATCGCTGCCTGGCCACCCAATGCCACGATGCTGCCCGCCCGGCGTTCCATCATCCCCGGCAAGACGGCGCGGCAAAGATAAAAAGCGGAGTTGAGGTTGGTGTTCATCACCGAATGCCATTCGTCGTCGGAAACGTCCACGATGTTGGTGTGGGGCCGTATGGCCACGTTGCTCACCAGAACATCTATCTTTCCCAAGGCCTGAATCCCATCCTCCACCATCTGGGAGACCTGGGACGAGTCCGAGACGTCTGCTAGAACGGTGAGGACGTTGACTCCCAGTTCGCGGCATTCCGACGCAACCTGGTCCAGTTCCTGGTTGCTGGCCCGGGTATTCAAGATCAAGTCGGCGCCCTCCCTGGCGAAGGTAAGCGCGACCTTGCGTCCTATATTGCGGCTGGCCCCGGTGATAAGGGCCGATTTTCCTTCCAACCTCATCGGTCTGCCTCCGGCTTCCGGTAATAAGCCCACATGATGAGCCAGCGAAGTTTACCACACCATTCCGTTACATTTTGGAAAGACCGATGGGGTGGCAAGGGGGCCAGATCGACCAGTTAGGCCGCGTTACCGCTGCGCGGCGCGTGGATCCGCGATAAGCCAGGGGAGTTTGCCGCGCACGACCGTGACGGATCTGGATTTACGTTGGGATCTTCCAGCGACAGATCGACTTCAACGGCGCTTTAAACCCGTACAAGCCGCCACGATGGTGGCCAACCGTTGTCCAATTTTTTATTAAGTTTCACGGTGTGACGCATTAACCCGGCAAATTTCTTATTTGTAAAGTTGATTGATGAACCAAATAGCATTATCTAAGGTATACTACGATCATAGAGTCAGCTGTTTGGAGTGAATAGCGTACTACGTTGGGTGACGGGTGAACGTGGGCTCTTAGCCTTAGCTGTTGAATCAGAAGGAAGAAAAGTCAATCGGATACCTGAATAGGTATCGGCCTCTGGCGGATTGCGAAAACAGGATAATCATATAACATTTTGACAGAGGTAGCCGAGTGGTGGACGAAATTGAATCGCCAGCCGGACACTTGGCCGAATTAGATCAGCTGCGGGTACGGCTTGGGGAGCTTGGGCTACCTGAAGCAGATCTCCAACGGGCGTGGGATAGGGTGCGCGAGAGTGCAGAGCACTACCGCGCCGCAGTCGACAATGTGACCGACGCCATCGTCATTAACGTCGGGACAACCCGTGTATTTGTGAACAACGCCTTCCTCACTCTCCACAGCCTCGACGAGATGTCACAGGCCTCTGAATTAGCCCTCGACCATTTCATCGTGCCCGAGGACAAGCCCATCGTAAGGGAAAGGACTCTGGCACGGGAACGTGGCGAGCCGGTTCCCGGTGTATATGAATACCGGATTCGTACGGCGGCGGGAGAAGTCCGGACAGTAGAATGTTCCGCCGTGTCTATCTCCTTCGAAGGCCACCCGGCGACGCTCGCCGTGCTTCGCGACATTACCGAGCGGAAGCATACAGAGGAACGGGCTCGGCACCTGGCTCGGATCGGCCGGATTATAAGCTCCTCGCTGAAGGTAGAGGATGTGTACGAGCCCTTTGCCCAGCAAGTACGGGAGCTCATCCCATTTGAGAGAATTGTTATTACCCGGGCCGAGCCCGATCGTGGGGTTTTCACAACGGTCTATGTTGAAGGCGGCGAAGTTGCGGAGCGCCGGCGAGGGGATGTGACTACGCTGGCCAACTCCCTTACCCAGGAGGTAATCCGCCGCCGCGCAGGCTTGCTCATACAACCAGAAGAAATCGAGGAACTGAGGGCACGTTTTACCACTTCTCTTCCCGCGTTCAATGCCGGCTTCCGGTCGTTTCTTTCTGTGCCATTGATCTCCAACGACGAAGTCATAGGCGTACTCCATTTGGAGTCGACCAAACCGCAGGCCTACACGGAACGAGACCTTCATCTCGCCGAAAGCGTAGGGGCGCAGATCTCCGGAGCCATCGCCAACGCCCAGTTGTTTGAGCAATTGGAAGTCGAGCGGGAGCGCCTACGGTCGCTTACCATCCAGGTCGTCGCTATGGAGGAGGAGGAACGCCACCGGGTGTCTCGTGAGCTACACGATGAAGCAGGGCAGGCTTTGACCGCTCTCAAGATCAGCCTTGGGTTGATTCAATCAGATATACCCCTAGAGTCAGCCTCCATCCGCCATAGGCTTGCCGATGCCGTAGATTTGACTGAAGCCACCATGGAAAAAATCCGCCTGCTAGCGCGGGGTTTAAGGCCTCCTGAGTTGGATGCCGTAGGACTCAACGCAACGTTGGAAGGGTATTGTCGAGAATTTGCCGAACGTACGGATCTATATATCGAATATTCGGGGGTAGAGACGTCGAATCTGAGTGATACAGTCAACATCTCTTTTTACCGGTTTCTTCAAGAAGCATTGACCAACGTAGCTAAACACGCGCGGGCGAACCGAGTCCGGGTTAAACTGAACCGAGACCCATTGAAGATCACATTGTCGGTAGTAGATGATGGCCAAGGGTTCGATTCGCGTGCAGCGGAAAGGGTTTCCAGTGGACCGCAAGGCATCGGATTGTTGGGGTTGCAGGAACGGTTCGAACTGCTGGGCGGAGGATTGGATATCAAGTCGCAACCCGGCCGTGGTACCCAGTTGACTGGTCATGTCATCCTTTCGGAGCGGTAATGGTCCGCGTAATTGTCGCTGATGACCACCATTTGGTCCGGCAGGGCATAAGAATGCTGCTCGAGAAGGCAGACGACATTGAAGTGATCGGTGAAGCCGAAGACGGGCTGGAAGCGGTCGAATTGGCCGAGCGGCTGACACCGGATGTCGTTGTAATGGATGTCTCAATGCCCCGCCTCAACGGGGTGCAAGCAACGGAGTTGATCCGTGCCCGCCTTCCGGCCACCCAGGTGGTTGTCCTCTCCATGCATTCTGACGAAACCACCGTGCGCCAGGCTCTACGGCGGGGCGCGAAGGCCTACGTGCTCAAGCGCTCGGTGGGCGAAGAGCTGCTTCTGGCAGTCCGCGCGGCTAGCAGGGGAGAAACATACCTGAGCCCGCCGATCGCTGGTTCCATTTTGAGGGACTACCTGACTCGCTCCGATGGGTCAGACGATTTAAGTGATTTTGAGCGTCTCACGCCCCGCGAGCGCGAGGTTTTGCAGCTCCTGGCCGAAGGAAGAACCAACGTTATGATTGCCAAAGCGTTGGTGGTCAGCGTGAAAACCGTGGAAAAGCACCGGTCAAGTCTGATGTCCAAGCTAAATATCCACGACTTGGCCGGCCTTGTTCGCTTCGCCATTAGGAACAGCCTGGTATCCGCCGACCAATAATACCTTCGGTAACGTCCACATTCCCGCCTCACCCCGAATGGGGTCTTTTTTGCGTCGATGGTGGGGTAACGCCCCATACGCCTCGCGGCCCTTTGGCGCAATCATATAGCCTGCGAGGGTGAACCTTTTTATCCTAGCTGGGTGAAAGGAGACCACGATGATTCGAAATTTTGAGTGGCATCACAACTGGAAATTCCCTTGTTCAGGCCTCCACGGGCTGGGCCCTACGGACTGGACAGGTCAGGGCCGGGAGCCCGTGGAGGCCTTCGGCGAACTAACGGCTCCACCTGCGATTGAAAATTAAAGCTGCCGTCGAGGTTTCGTCAAGAGGCCAAGGGGAGCTATTCCAGTTGCGATGGCTGGGAACATGGTGCCGTAGTATATGCGCCAGGCAGGGTTGGAATATCCTGCCTGGACCTGGTGGGAGTGGATAGCCACGAGTTCGAAAAGGCTGATGATCTCCCGGTCTTAAATGATTACCGCCGTAAATATCGAGGTTTGGCATGCGTGAATATTTCGAGGGAGAGCTTGATTCGGTTCAGTCCGTGATTGGCGAATGGTTTCATGATTGGTCTTATTCGATGCAACCATCTGACACCCCGGGCAAGCTTTACCGGAAAATTCTAGTCCCGCTGGAGCGTTCGATCAAAGGAACAGGACCTATCCTAGACGTGGTCCAGAACATCCTCAAACCGGACGGCGAAGCGATTCTCTTGCACGTGATACCGTCGGCAGGCACCAAGAATGTAGGATCTGGCTGGATCCCGGGAAGCCTGGTGGAGAAACACGAGCGCTCCAAGGCCATGGGATTTTTGAAATACTTTGCCGACCGTCAAAACGAGGGGCATGGTCATTGGCGCTGCGAGGTAGCCGTGTCTGCCTCGGTTGCCAACGGAATCGCCGGGTTTGCCAGTTTGGAAGAGGTTGAACTGATCGCCATGTACTCCCATGGCCGTACTGGGATCGCCAAACTGATCAAGGGAAGTATCGCCGAGAAAGTCCAGCAATGTGCGACAACCCAGGTACGAGTTTTAACACCCCGAACGCTGGTACCGATGTGATCCAAGGAACGATTGTCGGTGATTGCCTCGCCACCGCATCTGTGTGCTTCAAGGGAGGTTGAACATGTACCAAAAGATTTTTGTTCCTTTAGATCTTTCTGAAGAATCTGAAAGCATTTTCCCTTCTGCCCAAGAGCTTCTTTCACCTGACGGGGTGGGGGTCCTTGTCCACATCATTCCGCCGGGTAAATCAAAATCGATGGGCGCGTTTGTCCAGCTTGGAAGCTAACAGGAAGAGGATCAGCGGGCCAAAGCCTTGGTCCACCCACGGCGTATCGCCAACGAAACAGCGGATGATGCAAGCCGCTGGCGATGTGAAGTGGTGGTGTCTTCCTCTGTCCCCGATGGGATTGCCAGCATTGCCCGCCGGGAGAACGCCGATCTAATCGTGATGTACACCCGGGAATGGAATGGCCTGTCCACACTCATCAAAGGGAGTATCGCCGAAAAAGTTCGGAGAATAGCGGCTACAGAGGTCCGGATATTCAGGTCACGCGAGCTGATTGCGGCGTGATTTTCCGGTGATAGAGTTTCGCTGACAGCTACTCGATCGGGAATCAGAGCTATACAACACTTTGGAAATCGGGAGGTGTGAGATAGTTACGCTGAAACCAACGAAAAAAGTCGAAAAAGTAGGATCCCTCCCAGCGGTTGACACCTCCGCGGAGGTTGCGTCACGGAATCAACGTATCGCCACCCTCGGAAGTACTACGGCCGCCACTTCTAGGTGGGGATGTCTAATTTGGTGGATCGCAATGGGACTTTCCGCCGCCAAAGGGTGGGTGATGTCAGCTAACGCTTCAACTTGGCAAGTGGCCATTGGGCGAGCCGGTGGTTGGATCTCGGTACCGGCCGCCATCTTGATTGCGGCACTCGTTATTTCTTGCGGGACTTCCAGCCGGGCCACAGGATCCGACTCCGGATCCGGTTCGCCTGATGCTTCAACCCCGTGTGACACTCAGTACGTTTCCTCGGGCGATGTCGGGGCTCACGTGGGTGAGGAAATCACCGTGTGTGGGAAGATCGTGGACTACTACTACGCCACTGGAGACGCACGCAAACCTACCCTTCTACTCTTTGACCAGGCGGTTCCCCGGGAAGGCCAAAGACGCATCCTCAAGCCCGACGATCAGTTTTCGGTGGTGGTCTACCGGGAAGTCAGTAAGGTCTTTCCTCCAAATATCGGCGCGTTCTACGTAGGCAAGATGGTATGCGCCACCGGCGTAGTAGAGGTCTACGATAAAAACCCGGTTATCATTGCCAATACTCAGGATCAGCTTGTGGAAGGTTGTTGAGTCGTGGGTGTTGGAGAATAATCCCCACTCGGGTGACGTCGAGCTAATCACTCGAAGCGCCACCGCCGCGAGGCGGTAGCTTGATCTCTGCGGCCGCAAGCATTTCTTGCGCCTCCCGTTTCCCTCACCTTGGATAATGTCGTTCGGCGTGATGGGCTAGCTACCAATGGATGGCAACTTGACCACGGCCCCTGGCGGTGTGAGAATTGGGGCCACGTTCGAGCCCAAATCCCGCCCATTAGGAGCGCACGTTATGAAATGGTGCAGATACAATACAGGCGACACGATATCCTACGGAATTATTGAGGGCGACACCGTTACAGCGGTGGAAGGAAGCCCATTCGACGGCTACACCACAACGTCGAATTCTCAGTCTTTATCTTCCGTGAAACTGCTGGCTCCGGTCATCCCTCCCACATTTTATGCGGCCGGCATTAATTTCAAGGAGCACGTAACCGAGATGGCCCATAAACGGGGAGAGGAGCCGCAATTCCCCCCGGCCGCCGACGTGGGCTACCGGGCGGTGAACGCTATCATTGCCGATGGCGAGGACATCATAGTCCCCAAGGACGCCACCGAGCTGGTTCAATACGAAGGCGAACTGGTGGTGGTTTTCGGTAAGAAATGCCGAAATGTTTCCGAGAAAGACGCCCTGGACTATGTGCTGGGATACACCATCGGTAATGACGTCAGCGAACGCACCTGGCAGCGGGGCGACCGGACCATGTGGCGGGCGAAGAACACGGATACCTTCAAGCCCATGGGACCCTGGATCGTCACCGACCTGGAGCCCGACGATCTAAACGTGAAGATCCGCCTCAACGAACGCCTGGTGGGAGACTACGACATGTCGGGCGCCATTTTCAGCGTGCGCCATTACATCAGCCGCATGAGCCAATACCTAACCCTATATCCGGGGGATGTGCTCTGGATGGGCACCGACGGCGCGCCGGAGAACATGAAAGACGGTGACACCTGCGAAGTCGAGATCACTGACATCGGTACCCTGACCAACAAAGTCGTCTGGGAGAAGTAGCGGCCCAGGGCAATAGACACCTACCTTTCACGCCATTAACGGTGTAGGGGCACGGCATGCCGTGCCCCTCCTGCTTGAAAACCCGCCAAGTATGAATCTCGGTAGCGCATGGGAATGGCCTAAACGCGTTAGTCTTCCAGCAACTTGGCTATCGCGATGCCTTGCTCCCCCGCGACTGAGTACAGCAGGTAGGCCGCATCTCCCTCTTGGAATATTCCGGGGTCCCGCAGTTGCCGCACCCTTTCCATAATGGCTCCCCGCCGGGAGGGTTCCACGGGCATCCCAGCGCCTTCGTAATCCAGATCAGGCTCTAGCACCGTCGCAGGTTCCGATTCTTTCCACTGGGTCCAATCGGGCATCAGATTGATCGACGCCAGGTAGATCCGTTCGGGGGCGTCCAGAGCGTTGGTGTAGAAAACGTTGAGCGTGTTCCCGTCCAGCTTCAGGGCACAATGGCGCATATTCTCGCTGAATAGGACCGGACCTTCTTCAAAATCCGTAAGCCCATCCTTGGACCGGGATATAACTCCGGGCATCCCAAGGGCATAGTGATACCCCTGCCACTGAAATACCCTGAAATACGGCTTGCCGAGGACCTCTGGGGCCGCGGGGAAAGCGATGCCGTCCTTGGATATCGCCACCCGGGTCCGTTGAGTTCTCTCGGCGACCCAACCGTGATAGTACATGCGTATTTCGCCATTGCCGTCGTCGACATGGACATCCGGCGACGCGATATGGTTGTAAAAATGAGAGTCTCTCAATTTCAGGGTGCCCGGCTCGTGCACTCTCCATGGCCCTTCCAAGCTGTCGGCATAGGCCAACCGGATGTACGACCCGATATGGTGGGCGAAATAAAGATAGTATTTGCCCAAAGAATTCTCCAGCCAACCGGGCGCTTTGATGAGCGACGGCCCGTTTACGTTACCCTGTAGGTCATCCCCCGAAGACAGGGTGATGATAGGGTTGCTGTCGAACCTTTGGACTTTCATTTAGGCTTCTCCCCCGGCGGTCATCACCCGGCATTCATCATTGGCCATTTCCAACCAGTTGATTCTATTTGATAAGCTAGCCGAGTTCAACGGGCTTTGATTTAACCTTCGCTGTTACCATGGCCAAATCCACCATGACGGGCATCACCAATAAATAAAGGAGGAGACAATGGCGCTATTTGAGCTATGCACTTACACCCTCTACGTCGGCAAGATGGGCGAGGCGATTCAGCATTATTCGGAATTAGGTTGGCCGGCGCTGCAAAAGGGCGGTTTCGACGCAAAGCTGGTCGGCTACTTTACCACTGACGCCGGCACACTTAATCAACTGGTACACCTATGGAAATTCGACGACGACGCAGACCGTCGCAAGCACTGGACCAACCTTTCCGCCGATGAAGGATTTCGAGCCTTCGTGGCGCATCTCAGGCCCCTCCTCATGCAGCAGGAAAACAAACTTCTGCTGGGAGCGCCCTAGGGTCCGCATCCGTAACCGGTTGGGCTAAACGATGGTCATCCCAAGGTCATCAAGATCAATCGTAAAGGCACGGCATGCCGTGCCCTACACGGTTGTCGGCCAATTCCGGCCTACCGGGTAGAACCTTTGTTCCTGACCGGACACCGTCAATCGTCCCTAAACGATCAGCAACAGCCACCATTCCTACCCATGAGGTACTTCAAATCCCGTTTCCGCGGCCCACGCCTGCAATCCACGCCGAAAGGCCAACGCTCCCATGGGGGCTATCACCGCCTGGAGGGCTTCCAGAATCTCTCGGGGTGTTGCGGTCGGGATTGTCCATCCGGCCAGATGTAAGTAACTGGCCATCGTCTGTCGCCAGTTTAACGGCCGGACTGAATAGCCGTTAGCAGTGGTCGATTATCCTACCGGATTGCAACGGAAGCAAGGGCTGTACCTGCCAACCCTGGGTACTTCGCGCTGACCTGCCTGAACCAACCGGGTAGGGGCGAGTTTAAAACTCGCCCCTACGACGCCAACAATTCCGTTCATTTCGTAAGGGGTAGATATTCGTAGAAATCGGTCAGATTGACGGGCGGGCGGCCACCTGGTCTAGCCCCGACCTTCTCATGGTACAATTTGCCAGCCGAAGAACCGCCCGCCAACACATAATCTCTGGGCGGCCGCCGGCGGCTAAGGAGGCGCACCACGGAAAGCAATTACCCTCCCGGTTCATTCGAAAGGGAAGACGAGTCCGACGACGGTTGGTTCTACGCGTCTCCCAGGCTGGTGGTCCATATCGACGAAGGGGCGATCGCCGCCGTTTCCCAGCTATTCAAGGACCTGATTCCTCCCGATTCGGCGGTCTTGGACCTGATGAGCAGCTGGCGCTCCCACTGGCCCCAGGGCCACCCCAAAAGCCGACTGTTGGGTTTGGGTCTGAACGCCGAGGAGATGAAGGACAACCCCGACCTGGACGACTATGTGGTCCACAACGTGAATGCTGATCCGGCCTTACCCTTCGCCAATGAGATATTCGATGCCACCGTGATCACGGTATCGCCCCAATACCTGACCCGCCCCGTGGAGACCTTCCAGCAGGTGAACCGGGTTTTGAAGCCCGGAGGAATTTTCATCGTCACTTTTTCCAACCGCATGTTCCCCACCAAGGCCGTGCGAATCTGGCGGACTTCTTCGGACCAGGGACACATGGATCTGGTGAAATCGTACATGGAAAACGCTGGCAACTTTGATGATATCAAAGCAGGCTTCGTGAACGCAGAGCAGAGCCCGCCCGCCGACCCCATCTTCGCCGTGGTTAGCCGGAAATCGCCTTCGCCGCCTGACGTTTAAGTGGCGCTCTGGAAATTGGCACTCTCGGTCCGGCCGGTTGTTTTGTTGTGGGGGGAATCCCCCCACCCCCCTTTTGCGAAAGGGGGGTGAGCCGGTCTTGCTATTTTCCCAACCGGTCTCGCTCCAGGAACGAGTTCACTGCGTTTTCCGCACGGGTGTAGTCGTAGTTGGCGTACCTCCGCTGGCGCAGGCGGACCACGTCGCCGTTGAAGAACCGCTCGTATAATGCTTGGCGGGAGCCGAATTGGGTTCCCACCAGGTCCCACGCCAGCCGGAACAGGGCGATTTTTTGGGACGCCTCCATTGAAGCACCTTGGTAGAATTTACCGATGGTTTCCGCCATGGGGCCCTGAACGTCTTCCTGGGAAGGGGTGATCATCAGGCCCCCCGCAGCCAGCTGCTCCACGATCCAGATGACGCGGACATAGGCGTCAGGATACCAGTTCCTCATGGCTATCCACGGTTCCGGCGCTGGCCATATGCCTTCGCCTTTGTCATTTGTGGCCTGGTAGGGGCCGGCATCGGCCTCGGCGGCCCGCATGTATGAGCGCACCGTCTCGATGATGTCTATGATCTCGGCGATCTTCTCCTGCACGTGGCTGAAACCGTCGATTCCGATGCCCTTGGCGATGCTGCGGATGATGCCCAGTATGAATTCCAGCTTCGCGATGTTTTTAACCGCCACCTGCTGCATATACTGGCGCCACATGGGCACGGCTTCCAGGGCTTCGTTGGCTAGTTCCAGGTCTTGGAAATTGAACACCCTCTCCCACGGGATCAGCACGTCATCAAAAATGGCCAGTGCGTCCATCTCGTCGTACCGTCCCGATAGGGGGTAGTCGTAAAGCGAGTCACCCATATCATGGGACTGGCGGCAGATGAACTTCAGGCCCGGGGTGCTGGCGGAGATGGAAAAGCCGAGACAATATTTCTTCTCTTCGTCGGAATCGGTGCGCAGAGGCCGGTACAACGGGCAGAAGATCTCGTCGGCGAAAGGCGCCAAGGTGGCCAACTGCTTCGCGCCCCGCACGACCACGCCATCCGATTTGGTGTCCACGATTCCCAGGGCGATGAAGGGATCGGACAACTCGCCTATGCTTACCCCCCGGTTGACTTGGGGATGGCCAAAGGCGTGGGTCATGCAGAGGTCGTTCTCACGCACGTATTCATGATAGGCGATGAGGTTTTCGCCATATTTGGGGTCTTTCCTGCCGTATAGAGACGCCATCTGGCGCATGGCAGTGAGCTGGATATTAACGTAGTCCGGCGTTCGCCCCAGCATCCCATACGATTCATGGGCGACGATCTCTAACGCTCGCCTACGCCGCATCAGGTCATCTTGCGTTTCAGGAATGATGTATGACAGGGCCACCGGCTCTCCGCTGGAAGGCGACTTGAATACCATTTCCTGATGGTATTTCGGGTCGTGCTGGAGGTCATAAACCGAAGCCACGGTTTGGGCCATTCGCGCCAGTTTGGGATGGGTGGTCACGTCCCGCACCCGCTCACCCTCCAGCCAGACCTCTCGGTCATCCTGGAGACGCTTCAGAAACTGGGCCCCGGTGCGAACTGCCATGATTCACTCCCATTGCCGAGCTCAATCTCACAGGCTCGGCGATTCCGGCACATAGTAGCACGGGGTATGGTCAGCAACAAGGAATTCCCCGTCCGCCGGGACGGGCTTCAGATTCAGGTTGATACAATGGCGGGCAACAGCAGACAGGTTGTTGGAGTTGCCGGAAATGAAAACCGCAAAGTCATTCGCGATGGCGTCAGCCCTATTGTTCACACTGACCTTGGCTGCCTGCGGGGAATCCAACCCTGCAGAGAGGCATTTCGCCGCCGCCGCCGAACTTTAGGAGCTGGGGCAGTTTGAAGCTGCGATTGTTGAATACGACGAAGCCATTCGCCTGGATCCGGAAGATACTCTCGCGTATAACAATCGAGGCCTTGCGTACAGTGCGCTGGGCCAGCACCAGCGTGCCGTCCAGGATTTCAACCAGTGCCTCCGCTTGGACCCAGAACACGCTCCCGCCTACCACAACCGCGGCTTTGCCTATCTAAACCTGGGAGAACCTGAAAAAGCCATGCAGAGCTTGGACGAGGCGATCCGTCTAAACCCGCAAGATGCGGCAGCATACAACAACCGGGGCGCCGCCCACCTCCAACTACGCCAGTTTCAACGAGCCATCCACGAATTCGATCAGGCCATTCGCCTCGGCCCCGACAACGTTGACGCATTCTACAACCGAGGCCTTGCTTACAAACTTCTAGGCCAGTTCGAGCGGGCCGTTCAGGACTTCGACCAGGCCGTCCGTTTCGACCCGAAAATCGTTGACGCATTCTTCAACCGAGGCCTTGCTTATAAACTTATGGGCCAGTTCGAGCGAGCGATCCAAGACTATGACCAGGCGATCCGCCTCGATCCGGAATTTGGGGCCGCCTACAACAACCGCGGCACCGCCTATGACAGTCTGCAACAGTTTCAACGGGCCATCAAGGACTTCGATCAGGCTGTCCGCTTGAACGCGGAAAATGCGGCCGTATACTTCAACCGGGGCAACGCCTACAAAGCTCTCGGCGAGTTCGAGCGGGCCATCCAGGAATATGACCAGGCCATCCGCCTCGCCCCGGAAGATTCAGTCGCCTATAACAGCCGCGGAACTGCCTATGGTGCTCTGGGCCAGACTCGACTAGCCATCCAAGAATTTGATCAGGCCATCGGCCTCGACCCCCAATACATTGAAGCGTACTACAACCGGGGCCTTGACTATCTGAAATTAGGTGGGCCGGAAAAAGCCATCCAGGATTTCGGCCAGGCCATTCGCCTCGACGTGGATTTCGCTGTTGCATACGGCAATCGAGGCATCGCGTTCATCAATCTGCGTCAGTTCAAGCAGGCCATCCAGGACTTAGACCAGGCCATCCGACTTGACGAGGAATATGTAGCCGCATACAACAACCGGGGCATTGCCTACATTAATCTGAGCCAGTTCGACCGAGCAATCCGGGATTTCGACCAGGCCGTCCGCCTCGACCCGGAAGATGTGGCCGCATACAACAACCGAGGTCTTGCCCATTTAAACTTGGGTGATCCTGAAAAAGCCATCAAGAGCTTGGACGAAGCAATCCGCTTAAACCCGGAAGATGGGGACGCGTACGCCAACCGCGCACTCGGACTCACGCTCCTCAAGAAAGACTTGGAGGCTCGAAAGGACATGGAGCGGGCGGTAGCGCTGGGGATGGACCGCGATCTACTTGAACGAGCCGTAGAGGATTTGAAGAGCCAGCGATAGGGAACCGAAGGGCCGCTTTTCCGATAATGCGGTATTTCGGGCGGTTGGCGCAGTCTGAAATGTGTCTGTATACTGCCATATTAGGAGCTATCAAGCCTTTATGCCCAGAACATTTCGGCTGGCCCTGGCCCAGATCAACCCCACCGTGGGGGACATCGCGGGCAACATGGCCAAGATAATCGAGTACGTGGAACGGGCCCGGGAGGTCCGCGCGGACCTGGTTGCCTTCCCGGAGCTGGCCATCACCGGGTATCCACCGGAAGACCTGCTGTTCAAGCCATCCTTTCTCCAGGACAACCTGGCAGCCATGGCAAAGGTGGCGGCGGCGTCCCAGGGTATAGCCGTTCTGGTTGGCTACGTGGGCGTGGAGCCAGACATATCCAACGCGGCCGGCTTGGCATACGACGGCGAGCTGGTGGATACCTACCGCAAGATGTACCTACCCAACTACGGCGTCTTCGACGAAGACCGCTACTTCCGCAAGGGCGATACCTGCCCCGTATACGTCATAAACGGCGTCCGCGTCGGCGTTGGCATTTGCGAGGACATCTGGTATCCGGTGGGCCCCATGGCCGTGCAACGGGAGGCCGGAGCAGAGCTGGTCATCAACATCAACGCTTCTCCTTTCCATGCTGGCAAAGGTGAACATAGGGAGAAGATGATTGCCACCCGCGCCGCCGACAACGAGTTGTTCGTGGCCTATCTCAACGCCGTGGGCGGACAGGACGAACTGGTGTTCGATGGCGCCAGCACCGTGTACGACATGTCGGGAAGCCTGGTGGCTAGAGCAGCCGCTTTTAGGGAAGAACTGTTAATCACCGATCTGGCTATTGAAGCGGTGTTCAGTTCCCGCCTGCGCGACCCGAGGCTCCGCAAAGAAAATCCCACCATCCTCAGAGAGATCGGCGCCAGCAAGCTTATCCACGTGTCTGACGTGGGCGCCCAGGCCCTATTCAATAAACGCGTTCCATCGCCCGTTAAACCACCCTCGCCAATGCTGGGATCGGTGGAAGAAGTGTACCGTGCACTGGTCTTGGGCACCCACGATTACCTGGCCAAGACCGGCTTCAGCAAAGCGGTTATCGGACTTTCCGGCGGAGTAGACTCAGCCCTCACGGCCACCGTAGCCGTGGACGCCCTGGGCTCCAATAACGTGGTCGGGGTGGCCATGCCTTCGCGTTATTCGTCGGAAGGCAGCATCAGCGACGCCTTGGACCTGGCCGGCAACCTGGGGATTGAGCTTTTGACCGTTCCCATCGAGCCCGCTCACATCGCTTTTGCCGACATGCTGGAGCCTTATTTCCGCGATACCGAGCCTAACGTGGCGGAAGAGAACGTCCAATCGCGCATTCGCGGCAACGTGTTGATGACCCTTTCCAACAAATTTGGCTGGATCGTCCTGACCACCGGCAACAAGAGTGAGATGGCCATGGGCTATGCCACCCTCTACGGAGACATGGCCGGCGGTTTCGCGGTGCTGAAAGATGTGCCTAAGACCCTGGTGTACCAGCTATGCGAATGGCGCAATAAACACGGAGAGCCGAAGAACCCCATCTCAAGCGCCATCATCACCAAGCCGCCCAGCGCCGAGTTGAAAGAGGGCCAGATAGACCAGGACTCCCTTCCGCCCTACGACCTGCTGGATCCGGTGGTGAAGGCCTACGTCGAAGAGGACATCAGCTACGAGGAAATGGTGGCCAA
This sequence comes from Dehalococcoidia bacterium, assembly GCA_034428715.1. Classification (GTDB taxonomy): domain Bacteria; phylum Chloroflexota; class Dehalococcoidia; order Lucifugimonadales; family UBA3495; genus Io17-Chloro-G2. The sequence goes on along the minus strand of DAOUHE010000339.1, from coordinate 554 downwards.
GGGTTTCGACCCCAAGATAGTGTCCCAGGTCATCAGCAATGTCGACCGCAATGAGTACAAACGCCGCCAGGCTCCGCCGGGAGTCAAAATCACCCCTAGAGCCTTTGGCAAAGACCGCAGGCTCCCCATCGTCAACCGCTACCGGCAGGGGTAGGGTAGCGGTCAGCTGTTGGCGAATCCCGACCTCGTTACACGTTTTCGGGTTGTTGGCACAATTGGAAGTCTGGCCCAGCATTAAATAATTTCTCCAGTGTTACCAGGTATTCCCGAGACCCCGTTTCAAGAAGGGAGAAGTATTGATCGAGAATCTCAGAGACCAAGCCACGCCAATGAGGATTACTTGCAATTAGACCCTCTTGAATAAGTGTTAATTGAATAACCAGAGAGTTGTGTAACGCCACCCTCTTATCGAAAAGAGGCTCTGATGCTAGTAGTCAGTCAAACTTGATATTAATGGTAACGTGAAAGATTGAGCAAAAGAGCTACCCTGACTCTGGATAGTGTTGATGGGAGGCGGTGGTATGGTCAGGGAAAAGTATGGAGTCCGGCTGACG
>DAOUHE010000338.1:0-5407 GCA_034428715.1 Dehalococcoidia bacterium | reverse complement strand
CCGTATCGGACGACGAACTCGAAGCCATCTATTTGCGTAGAGACTCTTTCCATGGTGAATGGAATTATTCGCTGCTACCCCGCGTTGCGCTGCTCAATTGAACTAATTATTTCGTGACAATCCCTAAGTTGGCAAAAGCCTTAGCGGGCATCTACCAGGCAGAATAGCGGATGACCATGCCGGGCATAGAGTTACGTTGCATTGCCCCCCTGGAAGAGGTCTGTTCCGTGGACCGTTGGGGCAACGCGGTCTCTTGAACGAGTGGACCGCCGAATGATTTAGAATCAACGAGGCTGGTCCACGCCTGTGACGTGGACCAGCCTCTCCCATCCTGTGAGCCATCGTCAGGAGCCATCGGGATTATGAACATCAGTTCCTGATAAGCATCCCCGGTTGGCATCTTCGGCAATAGCTGGTGATGCGTTGGTTGGCGTTCAATTGGGTGATGGCTCCGCCGCAATTGGGGCAAGGTTGGCCGCCTTTGTTGTGCACCTTTAAGAAATCCCGGATTTTGACGTGGATTTCATCGCCAATACGGTTGCGCAGCACGTCCATCGCATCGGTGACGACCTTAGGGCACTGGTCAAATAAGGTTTCGAGTTCCGCCGGGGCAAGGCTGCGGGATTTCCGGAAGGGGGACAGTCCGGCGGCGAACAATATCTCGTCGGAATACGCGTTTCCAATGCCCGAAATAAAGGCGCCCCTGGTCAAAACGCCCTTGATCTCCCCGTGGAACCGTTTCAACCGGGTTTGGAACTCTTCAAAAGAGATTCCGTCCAACACATCTGGGCCTTGTTCCGCCAGGTTTGGCACCTGGTCAATCTGTTCTTCCGCCAGGTAGTACACCTTGCCCATTTGGCGGTCGTCCAGATAGCGGAGTTGCGGATCCTCAGGAAGGTCCAGGACAAAACAGGTCTTCTTGAGCACCCGGAGCTTCCGCTGGCACAGATGGATCGCTCCGGTGAGCATGGGATTGATGACCAAACACCGTCTGCCTGAAAGGGAAAACAGCAGGAATTTACCCCGGTGCTGGACCTCTCCCAACACGCGTCCTCTAATGTCCTCAACCAGATCGCCCGCCAGTGAACGGATCACGGTGGAGCGTAATATCCCGGCGGATTCCACGGTCAAGCCCTGGATCCGTTCATTCAGATAGTCTTTGATTATTTCTAGGTCCGGCGCTTCAGGCATTGCATTTCATCCAATCGATACTCTAAGACCGGCAAGGATAATATGAGACCCATAGCAGCGGGTGTCAATGATGCTGCGTCCCGCCGAATCCCCCTAGGCAGCCTTTGGTTTATACTCTTGCCAGGCGCAGATCGGGTGTGAGAGTTTGTGCCTGAACCTAGCCTCCAGGGAGTATTGCCATGCCTGACGTGCTTTATGAGACCCATCCCGAAGGACACTATGCCATTTTCACCATGAACCGGCCCGACCGGCTCAACGCCCAGGGGGCGCTCATGCGCCAGGAGCTTGACGCCGCCCTTTACGAATTCGTCCACGACCCTGAGATGCGGGTGGGAATCGTCACCGGTGCCGGACGGGCGTTCTCGGCCGGAGCCGATCTGAAAGAGATGACCGAACGAAACCAAACCGAATCTTCATCGGGCGAGACCGGAGCATCTGGGATCACACCTGAGGAAAGGGCGGAACGGGGGCGCTCCAGCCAGCCATTTGGTGTAAATCCCAAGCCGATAATAGCCGCGATAAACGGCCTGGCAATCGCCGCGGGCATGGAAAGGGCCGCCGACTGCGATATACGAATCGCGTCAACCGAAGCCTATTTCGGCCTTTTTGAAGTCAAGCGGGGCATCCTGGCCCATTACGCCTTGAACCATTTGGCCCGGTTGATGCCCTACGGCGAAGCGATGTATCTTATGTTAACCGGCGATATTTTAAGCGTGGAAGAGGCCCATCGCCTGGGGTTTGTTCACCAGGTTTTGCCCCCGGGGCAGTTGATGCCGAGGGCGGTGGAGATCGCGGAGATGATTGGCAAAAACGCTCCCTTGGCGGTGCAGGCTACCCGGGCGGTTGCCCAGGTCTGGCGGAGGTACGGTCTGGACGAGTCACTGCGCGTTGACGGCTGGGTTTCCCACTTCGCGTTGAACTCGGAAGACGCCAAGGAAGGGCCGCGTGCCTTCGCCGAAAAGAGAGAGCCGGTGTGGAAGGGTAGGTAAGGATCCGGCGTGCACCCAAAAATGCCTAGAGAAACGGTTGTTCTGACTAATAACAGCTGTGCATGAACATGGTGGAGGAATCCCATGGTCATTAACCAAGCAAAGACGATGAAGATCGCGAGCACTCTGGGATGGGTAGCAATAGTGCTTTTAGTGCTCCTCATGCTCTTTTCTGGGGTGAATCGCCTGGCGCTCATGAGTCAGGATCCGACAACCTCTGATGCATTCGACGTTCGCTATGTCCAGCACCCGTGGGTCTCGCTCCTCCACATTGTTCCAGGGGCGCTGTTTCTCACGTTGGCTCCTCTGCAGTTCGTCGCACGGATTCGGCAACGGCGAATCAGCGTTCACCGCGGCCTGGGGCGGGTCCTCGCCACCTCTGCCGCGATCAGCGGCGTGCTCGCCCTGGTCATCAACTTCCTCTTTCCTGCCTTCGGCGGTATCAGCACTCAGACGGCAGTGGTCTTCTCCAGCTTACTCTTTCTCTTTTCACTTTCTATGGCGATTCGTCACATCCCTAGGAAAGAAGTGCGCCAACATCGTGAGTGGATGATCCGAACGTTGGCCTTGGCCATGGGTGTGGCCACCCAGCGGATCTTCATCATTCTCCTTATGCCGTTGACGGGATTCGACTTCGAGGAGGTGTTCGGCTCCGCCTCTTGGCTGGGCCTCGGCGTCAATCTAGTAGTAGCCGAGGTGTGGATCAATTACACGCGCGCCACAGGCCGTATCCCGGCCGGGTCTCAGTTGCTGGATCAGCGGTCTTAAGAGCGGAGGCCACGGTCATCCACGACGAAGGTTTTCATTATCTTGTCATGAAGGGTCTGGCGGTCTCTGTCCCAGAATGCCCATAAGAGGTCGACAATCGACGCAATCCCGAACGTTACGATGTCACCCACCACATTGAAGATGCAAAATATGATGATGAACTCGCGGATAAAGGTCCAACCCCAGTCTGAAGCAGTCCCATCGGTGCGGATAACACGGATGCCTACCAACTGATTACCGGGGGTCTGACCGCGACTCAGGGTAAACAGCCACCAAATAATGTAGCCTATTATCAGGGTGAAGATGATGGTCCAGGTCCCCTACGAGGGAATCGAAGGCCAGTTCATCAACGTTCCCGTGCGAAACATAATTCCGAAACCCCTTCAAAAACCCCTCCCTCCCCTGTGGACCGCGGCGTCACGCCGGGAAACCGTGTTCGTGGCAGCCCGATTAGGAATCGGCGCCTTGGGTTTCGGCTTCGAGACCCCAGAGGAGTCGGTGGAACGCATCGAACGGTACTGGGAATTGGTGCGGGACGAGTGTGACCCCATCGGGTACGCCATCAATCCCGCAGTCACCGCCCTGGGCTCGCTGATGTGCTGCCCCACCGATGAGGAAGCCGTGGAGAAGGGCCTCACCGGCGCCCAGATGTTCGGATTCTTGCTCGGACGGGGTCAGCGGAACTACGGCCGGGACCACTTCCACCGGGAGTTCAAAGCCCTGACGGCGGACGCCCGACAAAACGTCTATGCCCAGAGACAAGGTCTGGTCGGCGTAGGTGAAGAACCGGAGGACGAAAGCGCCCGGGCCCTCTACCGCGCCACTCAACGGGGCGGCTTCATGGGTTCACCGGAATATATACGAAATTCCCTGCGCGAATATGAAAATGCTCATATTGACCTGGTGTTGTTCATCGCCCAAAGCGGCGACCGCAAGCACGAGGACATCATGGCTTCTCTGGAACTATTTGCCAAGGAAGTGATGCCTGAATTTAAAGAGCGCCACGGCAAGCACCAAGAGTGGCGGGAGCAGCAACTGCAGGGCGTCACCCACCCAGTTAATTCCACCATCTAGACCGCTAGATATCCAACAAGCCAGTCTCCCCACCAAACGGAGGATGTCATGCCGAGGCCGGACCAGATCCAAGACGAAAAGCTGCGCGTCCTGTTGGATGGCGCCAGGGTCGACTATAGAAGCGGCAATGCCACCGACTCGGTTCACAAAAGCGTGGAAGTTCTTTTATCGGTCATCCGTAGCCGCCCGGACTTCATCCAAATGCAACGGGCGCCCGGAACTCCCGCGCGCGCCGGCCGGGTCTGGCCTCCTTTAGGGGTAAAGGTGCAATTGACCGAGAACGAACTGCCCCAGGCGGTTTACGACCGGGACCTGTTCAGCAATGCCGAGGCAATCACTTTCTACGAGTTCGCCTTGGAAAGTGTGGTAGACGCGAACCTTTAAAGCGCGTACCAAGAACCTTTGGTCACCAGCTTGACCGTGATCCTGGGCAACTGGCTGGGGCCAGGTTATACCGCACCTCCCTCCCGAAGTTTTGCAACCTGGTCTTTGGAAAGGCCGCCGATGCTCTCGAGAACATCTTCGCTGTCGGCCCCCAATGTAGGGGGAGACCCATTGGGCATTTCCACGCAGCCGGTAAGGCGGATGGGGGTTTTCATGGAACGGAAACTACCGCCAAAGGTGTCGCCGGCGTTCACGAACATCTAGCGGTTCCATATGTTAATGATTTCAGTTTGATTCGGCCAATCCGAAATAGGATGTGGGATGGGTTTTCTCCAGCGGCACTTCATAATAATGGTATCGCCGGTAATCGTTGCAGCTCTGGTTGGTGTAATCGGCGGTGCGATGTACCTGGGCGTTTTCAGCCCCCACCCACAGAGTGCGCTAGATACCTTCAACGAAGTGTACGGAACTAAGGGCTCCAGGTTAGACACCTGCAATACCTGTCACACTACCGGAAGGAACACAAACCCCTACGGGACTCATCTGAAATCAGAATTCTCAAGGGTGATGAACGCTGAAGCGGAGGCCCTGACCGATGACGAGAGTTTGAACGCCTTTGGTGGCGCCCTCCGGCGCATAGAAGAGCTGGACTCGGACGGCGACGGATACTCGAACGTGGCAGAGATCGAGGCCAAGACGTTTCCTGGAGATCCAGCGGACCGCCCGGTGACAGACCAGTAGTTTCCAAGTGAACAAGTTTTGAGCTAATTGACGAATCGCTGCCGGCGATCCAGCCCTAGTTAGCGGCGCCAGCCCGCAACATTACGGGAGAGGTTTTCGCAGGAATTTTAGCTTGGAAGGTCACCGGAGTCCTAGCAGCCCGTCCGAGAAACGCCACAGGTGAGGCGTTGCGGGTATGATGGAGGGAGCCTCCAGCGAGGGTGGACGCCAATGAGCAAGACCTTCCGTCCCTACGATCCCGACCAGCAGTTGCTGCTGCC
>DAOUHE010000337.1:0-1617 GCA_034428715.1 Dehalococcoidia bacterium | reverse complement strand
TCGGGGTTGTGGCCAGGTGTGATATTTTGCCCAACCGTGGTTCAGACGGATGATTGCATCCGAGTGGAGTGGGGTGGATGATGGTCATCCTTGTGTTGGAAATGGGGGTGTGGTGGGCTGATTGGAGTCTAACACGGAACCTAGGCAGGGTGGGTGTGCAGGGTGGGTGTGCAGGTTAGACTGGACGTAGTTTAGTCCAGGAAAAACTTTGGGGAAAACTTTGGATAAGTTGATGGGAGAAGTCGACGGGAGAAGTCGAGACGTGGGCACGGTGGACGGGCTGGGATCTGACCGCACGTCAGGTTGGAGTTGTCGTCGGCTGGGAGTTTAAAGCAGGGGATTGTTGGACGGGAATAGTGGTCGGTCGGTGGTACCGTTATGGTGTGCGTGCAGGTTTGACTGAGTGATTTTGTCCTGTAGCTCGGCGATGATTGTGTCCACCTGTTGGAGCCGTTGGTCTCTGATGGGCAGTTCATCGATGAGCTGATTCTGGTCGCGTTCCGTGCCGGTACGACAGGTTGGTGCAGGGTCAAGGTTAGACGTTTGGCGGTGCCGCATTGCGGGCATTGATTACTAGGTGGCCGGTGCTTCGCAGGAGGGGATGTTGGCGTTGCTGTATGGCTGCCAGGCGTGAGGGTTTTACGGTGTGGGTGACGAGTATTTTGATTCGGAGTAAGGAGAGTTCGTCGCCATGGTTTGGCCAGGTTGGTGGACGGCAAGCGGGGCATGAGCAGTCGGTGGCTGCGCCTAGTTGGACTGGTTGTTGGTCGACGGCGTACGGCATTTTTATGTCGGCCATGATGAGACTTCTTTGATGGGGGTGGAGTTCCACGATGCGGAATTTTTTGTGCAGGATGTCGTGGAACTCTGGTGGGTTCCGTGTAGCCGTGGTCTGGTTCGTCGACATAGATGAAGTGGGTCGTCCTGGAAGGCTGAGAGTGCCTCGGTGGTGTAGGGTTCCAGCTCGGGCTGGGACCAGATCAGGCCGGGCCTGGGCAGTTGTTGGACGGCGGAGACGGCGTCCAGTTTGGCGATGACGCAGAGCGGGTTTCGTCTGGGAAGTGTGGGTCAGATTGCTACGGCGTATACGTTGAGATTCGAGATTCTGTGCGTGATGTTCTTCATCCACTGGATGGCGTCGGTCGTGATGACGGTGATGACCGTAAACTTGATCTGTAGTGCCATGAGGTCAACACGGCAGCTGGTCATCTTGGCGGCTGTGTTGGTGGCGTGTTGTGGCAGGATTCGGCCAGCGTCTGGCGGCCGTTGGACGGCCTGTTTCATGATGGTTGCGGGTGCTGGGTTTTTGTTTGTTGTGGTCGAGTTTTAGGGCTACGGTTTGAAGCCGCAGTTATCCATGACGTACAGGATGGGTGCCATGAGGTGGGCGACTTCGGGCTTAGTTTTGGCGAGCGTCTGGGCGGCGTCGGTGTAGCCGATGCCGCGTGTTTGCGACGTCATGTGGACGTGTGCCGCGGTCTGCGTCCATGGGAGTGGATCTCCGTCGTCGGGGACCAGTGACTTGAGTTGCCGTACTTGGTCGACGATGGCGCCGTAAGGGGGCAGTAGCACCATGCCGGCCGTTTCATCGTGGTACAGTTTGGGGTTTTCGCAGTA
>DAOUHE010000336.1:0-16055 GCA_034428715.1 Dehalococcoidia bacterium | reverse complement strand
GCCAGCATGCTAACCTGGGGCTCTCGTCGTCCGCGCACTCCCTCAACCTCCCACCCGTTTCCTTTATTTTATCTCCGTTACACCCTTCTCCGGGCAATTTCTGCGGGAGTTTTTCAGCAGCCTGCTAGATGAGGGCCCGCCGGCGCAGGTAGCATCAAAGATCATGGCCTGGTTACCGGCGAGGGAGGGGTTGAATCCGATTACCTTTATCGATCCGGCCACCACATCGCCGCTTATACCTGAGCTAGACGAGACGCTGCTAACGGTTGATCCTTCCGCCAACCCTTCGAAATCGATGGTGCTTCCCGGCGCCGCATTTACCAGGCCTGCTGGCAGCGCGGTTACCAGCACCAATGTCAACGCGCTTACTAGGGCAGCCAGGCTCACCACACCAATCAAGGCAATCTGATTTCGGGTCCTCATGATTTCGACCTTCATTAAAGGTGGGAGAAATGGGGCGCCATCAACGCATCATGAACGGGCCGGATAATGAAATTGATTTCCCGTCAACTTGACCCTAAAACCTGTACCGACTTTGAGGAAATCTTCTATTTGGGACCAAACTTCTAACACGCAAAACGCAGTTACTATTATTCCATCGACCCGTTAGTTGTAGATAGATGTCATCTGGCGAAACAACTTACCCAGTTTCCCGATGCTTGTCAACCCGAAATTTCAGTGTTATGGCATTCCTACCCTTGGATATAGGCAAAAACCGTGCTGGTATATAGCTATTTCGTTGAGGAAGGGGACACCGAGGTAATCAAATCCCAGTACATTGGGTCCAGGACATTCCTGTGGACTAGGACCAGGTGCACGTTGAAGGGACCCGTCAGTTACGTCCTTCGCCATCCGAATACACGTCCGTTGAACCATCTTCATCCATCATCGTTTTTGCCTTCTTGGCCAAGAGGGCTTCCAACTCGGTGAGCATGCGATTGATGTCCGCCTGATCCGCCGCTTTCGCCCGGCGCTGGGTGATGGCCAATGCCATGTCGGCCACCGTGGGCGCCTGGAACAAAGACCGTAAGGGCAGGTCCACCCGAAATTCGCCGATCACCCGGGCCACCACCTGTCCGGATAGCAAGGAGTCTCCACCCAATTCCAGGAAGTTGTCGTGGACGCCTACCTCGTCAAGCCCCAATACAGCCGACCAGATCTCCAACAGGGCCCGCTCGACTGGGGTCCTGCCGCCCACTAAGGGTGTCCCTAATTCAGGGCGGGCGCTTAACGGCGGGGGCAACTCGCGACGGTTCAATTTGCCATTGGGCAAAGTTGGCAGGGCGTCTAAGAACACGAAGGCCGAAGGCACCATGTATTCCGGCAGTTTTTCCTGGAGGGAGCTTCGTAAAGAGGCGATGCTAGGCGCCGGTTGGCTGGCTGGGACAACGTATGCAACCAGGCGATGGTTGCCGGGAAGGTCCTCTCGGGCGACGGCCACGGCCTCCTGCACGTCAGTCCTCTCGAACAGCGCCATCTCTACCTCGGCGGCTTCAACCCGGTAGCCCCTGATCTTGAGCTGAAAATCCTTCCGCCCCAGGTGTTCCGGGCAGCCGTCGGGGCGCATTTGCCCAAGGTCTCCGGTGAGGTAGATACGTTGATCGCCACTGTCGGGGTCGGGAAGGAAGTTGGCCTTGGTAAGGTCCGGTCTCTTCCAATAGCCGGGCGAAAGGTAGCGGCTCCTTACGGCGATCTCACCGGTTTGGTTTATTCCAACTTCGCTGCCTTCTTCATCAAGCACCAGGACTTGCTTATCCTGGGGGCCAAATCCGCATTGGACAGTATTTCCGGAGACCCAGGTATTCTTGTCTATGAAATACATGCTGATGACGTCGGCCTCGGTGCATCCTAGCCTATTGACGAAGATAAAATCATGCGGCAAATGTTTTCGATACTGCTCTGCGTCTGACCGATATACGGGCTCACCGGCTAAGTAGATGAGGCGAAGGTTGGGAAACCTCTCTTCGCCGGTCAAGATGCTGGTAAATTGGCGAAAGCCGGCCGGGACCGAACAATAGACAGTGATCTGGTTTTGAGCCAGCCAGTCTGGCAGGCCGGCAAACCCTTGGGTTTTGATATCCAGCGAATAGAGACCGGCGCCGGTGAGCAGGGATAAAAAAGTGCCAAAGGCCCCGGCGTGGACGCTGAAGGAGAAAAGAAGGCTCAGCCGGTCGTCGGCGCAAATGTGGAAGTTGTCGGTGTAATTGGACGTCATATGGAGCACGTTACGATGGGTCTGGGTAACGCCCTTAGGCTACCCGGTCGAGCCTGAGGTGTAAATGATCCACGCCACGCTGTCCGGCGAGATAGGTACGCTTGGGTCATCGGCCGCGATGCCGTCGCCCGGTTCGTCAATGTTTAGCACCTGGGGGTGGTGACCGTCACCAACGGCCAACTCCCTGGCAAGGGCAAGGTTCTGGCCGTTAGTGACGATCAGTACGGCCTCGGAATCCTTCACGATGAAAGCAGTACGAGTGCGAGGCAAGGACGGGTCCAGCGGCACGTAGGTTTTTCCCGCCTTTAACGCACCAAGGCTCGCGGTGATTGCTTGACCGCACTGTTCGAACAGCAAAGCGACCGGCTCTTCACCTCGTCCCCGGCGGGCCAGAATGGCCGTTGCCACCCGGTTGGCGGCCGCGTTCAGCTCGGTGTAGGTCTGCTCCCCGTCCTCTGTTTTTATCGCCAGCCGTTCGGGAAACCGGCGAACCTGCTCCTCAAAACGGCTGGGTATAGACTGCCCAACCTCCGTCTTCCGGAACTTAATGAAAGTTCCGGTGGGGTGAAAGCATTTGTTGATGATGGCTATCTGCCCGGCCGGTAGACCACGGGTATCTCTGGCCAATGCGTTCATCCTGGCCTCTATCCCACGAACTCTATCCGAATGTTCGTTAAATGTAATTTTATCGGGTTGACCCAAGCCACCGCTCAAGGTGTCATTGGCGCTTCGGAGCCGAGCCGGCAACCTGGAAGTTCACGCTTACATCTGGCTGGGCAGGCAGACACCGCCCCTATCCCGGCTAAAGGTCTCTGGACCACGTGGGCCTTGGAGCATGAGGGACGGCCTGGTGAAATAAAATCAGTGACTGCCTAGCATTTTATTTTATCAATACCGATGGACCGCTGGCAGCCGATCACCCCCTTCATGCCAAGGCGGTCCAGGGGCTATGAAACCCCGGAGAAACCCTCATCGTGTAACACCGCGGAAACAAATCTGTAACCTACATTTAACCTAATCGAAATGATGCCGCAAGGTCTCGCCGCTAATATCTACTTGCGCCGAGGCCGCCAACAACAACAACGAACGCGTTTGGACCAGGCACTATAAACCGGAGTTGCGGCGCGGGTACCTGCCGGACTCAGGCCGGCCAAAGCCCTTAGTATTCCATGGCGTCCGGTTTCGGAGGGAGTTTATGACTAAAACCAAATTGCCCATCGCCCGGCCACTGGACGGAAGGTGTTTCTAGCGCCTAGAGACCAGGAAAAGCTTCTGATTTTCACCGCTGCTGAATTGGCGCGGCGCAGGAGAGGGCGGGGGCTTAAATTGAACCACCCAGAGGCCCTGGCCTTGATAACTTCGGAGATCCTTGAAGGGATCAGGGATGGCCGGACGGTGTCCGACCTGATGGCCTTCGGAGCCACTATTCTCACCCGGGACGATGTCATGGAGGGCGTTCCGGAGATGTTATCTGAAGTGCAGGTCGAAGGCACCTTTCCCGACGGCACCAAGCTGGTGACCGTTCACGACCCAATCCGATAGATCACGACCCAGAACAAAAACCCACGGTCACACCCGATAACTTGAGGAGCTATCCCCGAAAATTTCCAGGTCTTCACCCCAGAAAATATCTCGGTACGTACAGTAGGAGGATACAGGTGTTTAATTTCATTGGCCGACTCAGATTTCCCCGATTCGCCCTGGCCGGACTGACCATGGCAATATTCTTAATTATCACGGCATGCGGGGGCGCGGAACCCACCCCGGTCCCGGCCACCGCGGTCCCATCAACGGGCAACGTGGCCGATACATCCGTAGGTGCATCGGGAGGCGCCATCAAGGTGGGCGTGCTTCACTCGTTGTCGGGCACCATGGCAATCAGCGAAACAGCGGTACGCGACGCGACCTTGCTGGCCATAGATGAGATCAACGCCGGCGGCGGCGTGATGGGCATGCAACTGGAGCCCATCGTGGAAGACGGCGCTTCCGATTGGCCCACCTTCGCTGAAAAATCCCAGAAGCTGATCCAGTCAGACGAGGTCGCGGTCGTTTTCGGCGGTTGGACCAGCGCCAGCCGGAAGGCGATGCTACCGGTGTTCGAAGGGCTCGATAGTTTGCTGTTCTATCCGGTGCAGTACGAGGGCTTGGAGACATCTCCCAACATCTTTTACACCGGCGCCACCACCAACCAGCAGATCGTCCCTGCGGTAGAATATCTTTTGGAACAGGGAAAGACCAAGTTCTTCCTACTCGGATCTGACTACGTATTCCCGCGCACCTCCAACCTGATCATCAATGCCCAGCTTACCGATGCCGGTCTAACGGCCGTCGGCGAAGAGTACACGCCTTTGGGGCACGTGGAATACTCAACGGTGATCAACAAGATACAGGCCGCCGGTCCCGACGTGGTGTTTAACACCTTGAACGGCGACTCCAACGTGGCCTTCTTCAAACAGATGAGGGATGCCGGTATCACCGTCGATGACATTCTCACGATCTCGGTCAGCGTGGCTGAAGAAGAGATTCGGGGCATCGGCGCCGAGAACATAGAAGGGCATTTGGTGGCCTGGAACTACTTCCAGACGACGGACACCGCCGCGAATGATAAATTCGTGGCCGCTTACAAAGCCAAATATGGCGATAGCCGGGTGACCGACGACCCCATTGAAGCCGGATACTTCGGGGTGTATCTTTGGGCTGCCGCGGTAGAAAAAGCTGGGAGCACCGGCGTGGCGGCGGTCAAAGCGGCCGCCGGCGGTATCGAGTTCGACGCTCCGGGGGGGTTGGTGACGGTAAACGGCGAAAACCAACACGTCTCGAAGACCGTTCGGGTGGGCAAGGTCCGGGCCGACGGTTTGGTTGATGAGATTTGGAACTCCGGCGGGCCAGTGGAACCAGATCCATATCTGGAAACCTATGAGTGGGCCAGCCAGTTCCATCGGTAATATCTTCCCGCATTAAACCAAGACTAGCCAAAATCGGCGGATTGGGATTCATATCCACTCCTTGGGCCAGCTTGACGATTGTCGTGCACTTCCAGTTAAGATGGGGAGGGCACGGCCGTCTCATCGCCTTGGTAGGCGGTGCAAAAGTCTGGGTCCGGGTCCAGGCTCATTACGGCGCACCGGCACGGGCCTGATATCGGACAAAGCTAATTTTATAGTAAGTAAGTTGAGTCGATAACCCAGCCCGGGGATAACCCAGCCCGGGGATAACCCAGCCCGGGATCGCGTGCTTGGAATTTTAGATGCCCAAGTATTTTGCCCTTATCCTTCCACCAGCGGCCGCGGCAGATAGACAGTCCCAGGAATATCGACTCAACGGGGAACAGTGGTATGGTGCTCAAACAATGACCGACCCTGCGGCGTGGGCTGTTCAAATATTCAACGGTATCAGTATGGGCTCGATCTTCTTATTGGTGGCCCTTGGTCTGACCCTGTCCTTCGGATTGATGAACATAATCAACCTGGCCCATGGCGAGTTCATCATGATCGGGGCCTATACGACCTACTCCCTGCAACAGGCCGCGATCTCTTTAACTGGTGGTCCCGCCGCCGGGTACACCTATCTCATTTCCATACCCCTGGCTTTTTTGGTGGCCGGCACGGTGGGATTCGTCATTGAACGGTTGCTGATAAGGCACCTTTACGGGCGTTCCCTGGACACCTTGTTGGCAACTTGGGGGGTGGGCCTGGTTCTTCAACAATTGGCGCGTACCATATTCGGCGCGCCCAATGTGCAGGTGGTGTCACCGCCATGGCTCATTACCACCATCGACATAACGACTACGCTGGTGCTTCCGGTCAAGCGAATCTTCATCATTGGTTTGGTGCTCCTATGTCTGGGCGGACTGTATTGGTACATGTTTCGGTCAAACTGGGGCCGCCGGACTCGGGCGGTGATGCAGAACCGGGAGATGGCTTCCAGCCTGGGAGTGGCCACCAACCGGGTCGATAGCCTCACATTTGCCATGGGTTCCGGCCTGGCTGGTGTGGCAGGATGCGCCCTGGCATTATTGGGTCCCATCGGGCCTTCCATGGGCACTTTTCACATAGTTGACGCCTTCATAGTCGTGATCTTGGGCGGTTTGGGACAGGTGCCCGGAACCATCCTGGCGGCCTTCATCATTGGTATGTTGAATAGCCTTTTTGAGTTTTCCACCACCGCCGTGATCGGCAAGGTGTTGGTGTTCGGTATGGTGATCCTGTTCCTGCAATGGAAACCGAGGGGATTGATGCAATTGAGGGGCAGGTGATCCGCATGGGCATCCCGACACGGGGCCTGATTAAAATGCCCAAAACGACGCTGACTGCCAACCAGTCAATATGCTAAGCCGAGTGGTGGGACGCATGCCCGGCGGCGTACCGGACCAGATGGGCAAATTCGCTCCCGTGATCATTCTGGCAGTGGTGCTTTTGGCGGCGCCGCTGGTCCTATCTGACTTCCGGGTCAACCTGCTGGGTAAGATCCTGGCCTTTGCCATCTTGGCTCTGTCCCTTGACCTGATATGGGGCTTTGCCGGGATGCTCAGCCTGGGCCACGCCGTATTCTTCGGATTGGGTGGTTACGCCTTCGCCATGTACCTCAAGCTGGAGGCGTCCGACGGTCAGCTCCCAGATTTTATGTTTTGGAGTGGGCTGAAGGAGCTGCCACTCTTCTGGGCGCCGTTCCAACACGCTTGGTTTGCTCTTCCCATGGTGGTGATAGTGCCGTCGGCGTTGGCCGGCGGTCTGGGTTATCTGGTCTTTCGCAGCCGTATCACGGGGGTTTATTTTGCCCTGATCACCCAGGCGCTGGCGCTGATGGTCAGCATTTTGTTCATTGGCCAGCAACCCTACACCGGAGGCACAAATGGCTTGACCAACCTGACCTCGGTGTTCGGTCATTCTCTATATAGTCCGGATACCCAACACGCGCTTTACTTCATCACCATCGCGTTTCTGGTGGGCGCTTACCTGCTCTGCCTGGGAATAACGTCATCGCCCTTCGGGCGGCTGTTGGTGGCCATACGAGACGATGAGAACCGGGTGCGTTTCTCGGGGTACGACCCGGCGTTGCTCAAGACCGCGGTATACGCCGTGTCGGCAGGTCTGGCGGGCATCGGCGGGGCGTTGTTCGCTCCCCAGGTTGGCATCGTTTCTCCTACCATGATGGGGATCGTGCCGTCCATTGAAGTAGCGGTTTGGGTGGCCGTGGGCGGGCGGGGCACATTGATCGGCGCCATCATAGGCGCGGTCATCGTAAACTACGCCAAGAGCCTGCTCAGCGAATCTTTTCCCGACATCTGGACCTATTTTCTGGGCGCGCTATTCATCGGCGCAGTGCTCATTTTCCCGCGGGGTATAATTGGTTTATTGCGAAGAGAGGGCTGGCGCTGGCCCCAATGGGTGAGCGTGGCTCGTGGCCGGATCTCTGCCTCCGGCAACATCGCTGCCGGCATTTTGGGAGGAACCAGGCAATGACCCAGAATGGGAAAGGCCACGGGGCCGTTATTCCCGGCAAGACCTTACCGGGCGACAGTCTACCCGGCGACGGTCTTTCTGGCGAATCGCGCAATATCTTGTTGGTCGAGAACCTGAGCATCAGCTTCGACGGCTTCACGGTGCTGGATAACCTTGATTTCTCCATTGGCTACGGCGAGATGCGCTTCCTCATCGGCCCCAACGGCGCTGGGAAAACCACACTTTTGGATGTGATTACCGGCAAATCCAAGCCCAGCCGGGGCACAGCGACCTTCGACGGCGGAATAGACCTTTCCCGCCTTTCGGAGCACGCTCTGGTGAAGCTGGGCATCGGGCGCAAGTTTCAGACACCGTCGGTGTTCAATAGTCTAACGGTACACCAAAACCTGGAGGCAGCCGGCCGCTTCCGAAACCGGGTCTTTGCGCTGTTTCGGCCCATCACCCGGGCTCTTGCTCAGCGAATAGATGACACGTTGGAGTTGACCGGTCTTGCCGAGCGGCCGAATGATAACGCGGGGGTCCTGTCTCACGGCGAACGGCAGTGGTTAGAGATCGGAATGTTATTGGTTCAGGAGCCAAAATTGCTGCTGTTGGACGAGCCGGTGGCCGGAATGACCCGGAGGGAACGCGACCGCACGGGCCGGTTGTTACAAGAGATCGCCCGTGACCGCTCGGTTTTGGTGGTCGAACACGACATGGACTTTGTGAGGCAGTTCGCCCAAACCGTAACCGTCCTGCACCAAGGAAAGGTCCTGAGCGAAGGCACCATGGACGTGGTGCAGCAGGACCCGCAGGTGATTAGGGCCTACCTGGGACGCAGCCGGGGCTCGACACCAACGGGAGCCGGGACAAGAGATGGGACAGTTCCGGGAAACGAGGCGTCCAGCCCCTCGGGAAGCTGGACGCCTCCAGATGCCGTCCAATCAAATGCGGTCCGGTCAACGGGCGGATGAATAACCAGATCGTCTCCGGGCCGGACGTTTGACGATATGAATAGCACGATGCTTGCCATCCAGTCGCTGTCGGCTGGATACGGGCAGAGCGCCATACTGAAAGAGGTCGAAATCGCCATGGCGCCGGGCCAGGCGGTATCATTGATGGGGCGCAACGGAGTGGGCAAGACCACTCTGCTAAAATCAATCATGGGCCTCATTCGCCCCAAAGCCGGCAAGGTATTCTTGGATGGTAAAGACGTCACGAACTGGCCGCCCAATAAGAGGGCCATCGGTGGCATCGGTTACGTTCCCCAAGGGAGGGAAGTGTTTCCATACCTGACGGTCCATGAGAACCTGCTGATGGGCCTGGAAGCCCTGCCGATGGGTGACCGGAAGACCGAAACACTAGATGTGATGTACGATCAATTTCCCGCCTTGAAAACCTTTAGAACCAAGGCCGCTGGAACCCTGAGTGGAGGGCAACAGCAACAACTGGCTCTGGCGAGGGTGCTGGTTCGCAAGCCCAAGGTACTGTTGCTCGACGAACCCACCGAGGGACTGCAGCCGAATATAGTCCAGGAGATCGAGGATCTCCTTCACAGGCTCAGGGAGAGCCAAGAGACGGCCATTCTGCTTGTCGAGCAGTTCTTGGACTTCGCGATGAGCGTAGCTGACCATTGTTATATCATGGAGAATGGATCGATCGTCCTAGAAGGGCAGACCA
Source organism: Dehalococcoidia bacterium (assembly GCA_034428715.1). Taxonomy (GTDB): domain Bacteria; phylum Chloroflexota; class Dehalococcoidia; order Lucifugimonadales; family UBA3495; genus Io17-Chloro-G2. The sequence goes on along the minus strand of DAOUHE010000336.1, from coordinate 6,719 downwards.
AGGATCTTGACCGGAATTCCGTTCGAGAGTATCTGGCGGTGTGACCGTCTAGCGGGTCCTCCCGCAAAACGGGATTGGTAACACCAAAATGTCCAGGCAGGAGCGGTAGGAGGAAGTTACATGGTTTCCCATGACGGTGCCGAAAAAGAGTATGTCTTGCAAGCCGCCAAGGACGCCGACGTCAAGTTCGTCCGTCTGTGGTTCCCCGATATCCTGGGACACCTGAAAGGATTCGCCATCAACGCGGATGACCTTGAAGACGCGATGAACGAAGGGGTGGGGTTCGATGGCTCCGCGATAGAGGGGTTCGCGAGGTCCCAAGAGAGCGATATGCGGGCCTTTCCTAATGCCAATACCTTTACCCTGCTGCCATGGCGCCCGCAGCAAAACGCGGTGGCCCGCATGTTTTGCGAGATTCGCCGCCCCAGAGGGGAGGTTTTTATCGGAGACCCCCGCTACACATTGAAGCGGAACCTCGAAAGGGTTGCCAAACTGGGCTATACCTACTACGTGGGCACCGAGTTGGAGTTCTTCTTGCTGAAGAACGCAGATAAGCCCGAATTTCTGGACAACAGCGGCTACTTCGACCAGCTTACCAGCCAACCAGCCAGCGACCTGCGCCGGGACACCGTGCTGAACCTGGGCGATATGGGTGTGCCGGTGAAATACTCCCATCACGAGGCCGCTCCCAGTCAGCATGAGATAGACCTGCAATACACCGACGCTTTGGCCATGGCCGATAGCGTCATGACAGCCAAGCTAGTTATCAAGGAGTTGGCCCAAATAAAAGGCGTTTACGCCACCTTCATGCCCAAACCGGTGTCGGGCATCAACGGTTCTGGAATGCACGTTCATCAGTCCCTGTTCAAGGGAGACAAGAACGCCTTCTTCGACGATGACGATGAGCATTACCTGTCAGAGGTCGGCAAGAAATTCATAGCCGGGCTACTCCACCATGCGCCTGAGATCACCCTCGTGACAAACCAATGGATCAACTCATACAAACGGCTGGTTCCAGGTTATGAAGCTCCAGTATACGTATCCTGGTCCCACGAGAACCGTTCCGACCTGGTGCGCGTTCCTGCTTACAAGCCCGGCTACGAGAGTTCGGTCCGCGTCGAGTACCGCGCGCCGGACCCCGCCTGTAATCCCTACTTGGCTTTCAGCGTCATGCTGACCGCCGGCATGAAAGGCATCGAAGAAAACTATCCGGTACAACCACCGGCGCTGGGAAACGTATTCCAAATGAGCGAGGAACGCCGCCAGTCGCTGGGCATCAGGACTTTGCCCACCAGCCTTGGCGAGGCCATTGCCTTGGCGGAACGCAGTGAGCTTCTGGCGGAGGCGTTGGGCGACCACATATACAATAGTTTTATTGAAAACAAGAAGATCGAGTGGCGCGAATACCGCTCCACGGTCACAGACTACGAGGTCTCCCGGTACCTGCCTATTCTATAAGAAAACCACGAGGGTTTGGAGTCTGGATCGAGCAGGTTTCACATATGATACCCGGAGAGTATGTATTACCCGATACGCCGGTCGCCGCCAATGAAGGGCGCCGGACTCTTGATATTCTGGTAGCTAACACGGGAGACCGGCCCATCCAGGTCGGATCCCACTTTCACTTCTTCGAGGCCAACCGAGCCTTGCGTTTCAACCGCGAAGCCGCCTTCGGGATGCGGCTGAACATACCGGCGGGCACGGCGGTCCGTTTTGAGCCCGGTGATGACAAGGCCGTGACTTTGGTGGAATTGGGAGGCCGTAAACAAGTGTACGGTCTTAACAACCTGACCAACGGGCAGGCCACGGGTGAAGATGCCCGCGACGCTGCCCTGGCCAAGGCAAGGCAAGAGGGATTCTTGGAGGATACGCCGTGAGCCTGGGCATACCCCGCAGGCAGTTCGCCGATCTATTCGGCCCCACCACCGGAGACCGCATCAGGCTGGCCGACACAGATCTTTTCATCGAAATCGAAGACGACCTGACAGCCCACGGCGACGAGGCCAAGTTTGGCGGCGGCAAGGTTTTGCGCGACGGCATGGGCCAGTCCTCTTGGGCCACCAGCGCCGATCATATACTCGATGCCGTGGTGACCAACGCCGTGATCATGGATCACTGGGGGATCGTAAAAGCCGACGTGGGCATCCGCGGCGGGCGTATCTCCGCCATCGGTAAAGCGGGCAACCCCGACATAATGGATGGGGTGACACCGGGCATGACCGTGGGCGCCGGCACTGAGGTGATTGCCGGAGAGGGCATGTTGCTGACTCCGGGCGGCATCGACCCCCATGTTCACTTCGTCTGTCCACAATTGGCTTGGGAGGCCCTGGCTTCGGGCATCACCACCCTCATCGGCGGCGGCACCGGACCGGCCACGGGCACCAAAGCCACCACTTGCACGCCGGGCGTCTGGAACATCCACCGTATGCTGGAAGCTTCCGAAGAGATCCCGATCAATCTTGGGTTCCTGGGCAAGGGAAACGCTTCCTATCAAGGACCCCTTACCGAGCAGATACTGGCCGGGGCCATCGGCCTGAAGCTTCATGAAGATTGGGGCAGCACCCCTGCGGCCGTGGATTCCGCTCTAACCGCCGCCGAAGCCCACGACGTTTCCGTCGCCATCCATACCGACACCTTGAACGAGGCTGGGTACGTGGAGGATACCATTCGGGCATTCAAAGGCCGGACCATCCACACCTACCATACCGAAGGCGCGGGCGGAGGACACGCGCCGGACATCATTCGCGTGTGCGGCGAGGCCAACTGCCTCCCCTCATCCACCAATCCGACCATGCCATTCACGGTCAACACGATGGACGAGCATCTGGATATGCTCATGGTATGCCATCACCTCAACCCCGGCATACCCGAAGACCTGGCATTCGCCGAGTCGCGGATCCGGGCCGAAACCATCGCCGCCGAAGACATACTCCACGATATGGGCGCCATCAGCATGATGTCGTCCGACGCTCAGGCAATGGGAAGGGTAGGCGAGGTCATCCTGCGCACCTGGCAGACGGCCGGCAAGATGAGGCAACAAAGGGGACCGCTGGCGGGAGAGATGCCCGGCAGCGACAATTTGAGGGCCCGCCGCTACTTGGCCAAATATGCCATCAACCCCGCCATAGCTAATGGTATCGCTCACGAGGTTGGTTCCATCGAGGCCGGGAAATTGGCAGACATGGTTTTATGGAACCCAGCCTTCTTTGGGGTAAAACCAGACCTGGTCATAAAGGGTGGCTTCATCGTAGGCGCCGCCATGGGCGATCCCAGCGCTTCCATCCCCACGCCACAGCCGGTAATCTTCCGCCCCATGTTCGGAGCGTTAGGCAGGGCCCGGTATTCCACGTCGGTGACTTTCCTATCTGGTGCGGCCATCGAGGCGGGTGTGCCCCAGAGCCTGGGCCTGCAGAAACGGACCGTGGCTGTAAAAGGGTGCCGGACGCTGACCAAGGCCGATATGGTGAACAATGCCGCCCTGCCGTACATAGAGGTGGACTCAGACACGTACGAGGTGCGGGCCGACGGCGAGTTGTTAACGTGCGAACCGGCCCAGACCCTGCCCATGGCCCAACGTTACTTCCTTTTTTAACTTGAATCTTGGAAGACCGATTGGCTATTCACCAAACGGCTAATCTCGTCCGCCTGCTCCAATTCTCAGACTCCCTGCTCCCCATCGGCGGCTACGCCCATTCACACGGGCTGGAGTACTATGTCGAAACAGGGCGAGTGGTGGATTCACAAGGGGTGCAAGATGTGTTGACCGCTTACTTGCGGGGCCGAGCGGGACCCTGCGATGCCGTAGTGGTGACTGTCGCGGGGCGCTTGGCCCAGCGGCGTGACCTGGAAAGTTGTCTGGCATTGGACCGGGACTTGGATGCTCAGATTCACGTTTCCGAGTCCCGGAAGGCCAGCCGCCAGATGGGCCACCAAACCGCGCGGGTGGCGGCCGAACTGACCAACGACCCGCTAATTGATGGCTATCTGACCGCTGTAGAGTCAATGGAGACGCCGGGACATCACTCGGTAGCCTTTGGGATGAGTGGGGGTGTAATTGGCTGGGACCCTGAACAGGCGGCCTCCGCTTTTCTCTTTTCAACGGCTTCCCAAATCGTCAGCGCCGCAACCCGGTTGATGCCCCTTGGTCAGCTCGACGCCCAAAAGATATTGTGGGCGGTGGGCCCGCTGATCACCGGTCTGGCGCGGGATTCCATTGGGAAAGAACAATCCGATATCTGGAGTTTCAGCCCCGGCCTTGATATTGCGGGCATGCGTCACGCCAAACTGGAGCAACGCCTGTTCCGTTCTTGAGCGTATCAACTCCCGGTCCATCAGCAATCACTCAATTCCTAGGTTAGACTCAAACGTCGGGGGGAGAAATGGCCCAAATAGCGACCACAATAGGGATCGGCGGTCCGGTAGGCTCCGGAAAAACGGCATTGGTGGAGGCTCTGTGCCGCCGGTTGAGCGATAAACATGAGGTAGCCGTCATCACCAACGACATCTACACCAAGGAAGACGCTGAGTTTTTGGTGCGGCGGAATGTCCTGTCTCCACAGCGTGTCATGGGAGTGGAAACCGGCTCGTGCCCCCACACGGCGATTCGGGAGGACGCGTCGGTCAACCTGGAAGCTATCCGCGAGTTGACCGGCCGATTCCCGGATTTGGAGTTGATCCTGCTGGAAAGCGGTGGTGATAATCTGGCCGCGACCTTCAGCCCGGAATTGGTGGACGCCTCTATCTATGTCATCGACGTGGCGGCAGGCGATAAGATTCCCCGCAAGGGTGGGCCGGCGATAACGCGTTCCAATCTGCTGGTGATCAATAAGGTTGACTTGGCGCCCTACGTAGGCGCCGACCTTGCGGCGATGAGGACCGATACCACCCGGGTCCGAGAAGGGCGGCCTTTCTATTTCACCAACCTGCGGAGCGGCGCCGGCGCCGGCGATGTGGCGAATTGGGTTTTGAAAAGACTATCGGCCCAAGGCGAAACATGGCCCGAGGCGGAGAACGGCTTAGGGTGAAGAACAGCGAGGCTGTCTTGATTGGCTGGTCGATTTCATGAAAGGACACCTCAGCCTTCGCTTTGAACGCCGCGGTCTCGGTACCGTCATGACCCAGAACCGATCTACGTTGCCGTTACAAGTATCAAAACCCATGCAACTTGACGGCAGCGGAGCCATATGCGTCACGCTGCTGAACCCCACTGGTGGTTTGCTGGGCGGCGACTGCCTTACTACGGAAATTGATTTAGCCAAGGGCGCTCACGCAATGTTGACCACTACCTCGGCGGCCAAGGTTTACCGCACCGATTCAGGCCCGGCCTTTCATCGGACCACCGTCAATCTTGCTGAAGACGCGGTGTTGGAGTACCTGCCGGACCACGTAATCCCTCATCCCGCTTCATCCCTTGACCAATCGCTGGCGGTGGACATGGCGCCCCGCAGCCGAGCTATCATTCTCGACGGGTTTGCGGTTGGGCGTGTGGCCCGGCAAGAGAGGTGGCGGTTCAATGAGCTGACGGCGGAGGTCCTGGTTAGGCGCTCCGGCCAGCTGGTTTACCGGGACCGGATTCGGATCCAACCAAAGGCCTGGGTCCCATCTGGCCTCGGTGGCATGGAGGGTGCCGCGTACGCCGCGACGATGTTGCTGTGCGGTGACAGCCATCTTGATTGGCATGGGGCCGCCGACGCGTTCACCAGCTGGTTTGTAAATGATCGTGATTCCAATGGCGCCGCAACCACTCTCCCCAACGGCGGCTGCCTGCTGCGTTACCAAACTGAGTCGGCCCACTGCCTCGATCAGGTAACGCGTGCACTATGGGCAATGGCCCGCGGCATCTTTCTGAACCAGCCCCCTTTGGACCTGCGGAAAAGGTGAGGGATTGGGTATGCTTAGTCGTTAAATGGAACCTTGATCCTCGGTTTTTGCTTGCATCAACGATCGGATGTCGAGCCGCAGTGCCTCCGTGGTCCGTGCCAATCTTGCTGAAGACGTGGCGACGGCGAGGGAGGCCACCTTTTCCTTTTCCTCTCTTACTTGTTCGACGGCGGTTAAGATCGCTCCAAGGGAATTCCCGAATTCGCCATCTATTTCTTGCCCGCCATCGGATACGGCTTGTTTGAAATCCACCATGATTTCGGCGAGCCGTCCCAAAAGCTGGGACATATCAAGTGTGATCGTCGACGCCGTGTCTGATAGTCGTTTCGCTTCGGTTCCGGCGACGTGGGCTTGATCTGCCAACTGCCACGAACAATTCGGGCATACGGCATTTGACACTCCCTCTTCCATATACGACCTGTGATCGGGTGCGATGTGATCAAACATATTCAAAACCCTCCAGATGAATTTTCGCCCTGCCCAACGGAGGGTTAGACAGGGCGATAGCTGGGGCAAAAGCGATATTGCCCTCGCTTCAACTCGGATAGCCGCCGGATTACCCTTCCCCGCCGGCCTGCTTATTGGTTGAATCGACTTTAAAAGCGCCAACCGCCTCACGTAATTCCTGAGCCATCGAATCCAGCGATTGGGAGGCGGCCACCACCTCCTGTACCTGGGCGCTCATCTCTTCAGACGAAGCTGACATTTCCTGAACCCACATTTCCCATATGGGTGAATATCCCTCTGAGTAAATCGTCGGCATTCTTTAAACCATTGTCCATTTGTGAGACGTTGGCCGTCGGTATGGCTATAATTACCCCATAGCTTGGCGAGTTTTA